>JBILFP010000065.1:0-9605 GCA_044351535.1 Methylacidiphilales bacterium
GAGAGAATGTAGTAGGTAGTCTGACTCCGAACCCGGACCAGCTGCGCCCCCACAATCTTCGGCACAAAATCACTCTCCAGATCCAAAACCTCCTTGGGTGCCACACCGTCCAATCCCTTGCACAGGATGGCGGTCATCGCCTTAGTCAGTGTCTGCACCTGCGGTCCCAGCGTCATCCGGAAGTGAGCCTTCCCCTGTTCGTCCATTTTCAGGAACACGCCCACCGTGTCCGCGCACTCCTCATCCTTCCGCACATCCTCCAAATCGAACTCCTCGCCCTCCTTCGGCTCAGCGTTTTTCGCCGTCAGGCTGTAGGAGATCAGGCTCTCCCGCTTCTCCTCGTCGGGCAGATGCTCGAATAGCGAGACGATCTCCTGGAGCTTGGCGGGATAAGCCATCGAAGGAACCTTATCGCCCGGACTTCACGGGCTCAACTACCGCCCCAGCACCGCAGCCACCGCCACCATCACGCCGAGGGCGATCAGCGAGATCAGCGTTCCGTAGATCATCAGGTCGCGCGTCTGTACCCAGCCGCGCGAATGCATCAAGGCATTCGGCGGCGTGCTCACCGGCAGGCTCATTCCCAGGGAACAACAAAAAGCGGTCAATAGCACCGCGTGGGTCTGATCCATGACTCCAACCGATCCGGCAATCGGCACCAGCAGGCTGGCCGCCGCCGTGTTCGACATGAAGACGGAGAGGAACAGCGCCAACCCCCCAAGCGACAGCGCCACCTGCCACGCCTGTTCTCCGTGCGATAAAACCTGCGCCACGTCCCCAGCCAACCCACTTTTCTCCAACGCGGACCCGAGCGCGAATCCCCCCGCGATCAACAAGAGCACATCCCAATCCAGCTTTCGCAGATCACCCGCCGTCAGAATCCCGGAAGCAAAAAAGACGCTCACCGGAACCAAGGCCACGTACGCCGCCGGCAACCCGTGCCACCAGTCGGTCATCCACAGGGCCACCGTGACAGCGCCCGTTCCCACCACCCACCAGTCCCCGCGGTTGAGGGCCTCCCGCGGTGCCGCCAACACCGGTCCGGCCTCGGGCGCCACCGGAATGCCCCGCCGCAACATCCAGCCCGTCACCCCCAACAGCACCAGCACCAAAGGAAGTCCCCACGCCATCCAACCAACAAACGTGACCGGATGGTGGTTCACCGAGAGATACCCGGCGGCCACGGCGTTAGTCGGCGTGCCGATGACCGTGGCCATGCCCCCAATGCTCGCCGCCATCGCCACCGCCAAACCCAACCGCCGCTTCTGGTTGGGGTCGTGCCCCGGCGCATCCAGCCACGGCGCCAGCATCGTCATCAGCAGTGCCGTCGTGGCCGTATTGGAAAGAAACATCGAGGTCAGCCCGGTGAATCCCAGCACTGCCCAGAGCAGTCCCGTGGAGTTTTTGCCCCAGCGAGAAAGGACCACCGCCGCCATCCGGCGGTCCAGCCCCCGCTTGGCCAGCGCCAAAGCCAGCACCAAGCCGCCGAAAAACAAGGCGATGACCGGACTGGCGACCGGTCGGAGAAAGAGTTCCGCATCCCCCAGCGGCCGCGCGAGAAAGATGGATCCCAAAAAAATAACCAGGAAGGCGGTCGCAAAAGGCGGCACCACCTCGGTGAACCAGAGCGTTGCCGCCACCACCAACAGGGCCGCAGCCATTCTCCGGTTCGTGTCCCACGCACCGTCCAACAGCAGGCAGGCTGCCGCCCCGGCCAATCCCAACCCCAACAGGAACCAGCGGAACTTCTGTTTCAAGCGCCCTGCGCCCGCCGGACCGCATCCTGCCGTGTCCATTCCCAAAGTTTGTCCAATTCCCCGGCCAGCTCCTTCTTGGCTTGGGCCAAATCATCGCCCGCGCCCACTTTCCGCTTTCCGAAAAAGTAGATCTTCATCTTGGGCTCGGTCCCGGAGGCCCGCACGGCCACCCGGAACCCTTCGCCCAGGTCGAACATCAGCATCCGCTCCTTGGGAATCTCCTTACCGTCCGCATCCCGGTGGCTCCCCTTTTCATAATCCTGCACCCCCACCACTTTTCTCCCGCCCCACTCCTTGGGGGGCTGTCCCTGGTAACTCGCCACCGCCCGGGCGATCTGCTTCGCCCCCTCCGCCCCCGGCATCTCCAGGTTACCCAGCTTTTCCAGATAGAGTCCGTGCCTTCGGTAAATCCCGTCCAGCTCCTGGAGCAGGTCCCGGCCCTGCGACTTCGCCCACACCGCAGCCTCCACAAACATCAGCACCGCCCCGTTCGCATCCTTGTCCCGCACGTAGTCGCCGCCGCTGTAGCCGTAGCTTTCCTCACCCCCAAAAATAAAAAAGGTGCTCTTCTCGATCCTCTTCTTTCTCCACTCCTCCGCCCCCATCTTTCCCCGGCCGCCCGCCTGCTTCTCGTAGATCCCCAGCTTCTCGCCGATGTATTTAAAGCCGGTCAGCGTGTCGACGCACTTCATCCCCGCCGCCGTCGCCATTTCTTTCTGAAGATCCGTCGTCACAAAAGTTTTGATCAGACAGCAGTTCTTCTCCTCCCCTTGACGAATCCAGTCCTTGGCCTTCATCCGCTCGATCCGGTACGCGGCCATCAAAGATCCAATCTGGTTGCCAGTGATCAGCTCGTACTCCCCGGCCACATTGCGCAGGGCCACGCCCATCCGGTCGGCATCCGGATCGGTCGCCACCACCAGGTCCGCCTTCTCCTTCTTCGCCAGTTCGATGCCCAGCGCCAGCGCCTCGCCGTTCTCCGGATTGGGTGACTTCACCGTTGGAAACCTGCCGTCCCCCTTTTCCTGTGCTGGCACGATGGAGGCAGACACTCCGGCCGACTTCAACATCGCCGGCACGATCCGGATCCCAGTGCCGTGCAGCGGAGAAAAAACCACCTTTAGCTTGGATCCCTCCTTCTTCAAAAGTTCCCCCTCAATCACCAGTTCCTCGAGGGCTTCGAGGTACGCCTCGTCCACCTCTTTGCCGACGACCACCACCTTGCCACCGCCCTTCGGCTGGGGATCGGTCACCACCTCCTTCACCGCCTCCACCTCCCGGATAATTCCCGAGGCGTGAGGCTCCACGATCTGGGCCCCGTCGGAAAAGTAAACTTTGTAGCCGTTGTCGTGCGGTGGATTGTGGCTGGCGGTGATTTCCACTCCTGCCTGCGCGCCCAGATGCCGGACCGCAAAGGAAAGCTCTGGCGTGGAACGATCCTCCGCAAAGAGATACGCGGTGCCGCCGGCTGCCGCCACCGTGCGGGCGGAAAGCTCCGCAAACTCCCGCGAAAAATGGCGGGTGTCATGAGAGAAAACAACCGAGGGTGCCTGCCCGGAAAAGTTCTTTTTCAGATAATTTACCAGTCCCTGCGTGGCCCGGGCCACGTTGCCGTAGTTCATGCAGTTGGTGCCCACCGCCGGAAACTCCGGCCGACCCAGCGCCGTCGGCTTTCCCTGCTCAGCCTTCGTCACTACCTTGCCGATGGTCCGCCCACGCAGGCCTCCCGTTCCGAAGGCCAGCGTCCGGAAAAACCGGTCGTTCAGCTCCGCCCACTCTCCCGCCGCCACCAGCTCCCCGATACTCGCCTCCACCAAGGGCTGGGATTGGGACGCAGCCACCAGCGTTTGAATGTTTTGCGCGGACTCCGCGGAAAGCTTCCCGGCCTTCACCGCGTGCTCAACCGCCTCTTTCCATCCCGTTGCCATAAAAAAGCAAACTATCCCGACCGGTGTCCGCAGGCCAGTTTCCGCTCCCTTCATCTTCATCTTCATCTTAATCTGCAGCGGTGAAAGCCCGCTGGTTTGTACGTGGAGACTTGGACGGCTTCGTCGGACTCTTCATCGACAACCTCCTCCAGCTGCTCCTCATCCTCTCACTGGTCCCACCGGTCTGCGGCATTCCCGTGGAAATCGTCGTCTCCCGCATTCTCCCGGCCGCGGCTGTCTCCATCCTCCTCGGTAACCTCTTCTACTCATGGCAAGCCTATCGGCTGGCCACCCGCACGGGACGCGACGATGTCACCGCCCTGCCCTTCGGCATCAACACTGTCAGCCTCATGGCTTACCTCTTCCTCATTATGGGTCCGCTCTGGCAAAGGACCCAGGATCCCGATCTCGTCTGGGCCGCCGGAATTTTTGCCTGCTGGGCTGGCGGGGTGTTGGAACTTCTTGGCGCCTTTGTCACGGATCCTCTTCGCCGGTGGCTACCACGCGCCTCCCTGCTCGCCCCCCTCGCCGGCATCGCCCTCACCTTTATTGCCATGCCCTTTGTTTTCAAAATCTACGCCGCCCCCGCCATCGCCCTGCTCCCCATGCTGCTGGTGGTCTTTGTCTACGCCGGCAAGATCCGCCTTCCCGGCCATCTGCCCACCGGCCTGGCCGCCATCCTGCTCGGGGCGGCCGTGGCTTGGATTCTAAAGGGCCTTGGCCTCGCCCCCGCCGAAGCCCCTGCGCCCGCTTCCGCGATCGGCTTCCATCTTCCCCTGCCTGCCTTCGACAAACTGGTCTCCTTTCTTCAACGCGAGGGCGTGGGTGCGTTCTTTTCTGTCATTTTCCCAATGGCCCTCTTCAACGTGATCGGCTCGCTCCAGAATCTGGAAAGTGCCGAAGCCGCTGGCGACCGGTACGCCACCCGCTCCTCCCTGGCCACCAACGGCATCGCCACCCTGCTCGCCGGTTTCTTTGGCAGCCCCTTTCCCACCACCATCTACATCGGTCATCCCGGCTGGAAACGGATGGGCGCGCGGATCGGCTACTCCGGCCTGAACGGCATCCTCATCACGCTTCTCTGCCTCTTTGGCCTGACCGGTTCCGTCCTCCGCATCATTCCGCTGGAGGTAACCCTCGGAATCCTTCTTTGGATCGGGGTGGTCATCACCGCGCAGGCCTTTGTGGACACACCGGCCAAGCACGCCATCGCGGTGGCCGTCGGGCTGATTCCCTGCCTCGCCGGTTGGGCTGCCCTCATCGTGGAAACGGTGGTGCGCGCCTCCGGTGTTCCGCTCGACGCGGTGGCAGCCAAAACGGGCGGGGATCTCGTGCTTTCCGGCGTGTTCGCCCTGGGCCAGGGCTTTCTCTTATCCAGCATTCTTCTGGCCGCGATGACCGCCTTTGTGATCGACCACCGTTTTGTCGCCGCCGCCGGCATCGCCCTGCTCAGCGCCCTCCTCTCCCTCACCGGCTTGATCCACGGCGTGGCCATCACCTCCACCGGCGCCCAAGCCCTTGCCGGCTGGTGGGTCGCCCCCTCCTTCGCAGGTGCCTACGCGGCTACAAGCTTGGTGCTTGTTGGACTCTTTTTTCTAAATCGCAGCAAGCCCTGCGAAGCGACCCACCCGTAGGGAATTTGTCGCGAAGCAGGGTCATCCTCATCTCGTGAAAAAGGCCCCCAAATACCTTTGCGAACGCTGCACCAACTGCTGTCGTTGGCCGGGGGACGTAAAGGTTTCCGACCAGGAGATCACCGCCATCTCCCGGCATCTTGGGCTGGAGGAGGATGATTTTATCCAGCAGTACACCCGCCTGCGGTCCGATCGCCGCGGCCTGTCGCTAATCGATCAGCCGGACGGCGCCTGCATCTTTCTGGACGGACAGGAGTGCCGGATTCAGCCGGTCAAACCCCAGCAATGCCGCGACTTCCCCAACGCCTGGAACTTCCCCGGTTGGCGCGACATCTGCATGGCCACCGAAGTTTCGTAAACGTAATCGTAACCGTAAACGAATTTGTCCTTTCTCCTATCTGCTATCTCCTATCCTTTTTTTGTTACCCTCCGGCAGAAGAATGAATCCCGTCTTGAGATCCCCAATCACTTCACTCCTCTTTCCCCGGTGCATCCAGTGCCACAAACCAATCAGGGCACAGAACAGCGCGTCCGTCCGATCCTCCACCGGCTTCGACCACCTTTGGGCCAGCAGGGACTTAGTCTCTGCATCGATTGCCAACCGGGGAAACCTCTTCTTGAGACATCTGCGAAGCAGCTCCTGAAGTCTCCGAAACTCCTTTCTTCGTTCTGCCACGCCGCCCTTCTTGTATTTCACGATTCTTGGAATCCCGAACATCCGAACCATAGCCGGATGCGGATACACCTCCGCCACGGTTTTTTTCCCGGCACCAGGCTTCCAACCCACCCGAAACCCATCCGTCCGCAGCAACCGCGCAATCCGGGGTGGTCGTGGGCACTTCGTGAGGTTGGCCGGATGACAGGCCGCGTGCTCCCGGTGAAACATCCGGTGGGTTAAGCGGTCGACCGGCCGGGTTCCCGTCCGGTTGGGGCAGACAATGGGGGCATCCACCGTCACAAACACGGACGCCTTTCCCCGGCTGGCGCGCACCACTTCCTCCCTTAACTCCCGGTCGCCCTGCGGGTAAGCGAAACCGGCCACGGCACCCCTTTTTCCATCCCACTCCAGGAAGCAAACCCCGTCATGCTTTTTCTCGCCCCACGCGAGGTCGATGCCGATGAGCAGGACATTCACCTGCCCACTATTCCCTCGGCCCTCCCTCTGCGGAAGCCGGAACCTCGAATCGCCGACTCGCGATCCGGCCCCCTTCCGGTTTAGGATAACAAGGCATGGAACTTGGCTCCTTCTGGATCGCCTTTGGACTGACCCTCTTTGCCGGTCTGGCCACCGGCATCGGCAGCGTCATCGCTTTCATGGCCAAGCAGACCAACCATCGGTTCCTTTCCATCTCCACCGGCTTCTCGGCCGGAGTCATGCTCTACGTCTCCTTTGTGGAAATTTTTCAGAAGGGAGCCGCCTCGCTGACTCAGGCCTACGGCCCTGTGCAGGGAGTCTGGCTCAATGTGGGATTTTTCTTCCTGGGCATTCTGGTGGTGGGCCTGATCGACAATTTCATTCCGGAAAAGGAAAACCCGCACGAACAGCCCTCCCCATCCGCGCTCGCCCCCCTCCACAGCGGACATCCGAAGACTCCCCAGATGAGCAAGGAAAAGCTGCTCCGCATGGGACTTTTCACCGCCTTTGCCATCGCCCTGCACAACTTTCCTGAAGGCTTGGCCACCTTTCTCGCCGCCTTGGAAAACCCGGCGGTTGGCGTGGCCATCGCCATTGCCATCGCCCTGCACAACATTCCCGAGGGCATCAGCGTTTCCGTCCCGCTGTTCTACGCCACGGGAAGCCGTGCCAAGGCCTTCACCTACTCCTTTCTCAGCGGCCTGGCCGAGCCGGTCGGCGCCGTCATCGCCTACTTAGGTCTTCGCTGGCTCATGGGCGGCGAAATCCCTTCCCAAGTGATGGGCGCCTGCTTCGCCGCCGTTGCCGGGATCATGGTCTACATCAGCCTGGATGAGCTTCTTCCCACCAGCCGCGCTTACGGCAAGGGCCACGACAGCCTGCTCGGCCTCGTCGCCGGCATGGGCGTGATGGCCCTCAGCCTCCTACTGATGAAGCAGGGCTAGTTAGCCGATCTGTTCGGCCCCAAACACGTCCCGGATCGCCTCGGGAATCTCGATCTTTCCGTCCTTCGTTTGATACGTCTCCACCAAGGCGATGAACAGCCGAGCCAGCGCCGTGCCGGACCCGTTCAGCGTATGGCAAGGCCGGTTCTTGCCGTCGGCCCCCTTGAACCGCAGCCCCATCCGGCGCGCCTGAAAATCCCGGAAGTTGCTGCACGAGGACACCTCGAGAAACTGGCCCATTCCCGGCGCCCACACCTCCAGATCATAACAGCGCGCCGCCCCAAAACCGATGTCGCCCGTACACAGCTCAATTTTCCGGTAATGCAGGCCGAGCTTTTGCAACACCGCCTCGGCGTGCCCGCAAAGGGCCTCGAGGGTTTGCATCGAGCGGTCGGGATGCTCGATCCAAACCAACTCCACCTTGTCGAACTGGTGCATCCGGGCCAGGCCACGAGTTTCCTTTCCGGCGCTGCCCGCCTCCCGACGGAAGCAGGGGGTGTAAGCGGCATACTTCTTGGGCAGATCCCCCTCCGCCAGGATCTCGTCCCGGTGTAGGTTCGTCACCGGCACCTCGGCCGTCGGCACCAGGAACAGTTCCTCACCCTCGGTCGAATACATGTCCTCGCGGAACTTCGGTAACTGCCCAGTGCCAACCATGCTCGCCTCCCGCACCAAGAACGGAGGGGAAACTTCCAAATACCCATGGGAGACCGTGTGCAGGTTCAGCATCCACTGGATCAGCGCCCGCTCCAGCCGCGCCCCCGCCCCGCGATAGACCGCAAAACCGCTGCCGGAAACCTTGGCCGCCGCCGTGAAATCCAGAATCCCCAGCGCCTCCCCCAGCGCCACGTGATCCTTCGGCTTGAAATCGAACTTCTTGGGCTGTCCCCAAGTCACCACCACCGGGTTGTCGGCCGAACCCGCTCCCTTGGGGCACTCTTCCCACGGTAGGTTCGGAATCGTCAGTAGCAGCGCCTCCTGCCGCGCCTCCACTTCCGCGGTCAACCGGTCGAGCTCGGCGATCCGGTCGGACTTCTCCTTCATCCCCGCCATCAGATCGTCGGCGGGTTGGCCCTTCGATTTCCGCGCCCCGATCTCCTTGCTGATCGTGTTACGCTCGGCCTTGAGCTTCTCTACCTCCCCGATCAGTTTTCTCCGCTCCTCGTCCGACTCCAGCACCTTGGCCAGCCCGTCCGCCGCCCCTTTGCCCCGCAAGGCAAGCCTTTGCCGGACCCCCTCGGGATCTTTACGGATCAAGGCGATGTCCAGCATCGACGTATTCAACCTATTCAGAGCCTTTCCGTCGAGGCCTGCCAAAGGTTTTGCCGACCTTTTTCCGACCCGCTTTAAAGAATGGATGTCCTCTGTCCCGATCCGCGGCGCCGTACTCGATCTCGGCTCCAACACTTTCAAGCTGCTCCTGGCCGAGCAGGCCGGCGGTGTCCTGCGGATCGCCCACGAGAAAGCCTACCCCGTGCGCCTAGGCGAGGGCGTGGCGGTCACGGGCAGGCTTCAACCCACCGCTGTCCGGCGAGCTCTCCGGATGCTCTCTTCCCTTCAAAAAAAGATTTCGTCCTACCACCCCGGCAAAGTCGTGGCCGTCGCAACCGGTACCCTCCGCCGGGCCCGCAACCGCCAGGCCTTCCTCCGGCCTGCCGCCAAAATCCTGCGCCAGCCCGTCCGGATGCTTTCCGGCCACGAAGAAGGAAGGCTCATCGCGTTGGCCGCGCGCTCGCTCAGTAAGCCGCCGCGACCCCGCTACCATATCGACCTTGGCGGCGGCAGCCTGGAGGTGATCGACTCCGCGAATCCAAAAAAGCCGAAAATCCAAAGCCTGGACATCGGCTGCGTTGCCGTCCGCGACACCCTGCTTTCCCGCCAACCCCCAACACCCGATGAATGGATGCGTGCCCGGGCAAAGATTGAGAGGGCCCTTCGCAAACTTCCCCGGCCCGGCCGCTCCGCCCAGGCCACCTTCACGGGCGGGACCGGCCACGCCTACGCCTGTCTTCTCCGCAAAAAAAACGTGAAGGCGCGCCGACTGGAAAACCTTCCGATCCGCCGGGAGGAGCTGATCCGGCTAATTCTCCGGCTTCTTCCCCTCTCCGGCCAGGAAATCGCCCGCCTGCCCGGCATGCCGGAAGACCGGGTCACCGTGGCCCTGCCCGCCTTCCTGGTTCTCGATGAAACGATTCAAAGACTGCGTC
>JBILFP010000066.1:0-9530 GCA_044351535.1 Methylacidiphilales bacterium
TCTGCCCACAGCCTGTAGCCTCTAGCCCTCAGTCATCAGCGAGCCTTGACCCGAGTTCTCGGTAGGTTCACCCTTTCAGGTCATGCGCGAAAAGTCTTTGGGCAAGGGAGAGACCCTTTTTCGCGAAGGCGCGGAAGGAAACGAGGCTTTTCGCATCCTCGAAGGCCGAATTGAAATCTCCATCCATGTGGCCGGCCAGGGCGATATTCCCCTCGGACACCTCGTGCCCGGGGACATCTTCGGCGAGATGGCCCTGCTGGACGACAAGCCCCGCTCCGCCACCGCGCGGGCTCTGGAACCCACCCGACTCCATGTGATGAACGTGGAGGAGTTCAATGATCTGTTTCTTTCCGATCCCAGCGCCCTCGCCCCCTTCCTTTCTTCTTTCTTCGAACGGTTACGCAACACCAACGAACTCCTCCGCCGCGAGCTGGAGAGCCGCAAAGTCACCCCCAGGGAGGTTCACCAACTCCTCGAACAGGGAGCGGCCGCCGGTTCCCACGAGGCCATTCACCCCCTGCCGAAAATCACCCTTACCCCTGGCACCAAGGAAATCCGAAAAGCCGGCGCCCCGGAAATTCTCATCCTCGACCGCCTACCCTTCCGGATCGGCCGGCGGCAAGGCGGGGAAGGGGCCGATATTCTTTCCGCCAACGACCTGGCTCTACGCGACCAGTATCCCTATCAAATCTCCCGTAACCACTGCGCCATCGAGCGGATCGGCTCAGGACTGGTGGTGCGCGACCGCGGCAGCACCCTCGGCACCATCCTCAACGGCCAGTCGATCGGCACAGAGTCGGAACACATGGTGCTTCCCCTCCAACCCGGGGCCAACAAACTCGTTCTGGGCGGCGACGACAGCACCTTTCAGTTCAACGTCCAAGTCGAGCCGGCGTAGGTTCCACCCCCTACTTTTTGTAGGGCCCCAGGCTCTGGGACCGGATTAGACGCAGAAGCCTGCTTTCCTACAGGCCCTTAAATACCAAACCTGTAAACTTCGTTAACATAACCGTAAACGTAAACGAGAAGCAGATCGGTTGGGTGTTCCTGATCCCTACTTCTTGCCCGCCACCACGACCGTCTCCGAACTCTCCACCGCCTTAGCGCTCTCCTCCGGTTTGCCGGCCAACTTCGCCTGCAGCGCCTTCTCGATCCGCGCATAAAGCGCCGGATCTTTTTTAAGTTCCTCTTTGGCAGCGTCCCGACCTTGGGCCAGCTGCTTCCCTTCATAGGCAATCCAAGCCCCCTTCTTCTCCACCACATTATGCTCGATAGCCGCGTCGATCAGCGACCCCGCCCGGGAAATGCCCTCGTTATAAAGGATGTCGAACTCCGCCTCGGTGAAGGGCGGCGCCACCTTGTTCTTCACGATTTTCACCCGCGTCCGGTTGCCGATCACCGTGCCGTCCGGAATCTTGATCGCATTGATCCGGCGGATGTCCACCCGCACGCTCGCAAAGAATTTCAGCGCCCGTCCGCCCGGCGTTGTCTCCGGGCTGCCGAACATCACCCCGATCTTTTCCCGGATCTGGTTGGTGAAGATGCACACCGTCCGTGCCCGGCTGATCAGGGCCGTCAGCTTCCTCATGGCCGCACTCATCAACCGCGCCTGGGCCCCCACCGTCACATCCCCGATCTGACCCTCCAGCTCATTCTTCGTCACCAGGGCCGCCACGCTGTCCAGCACCACCACGTCTAGGGCATTGGAACGGATCAGCGTCTCGGCAATGTTGAGCGCTTCCTCGCCCGAGTCCGGCTGCGAAACCAGCAACTCATCCATGTTCACGCCCAATTTTTTGGCGTAGACGGGATCCAAGGCATGCTCAACGTCGATAAACGCCGCTGTCCCACCCCGCTTCTGGGCATTGGCGATGGCCGTCAGCGTCAACGTCGTCTTACCAGACGACTCCGGTCCAAAAATCTCCACAATTCTTCCCCGCGGGAATCCCCCCGTCCCTAGGGCCGTGTCGATTGCGAAACACCCGGTCGGGATGACATCGATCTTCAGCTTCGCCCCGGCGTCCCCCAGCCGCATGATGGCGTTTTCGCCGTAGGCCTTGACGATCGATTGCAGGGCCAGATCCAGGTTGCGCCGTTCCGCGGATTTCGATCCTTCCGCCTTCTCTGTTTTTTCCAATGTTTTAGGTGCCATATAGGATTAGACCTCCGTTTTCGAAAAAGGATGCGGTCCTTTTCGAATTTTTTTTCGTAGCAGGTCCAAAGCGGCCTGGGAAGCCATCCCCTTGAAGGTTTTCCGCTCCGGTACCAACTTCTTCTCAACAGTTTCCACACCCCCCGCCCCCGCAATCCCCAGATAGACCAGCCCTACCGGCTTGCCCGGGCTTCCCCCACCCGGCCCAGCAATCCCCGTCACCGAAACCGCCCAGTCCGCCCCCGCCCGCTGCCGCGCCCCCTCCGCCATCTCCCCCGCCACCGCCGCACTCACCGACCCGTACTTCTGTAAACTCTCCTCCTTCACCCCCAGCTCCCGCGCCTTCGCTTTGTTCGCATAGGTCACCCATCCCCCCACAAAAACCTCCGATGCCCCCGGCACATCCGTGATCCGGCTCGCCACCAATCCCCCGGTGCACGACTCCGCCGTCGCCAGCTTCACCCCCGCCGCCCGCGCCAACCGCACCACCACCTCTTCCATCGTCTCCGCCCCCTCCGCATACACCGCCTCGCCGAGAGTCCTCCTTACAAACTCCGCCCCCCGCTCCAGCCGAGCCGGATCGCTCGACCGCAACCTCACGTCCACCTCCCCCGGACGCGCACAATACCCCACCCCCGCAAACCCCATCTTCCTCAGCTCCGCCTCGCACTTCTCTTGCACAAACGACTCCCCGATCCCGTACACCCGCAAAATCCTCGTCCCCTCTGCCGCCTTCGCCCGCCCCCGTAGCCTCGGCTCCACCCCCTTCTCAAACATCGGCGCCAGCTCCCGGGGCGGACCCGGCAACACCGCCAACATCTTCCCCTTCTCCTCAAACCAGAACCCCGGCGCCGTCCCCACGTCGTTGGCCAGCACCCCCATCCCCTTCGGCACCATCGCCTGCACTTTCACCAACTCCGGCGGCGTCAGGTTCCGATGCCGGAAATACCCCAGGATCTTCTCGTAAATCTCCCCGTGGTATTCCAGCGGCTTCTTGAAAAACTCCGCCACCACGTCCCTCGTGATGTCGTCCGAGGTCGGCCCCAACCCGCCCGTCACGATGACTAGGTCGGATCTCCGCCACGCCTCTCCCAACACCTCTTGGATTGCCTCCTTCCCGTCCGGCACGGCCGTCTGCCTCGCCAGCTCCAACCCCAGCATCGCCAGGCGCCCCGAAAGGTAACCCGGGTGGGAATTCAACACCTGCCCCAGCAGTAATTCTGAACCCGTCGTGATCAGCTCAATCCGCATTCCCCCATCATACCCCGGTTGGTGACGTTCCAAGCCCGACTTCCGAGCCAAGGTAGGGCGGTCTCTCCGAGACCGCCTCGCAGAGCGTCGAAAGCCCGATATGGAAACCCAGGCGGCCTCATCGAGGCCGCCCCACCGCAAACCCCGTCTTTGAAATTCCATCCTTGTCATCTGCGTACCCTAAAACCCCACCTAGGACATTAACCGTCCTAGGATGAAGATTTTAAATAAACCTCTGTTTTGGCCTAGGTAGGGCGGGCTCTCCGTAGCCCGCCTCGCTCCAGGTTGAAGCATCTCGAGCCATCCATGAGGCGGCGTCGGGACACGCCGCCCTACCGAACGTTTTATCTTTGCGCTTTCCGTTCCCCTTCACCTTCACGTTCACTTTCACGAAAACCTTTCCATCTTATTCTCCTATTGCTCACCCTAGGGCTAGATGCTCATTGGCTCGGCCATCATTCGACGTTGAACTAATCCCATGAACAAACTCATCGTCGAATTCATCGGTACTTTCTTCCTCGTCCAAGCGGTGGGCTACGCTGCCCTCACCAAGAGCGCCCTCGGCGCTGTCGCCGTGGGCCTGATGCTCATGGTCATGGTCTACGCCGGCGGCCATATCTCCGGCGCCCACTACAATCCCGCCATCACCCTCGCCGTCTGGCTCCGGGGCAAGCTGCCCAAATCCGATGTCCTCCCCTACATCGCGGCCCAGGTCGCCGGTGCCGTCGTTTCCGCTTTGATAGTCACCAAATTCCGCGGGGTGGGCAGTGAAGCCCTTCTTTCCAATCCCCTCCGGGTGGCCGGGGCCGAGTTCCTCGGCACCTTCGCTCTCGCCTGGGTGGTGCTCAATGTGGCCACGGCCAAGGGTACCGCTGGTAACAGTTTCTACGGAGCGGCCATCGGGCTAACCGTCGGCACGGGAGCCCTGCTCTTCGGTGGCATTTCCGGAGCCGTCTTTAACCCGGCCGTGGCCGTGGCGGGGGGGATTCTCAATCTTCTGCCCCTCCAAACCGTGGCCCTCTACACCGTGGTCTGCGCCGTGGCCGCCCTCGCCGCCGCCAAGCTCTTCCTCCGGGTCGAAAAACGGTAAGGCCAAGCTGCGGTAGGGCGGTCTCTCCGAGACCGCCTCATTCAATCCATAAAGTCCGGACCTAGGTAGGCCACTTCTGATAGAAGTGGCTGCCTCACGGCCTGGGGGTTTTCCGAGCCTGAATTCCTTCTCCAGAAGGGCGGGATCATCGAACCCACCCTTCCTAATCCTCATCCTGCATCTTAATCTCACCGCCAGGCATGCCCCTTCCAACAGCCGCCACCGATGCCTTTACCGTTGCCCGCCTGTGCGAGGTTCCTTCGTTTGCCCCGGCACTGGCCGAGGCTCACGCCCGGGAATGGGGACACCTTTACGCCCACTGGAATCAGGAGACGGCTTTGGCTGACTTTCGCCTGGAGAGGGCAGGCTCCGATTTGCCGACCACATGGGTCGCCCACCACCCCGCAGGCATCCTCCTGGGATCCGTCAGCTTGGTCCTGGATGATCTTCCGGGTCATCCCGGCCTAAACCCCTGGCTGGCCAGCCTCTTCGTGTTTCCGGAGTTTCGGGGTCGGGGACTGGGCAAGCTTCTGGTTCAGCAGGCCCTGGATTTTCTCCACCAACGAAAATACCCGCACGCCTATCTGTTCACCGAAGACCAGGTCGCCTTTTTTTCAAATTTTGGTTTTGTCATTGTTGGAAAGACCAAAGCGAATGGCCACCTGGTCACGGTCTTGAAATGGACGAATCCTCAGACCCCCCAGGGTTGATTCGCGAACGGTTCGGGGACCGGCGGTGCGCCGAAGTTAAAGCCCATGGTTGGGTTGGAAAATTTCCGGGGGCCCCAAACCCTGCCCACTCCCAGACTCCATGCCGGGGTTTTATTTCAACTTGGACTTAAAACTTAAACTGTCCTACGGCGGCGCCGTAGGACCACGCCCAACCCAACAGCGAGAAGCGAAAGGGCGGAGGGCTCGGGAACGCTGGAAGTAATCGAAGGAGCGGAAATGGTGAGGACATTTTCGTCACGCATTCCATCCGTCCGTTGAATCCTTGCGAAAGGCTCAAAGAGTAGGTAGTTCGCGGTGACCATGCCTTGGCCAATTTTGGAGAAATAGGAAGCCGGATTACCAGAATCATAAAACTCCACCCAGGACTTGGTGGGGGTGGCCTGGGAGATGTCGACATCAAACCAGAGATCCCCCACCGCCCCGCCAAACGGAGTAATCGGGTTGAGGTCCGCCACACTCCAGCTCAGGTTCCCCAAGGTCTTGGTAACACTCAGAAGCCCCGAGATGGTGTAACCGTACATGTCATGGCTGGCCACATAGTTGTAGGGGCCAACCACCGACCCGGCGGTCACCACCGAGGCGTTTGAGGCGTTCAGGGAAGTGTCATAGGTCAGCGAGTAGCTGAAGGGAATGCTGGTCAGGTCGGAGGTCGACCATCCGGCAAAAGTCGAAACACCCTGGAAAGTCAGATTATCGTACGTGCCGGTGAAGGTGAGCGTCACAATCGCAGCCCTCGCGGGAGCCACCGCCAAAACCGCCCCAAAGAGAACCAAAAGATATGAATTTTTCTTAATAAATATAAGTTTACTCATCAATGCCGAAATAGCTAGGGGTATTCCTGAAGATTATTTCCCTCGATACTCCCCCTTAAACATTATCCTCCACAACGCTTTACATCCCTTCTAAATCTTCCGGAACCGCTTCCAGTCAGAACATTCTGGAATCCACATTCTCTGTGGAGAAACAGAAGATCTGTGGCGTGGGTAGCGAATTGGTTGGGGACTGAGAGATTACGACCGACGCCGTCGCATTATCGCCAATCCGCCTAAACCAACGGCGAGAAGCGAAAGAGCGGAAGGTTCGGGGACGATGCCGAAAGTGGCGATTCCGAAGTTACTGGAAGTTAAGGCTGGCGAGGCTCTCATGGAATTTGAATATTCGATTTCGTTATAAGTGGTGTATCGCAATTTGTAAGTATAGTCGATGGTCCATGTTAAAGAGTAGGTTCCGTTGCCGATGCCACTGAAAAGGTTGATATTCAGATTGCTAGGGCCCAGGTCCCAAAATACGGTGTCTCCACTTCCGCCTGTTCGCCTCATAGAGGCCTGGTACAGCAAATTGCTAGTCACGGTGGCACCATGATTACTGCGAAATAATTTAAATGTGGCCGTGTCTGAAGCTGCGATATAGTTATGGTTGGTGCCCGCGTCCATAACTGGACTGGTGCTTTGCTGATGGTTGGAGGGATTGAATGATTTTCCGTTGGCGCCACCGATAAAAGCGTAATTGCGAAAATAAAAGTTGTTCAACACCAAAGAGTCTCCAGCGCTCGGATTAAAAGCTCCAAAATCGCGAGGTCCAACAAAATTGTAGCCACTCCACTTCGGATTCCCAGGAGTAAACAAACTTACATCGTCCACATATTCAAAAGGAATAGGTCCTGATCGCCCAAGAATCGCCGTGCTCTGCCTGACTCCTACTTCGGCAGAAGCGGTGAAGCTCAGCGGCAGCGCCGCGACGATGGTACGGATAATGTTTTTCATGGCTTTGTTTCCTTGGATGGGCTTGATAATTATCTGACCGATTAACCCTACCCACCTTTAGAGAAATAGATAGGTACTTTTTACGCTTCGCTTTTTCATAGCGTTTTCGAATCTCCCTATCGCACCCAATACCCCCTCTAAAGCCATCGCTCTGAACACTTTACAGCCCGGGCACTGGCGCGCAGGATATAGCAGATAGAAGATAGGATATAAGGCACTGACAGTCCCCCTATCTCCCATCTGCCATATCCTATCTCCCGCCCCGCTTTGCGGGGCTCATCGGGCCGCCGGGGCGCTTCGCGCTCGATAAAATGGAAAGATTAAGTTTAAGGATAACTTAAACCAGGGAGCCGGAAGCTTGCTTAATCTTAATCTTGCCCCTTAATCTGGCCGTCAGGCCTGCCCTTAACCGCAATCTTCTTAGAGCTGAACAACTCTCCGGAACCGCTTCCAGTCAGAACATTCTGGAAACCACATTCCCTGTGCAGACACAGAAGATCTGTGGTGTGGGTAGCGGATTGGTTGGGGACTTACGCTTTGCGCTAGTTGAAGTGGAAAGTTTAAGTTGAAAAAGGCTGACAGTCGTAAACCGGCAATTTACTTAAACTTGAATTCCCCCGCGAAAGCGGAAAGTAAATCCATCGCGGAGCGAGTAACTCGAATGGGCAGGGGCAGGTTTGAGGGGGCCAATCTTAAAACTTAAACTGTCCTTCGGCGGCGCCGCAGGACCACGCCTAAACCAAGGGCGAGCAGCGAAAGCGCGGCCGGTTCGGGAACTGCCGTAATATTATCGATAAGAATCGTGTTTGAGGAAGTGCCCGCCTGGAGCAAATCACCCCCGCTTCGATAGCTCACGGCCCCACCCCCCGCGAGAATTTCAAAGCGGGTAACTGCTGAAAAGGTGTCTTGATACACCCCGGATCCCCCGCTTCCAGTGGCATAAGTAAAGTTGCTTGAGTCCAGAAAGAAGCGAAGGGCATTCCAATGTACGTCGCTGGGTGTAGGGGTCGAGTAATAGAACCATCCTCCGGGTCCGTCAAAGGCGACCCGCAAATTGACAGGGCCGGTGCCACTGCTGACTTTTGCCTCCAGAGATATTTCCGTGATGCCGGCTGAGGTATAATTTCCGGTCCAGTCCGAGTGCTCGGTCCACATCAGCCACTTGCCGTTGGCGCTGCTCCCATCGGAGAAATGGCTGAGATAGCCGATCTGCCCATCCGGTCCTGCGGACGCCACGCGGACGGGTTGAATGCCCGCGCCGCCCACCTGCCACGACTCGCTGCTGGAAACAAAGTTGTCGATCGAAGTCATTGAAACGACCCCAAGAGCCCAAGGATTCGAGAGGGTCATGACAGCCGCAATCAGTGCGGAGATTTTTATCATTCGGATTGATAAAACTCTGAAACTGGATCCATTTTTGTCAAGGGAAGTTGGCCGCCCCCGCTAAGCCAGGAAGAAAGATAAGGCCTAAAAAATTTTTCGTGACAGTTTTTTTTCAACGAAAACCCTTACTTTAAGCAAGACGACGACGCATCAACGCCAACCCGCCTAAACCAATGGCGAGAAGCGAAAGACCGGAGGGTTCGGGGACAGCGGCCACGCGGAAGCCGAGGTTGTCCTTGCCTAGCGTGATGCGGCCACCCTGCGCAGACGAGATACCGATGCTGATATTATTGACGGAACCCCAGTTGAAGGTTGGGTTGATTAAGCCAAGGCTGCGGCTGATCAGACCGCTGCTGTTGCTCCCGCGACTAAAAGACCAGTAAGCATTGGATCCGCTGCTGCTGGTGAACTGGAAGGAGAAGTCTAGGGATGGGATCGTTTCGTAATGCAGGCTCATGATCATGTCGGTCGCACTCGCCCCTCCCTGCAACAGGTTAAGGGGCGTGGAGGCACTGTAGTTGATTTTAAGAATTCTGTATGTGTCGTAGTTCGAGGATCCGGTAGATGGGTTGTATTGGGTCGAGTTGACCTGACTACCACTCACACTGAGGTCGACAATGCCCGTAACCGCGCCACTAACGGATAGTTGGCGCTGGATGCCACCGGGTAACGTAGCTCCATAGTCGCCATATACGGTCATCGGGCTGCCTGGACCTTTGGCAGCGCGGTCATACTGCATGAAGTTGTCAATGGTCAGCGTCGACGCATTGGCGGTGAGGGCAAGCAAACCAGTTCCTACTACAAAAAATATTTTTTCCAGAAGATTTGTGATTAGCATGTTTGAATTCTTCCCACCTTTCCTAAAAAGTCTAACCTTTTTTCACTTCGCTTTTTCGTAGCGTTTTCCAATCTCTCTATCTCACCCAATACCCTCTTTAACACCATCCTCTTGAACACTTTACAGCCCTTCTAAACCCTTCAGAAAAGTCGGGTTATAGACCCGCCCCTACCTAAATTTACGGCTTGAGCCTTGCCGACCCCGTTGCCGGAACTTTCCGTATCGGCGCCGGACTCTCCGGATACAGCAAGTACGGCTTTCTCTCCTCTCGCCACTTGGCCACCCCTCCATCCCACGTGGCCACAATCTGCCTTGCGCTCAT
>JBILFP010000067.1:0-9496 GCA_044351535.1 Methylacidiphilales bacterium
GCCAGTCCTTACCGCTACACCCGCCGCCCAACCCGGGAGGTGAAGGTGGGGAAGGTCGGCATTGGGGGACCGAATCCCATCGTGGTCCAGAGCATGATCACCTGCGACACCATGGACACGGCCGCCTCGGTCAAGCAGACCCTCGATCTCGTCAAGGTGGGGTGCCAGATCGTTCGCATCACCGCTCCGACGGTGAAGGACGCCGCCAACCTGAAAAACATCAAAAAGGAGCTGCTCGCCGCCGGTTGCGACGTGCCGATCGTGGCGGACATCCATTTTAAGCCCGATGCCGCCATGGAGGCGGCCCAGTGGGTCGACAAGGTCCGCATCAACCCCGGAAACTTTGCCGACAAAAAGAAGTTTGCCGTCCGGGAGTACACCGACGACCAGTACGCCGAGGAGTTGGCCCGGATCGAGGAAACCTTCACCCCGCTGGTGAAGCTGCTGCAGGAGCGGAAGCTCGCCCTGCGTATCGGCACCAATCACGGCTCGCTGTCCGACCGGATCATGAACCGGTACGGGGACTCGCCTCACGGCATGGTGGAGAGCGCCCTGGAATTCGCCCGGATCGCCCGAAAGATGAACTTCCACAACTTCGTTTTCTCCATGAAGTCGTCGAATCCGAAGGTGATGATTGAGGCCTACCGTCTGCTGGTTGCCTCGCTTGATAAGGAAGGGTCGGACTGGAACTACCCATTGCACCTGGGGGTGACCGAGGCAGGCGACGGGGAAGATGGCCGGATCAAGAGCGCCATCGGCATCGGTTCGCTCCTGCTGGACGGGCTGGGCGACACCATCCGGATCAGCCTGACGGAGGACAGCGTCCACGAAATTCCGGTCGGGCGTGCCTTGGTGAAGTATTTGGAAGAGAGGGCTAAGGGTAGTTTCGACGCGAACGCCAAGCTTTCCTACGACCCGTTCAGCTTCGCCAAGCGAGCCAGCCAGAAGATCGTCGTCAACGGCGTGGCCGTCGGGGGAGAAGAGCCGCCCCGGGTATTTGTCACCGCCAAGGTGGAGGAAGCGCTTCGGCCCCGTTTCGCCCAGCTAGGGGATCTGGTTCCGGAATTCGTCCATGAAAAGACGCCGATCATTGAAGTAGATCCCCGCAACGATGCAGAAATCAAGGCACTCGAGGCCAAGAAGGAGCCTGTGTTGGTGGCACTGAAGGATGGTTTGGATATCAACCCGGTTTCCGCCACCCGCCTGCTGGCCGCTAAAATCCCGGCCCGGCATCCGATTGTCCTCAAGGACACGCTGAAGCCGACCGAGTCGGAAGGGGGGCTCTCTGGCCTGATCCGTGCCTCGGTCCATATCGGGGCGTTGCTGTGCGACGGCATTGGGGATGCCATTTTGGTGAGGGGAGAGCCGGCTCCGGGAGCCTGTCTGCGTCTCGGCTTCAATATTCTCCAGGCCGCGGGCAGTCGGATCTTCAAGACGGACTATGTGGCCTGTCCTTCTTGTGGCCGGACGCTGTTCGATTTGCAGAGCACTACGGCCAAGATCAAGGCTGCCACCCAGCACCTCAAAGGCGTGAAGATCGCAGTGATGGGTTGCATCGTCAACGGCCCGGGCGAAATGGCCGATGCGGATTTCGGATACGTGGGTGGTGCTCCCGGCAAGATCAACCTCTACGTCGGGAAAACGCCGGTGAAATTCAATATTCCCGAAAACGAGGCCGTCGACCGGCTCAAGGATCTGATCCGCGAGCATGGCAAATGGGTGGATGCACCGGCCACGCCGGTGTCAGTATAGAATTTCAACACCCTTAGCCAAAAACGTTCGTTTACGATTACGTTTACGTGAACGTGAGCATGAACAAAAAAAACCGATCTAGCGCAGGATTTTGATCAGCGCGGCGTGGGATTTGGGGCGGCGGTGGGAAAGGTCGTCGAGCAGGGAACGGGCGGAGCGGCGGGGATCATCGGCGCCCAGTTGTTTGAGCACGGCCCGCTCAAATCTTTCCACCAATTTCCGGTGCGGTTCTTTTGTCTCCAGCCAGTCCAGGGCCAACCGCAAAAGACCATGGAGAGGCCCTAGATCGGCATCCGGTTCCGCGGACTGCTCGATGGTCTGCGCGAAGTATGTGGCCGTGAGGAGGCGGGCGTAGGATTGGTGCAGGCCAGGACGGGTACGGACGGCGCGGGCTTCCCGAAGGTGATGCAGACTGGTTCGGCGGGAAGGCTCCCAGCCGATCTCGCACTCGTGGAAAAGGTCCAAATGGCCCCGCATCGGGCTGCCCGGTTTGGCCGCCCCCTTGGCAAGGGTCCGAACCAACCCGTGGCGGCGGGTGAGCCAGACCGCCAGCAGGCTGGTCTCCCCCTGGCGGCGGAGATGAAACAGAATCCCTTCATCCTGAAGCGGTTGGCTCAAGACCCCAGCCTAGCAGAGGGGGCAAACCGGGAAGATAAGAGGGATGACTCTGCAGGGGGGAAAGTGTAGAAAGCGGGATGGCGACCGCCCGCGAAACCACCGTTGAAAAAGAGGCCAGCCTGACGGGGACCTCCCTGCATAGCGGGGCCAAGGTGCGCCTGACGGTGAAGCCGGCTGCCGCTGGCACCGGCTACCAGTTCCGCCGGATGGATCTGGCCGACCAGCCGGTCATTCCGGCCTTTCTGGAAAAGGTGAAGCAGGTGGAGCGGGCCACCACCCTGGCCGAAGGCAGCGTCAAGGTCAGCACCGTGGAGCACCTGCTTTCCGCTTTGCGCGGCCTCGACATCGACAACGCCTTGATCGAATTGGACGCCAATGAGCCGCCGATCGGGGACGGCAGTGCAGCGCCCTTTCTGGACTTGCTCCACAAGGCGGGCCGGAAAGAACTGGAAGCTCCCCGCGCTACCTTTGAAATTCGGGAACCGGTCTGGGTCACCGCACCAGACGGGGGTTACTTGGCCGTGCTACCGCACGACGGGTTCAAGGTCTCCTGCACCAATGCCAACCATATCGGCCATCACACTCAGTTCCTTTCCATCGAAATCAGCGAGAAAAACTACGCACAGGAGATCGGCCGCGCCCGCACGTTTGTTTTTTACGAAGAGGTGGAACCTCTGTTGAACAAGGGGCTGATCAAGGGGGGAAGCCTGGAAAACGCCATCGTGATCCGCGGGGAGTCGGTGATGAGCAAAGAGCCCCTGCGCTATCCCGACGAGTTCGTGCGGCACAAGATCCTCGATATTGTCGGCGACCTGGCGTTGTTTCCCGTACGGATCCGCGGTCACATCTTGGCCGCCAAACCCAGCCACGGCCTCAACCTTCAGTTTGCCAAGGCCCTTCTCAAGGCCTGGCGGGCTTACCAGTCCTCGTTGATGCCGGTGGAAAACATCCCGGTCGGGGAGCGGGCGCTGGACACGAACGATGTCATGAAGATTTTGCCGCACCGCTACCCGTTCCTGATGGTGGATCGGGTGCTGCGGTTCGAGGATGACAACAAGGCGGTCGGGTTGAAGACCGTGACCATCAACGAACCCTTTTTTCAGGGGCATTTTCCCGGCCATCCGATCATGCCTGGCGTACTGCAAATCGAGGCTATGGCGCAGGTGGCCAGCATCCTTCTGCTTCGGAACACCGAAAATGCCGGCAAGCTCGGCTACTTCATGAGCGTCGACAAAGCGAAGTTCCGTAAACCGGTGGTCCCGGGCGACACCCTGATGATCCAAGTCGAACTGACGAAATCACGGGGCAAGATCGGCAAGGCCTCCGGGCAGTGTCTGGTCAACGGCGAGGTGGTCAGCGAGGCAGAGCTGATGTTTGCGGTGATCGATCGCTGAGAAACGAGGCGGCGTGGCGGTCCATTCAACGGCAGTCGTTCATCCCAAGGCCAAGCTGGCCTCTTCCGTGGAGGTGGGTCCGTACAGTGTGATCGGGGAGGGGGTGGAACTCGGGGAGGGCTGCATCCTGCGACACCATGTGAACCTCGAGGGCCCCAGTCGGTTTGGAAAAAAGAACCTCTTTCACCCCTTTTGCTCCATCGGGGGGCGGACCCAGGACCTGAAATACAAGGGGGAACCGACGTATCTGGAAGTGGGGGATGAAAATAATTTCCGGGAATTTGTCACGGTCAACCGCGGCACCAGCCCGGAAGAGAAAACGATCATCGGAAGCCGAAACCATTTTCTGGCCTATGCCCATGTGGCCCATAACTGCATCGTCGGCAACGACTGCATCTTTTCCAATAACGGGACGTTGGCCGGGCATGTGACAGTCGGAGATTTCGCGGTGATCGGAGGCTTGTCCGCCGTGCACCAGTTTTGCCGGATCGGCCGCCATGCCATGTTGGGGGGCTGCACCAAGGTGGTGCAGGATGTGCTGCCCTACATGATTGCGGATGGCAATCCGGCGGTGGTGCGGTCCGTCAATCTCACCGGCCTGCAGCGAAAGGGATTTTCCGAGGAGGCCATCCGCGGCCTGAAGGACGCACTTAAGGTGTTGCTGAATCCTAAGTACAATCTGTCCCAGGCGCGCGAATACCTGACGGAAAAGGGGCCCAAGACGGCGGAGGTGACGGAGTTGGTGGAGTTTTTGAAGACGTCGGAACGCGGCGTGGTGCTTAGGTAGCTGAAGGCTATAGACGACTGGCTGTTAGGTGGGTTTACCGCAGAGGCGCAAAGGGCGCTGAGGAGTTTTTGAGTGGAAGGATAAGGATGAAGATTAGGTGGGGGGCATGTCCCCTGACCGCCTCATTCAATCTTGGAAACTCTTTAGCTCACAACGAGGCGGGTTCGGAGAACCCGCCCTACCAAGGTTCGCGCTGAAAATTCGCAAGATTCTCTGCGACCTCAGCGTCTCAGCGGTAAGACATCACTTTTTTTACCGCAGAGGCGCAAAGAGCGCTGAGGATGGTTGACCAAAGTTTGTGGGTGCAAAGCTTGGTAGGGGCGACCAGCTGGTCTGGTCGACCGATCGTGAGATGAATATTTCAAGAGTGGGCTAGCTATCGGACGAGCAGGCCCGCTACTCGTCCCTACCGCGATTCGAATCCCGCAGTTTACTTAACGTTAACGATTTCAATCTTCTTCGGATCCGCGTTGCCGGCCCCGACGAGAGCGGCGCCGGCGAGGTGGGGGACGTTGCCGATCTTGGGGATCGGAGGAACCCCGGGGCCGGGATTGAGGCGGAGCTGTTCGAACCGGTCCACCGCCATGGAGTCGAGGGCGACCGGGTCCTTGGAGGCCAGCAGGATCCCAGGGGTGGCGGCAAAGTTGGCGTCGAAGGACCGGTTGCCGGCGAACTTGATGACCAGCCCGTCGGAAATATGCAGGACGGTCTTGGGCTTGAGGGGGTCGCTGATGAGGATCTCGCCGATGGAGGTGTCCTGGTCGGAGTTCGGCTTCTGCAGGCGGCGGTTATTGTCGACGCTCCCGAGGGCCAGGGAGGCGCAACAGCCGTAGATGCCGAGGTTGGAGTCACTGGTCATCGTGCCCAGATTCACCACCTTCACATCCTTCCGGGTGACCAGCTTGGTGTAGTAGGACCAGTAGGGCGTGCGGTCGGCCCCTCCGCCCGAGGGCGTGGAGGCAGGCATGCCGTCCAGCAGGGAGGGTTGGAACTTCAGGTCACCATAAATCAGCTCCCCCATGGTGGGGTTGAAGTACGGCGCCGTTTCTCCGTCCCAACCCAAACCGGGCGTGTCGGACGTGGCGGCGGCGATGACCGCGCGGGTCTGGACTTTTCCCCTTGAGGTGCTGACCGAGAATCCAGACCTCGTCATCTCCCGCTCCACCCGATCCCAGACGATGATGTTTTCCGGCTTCACGCCGGCATCGATCAGGCTGTCGGTCACCGCGTTGACCACCTCCTGGCTGGTGCTGGTCCGGGCATCGCCAAGGGCGGCGATTTTGACAGCCACGGTGTCGTCATTGGAGATGCCCAAATCCTTCCAGGCATCGGCCGGCTTATCCTTCCCGGTGAGGGTAGTGAGAAGCTTGGCGACAGCATCTTTGACTGCTTCGGGCTTGGGGTCGTAGTTGTTGAGGAGGTTGGGGTTTTCGAGGTAAGCGACGCGGGATTTGGGGCCCGAATCTTCAGCAAATAGGACGGAAGAAAGAACGAGAAGATTGGTTAGTAGGTGTAAGGTGAAAGGTCGAAGGGGCCAGATGGTGAGTTTCACGAAGTTATTAAGATGGGGGAAAGGGGTTTGGTGGGCAACTGGGGGGAAACGGGTTGTTTCCCTGACAAGGGGTTGGAAAACAGAGGGATGGGATTCTCGGCGGACACCATCGAAAGGGTCAGACGTGCCAGTGATCTGGTCGAGGTGGCCGGCTCCTATGTCCAGCTCCGCCGGGTGGGGGTCAATTTTCGGGGGCTGAGCCCCTTCAAGAAGGAGAAGACGCCCTCCTTTTACGTCCACCCCGACAAGCAGTTCTTCAAGTGCTTTAGCTCGGGCACCGGCGGCGATGTGTTCCGCTTTGTCATGATGATGGAGGGCCTGGATTTTCCCGCGGCGGTGCGTCGGTTGGCCGAACGGGCCGGTGTCCCGGTCGAGGAGGAGCGGGGAGCCGGCGGCGGAGGCTCCGGGGGCAGCGGAGCGGAACGGGAACGGCTGCGCCAAATTCACGCTTCCTTAGCCATCCATTGGCGCGACCTGTTGTTGCACGATCCTTCAGCTGAGGCGGCTCGGGCCTACCTCAAGGAGCGCGAGATTCCCCACGAATGGATTCCCCGTTTCGGTCTCGGCTACGCGCCAGCCGCCTGGACGGCCACGTTGGATTGGGGAAAGAAAAACGGTTTCAGCGAGGAGGAGATGATTGCCTCCGGGGTGGCACTCAAGGCGCAGACGGGCCGGGTCTACGACCGGTTCCGCAACCGCCTGATGTTCGCGATTCACGACGAGGGCGGCCGGGTGATCGGATTCAGCGGCCGGGTGCTGGCCGGAGCGTCCCCGGACGAACCGAAATACGTGAACTCCCCCGAGACGATGCTCTTCAAAAAAGGGAAAGTGCTCTTTGGTTTCGATCGGGCCCGCCGGGCGATGGCGGAAACCGGTCGGGCGGTGGTGTGCGAAGGGCAGCTGGACGTGCTGCGGGCCCAGGCGGCCGGTTTTGCCGAGACGGTGGCCCCGCTCGGCACCGGTTTTACCGAGGACCACGCCAAGCTGATCGGCCGCTTTGCGAAGGAGATTGTCATCTGCCTCGATGCCGATGCCGCGGGGGATCGGGCGGCGGGCCGGCTGGGCGGGGTGCTGGTCGAGGAAGGGCAAGGGTGGGGAGGATTGGCCAAGGCGGAGCTGGGCGTGAAGGTGGTGCGCTTGCCGCGGGGTGACGATCCGGATTCGCTCATTCGTAAAGGCGGACCCGATGCATTCCGCGCCAAGCTGGATGAGGCGGTCGATTTCCTGGACTTTTTTGTGGACTGGCAGACCCAGCAGGAGGGGACGAGTCCGACCGGTCGGCGCAAGGTGGTGGAGGCAGTGTCCTCGCTGCTCGGCAAGGTGGAGAACGCAGTGAGCCGGACGGCGCTGATCACCAAGGCCGCGATGAAGCTGGGATTGGGCGAGGGATTGGTCAGGGAGGAGGTGGAGAAGTCGCGTCGGCAGGTGAACCTGCGTGCCGAGCGCGAGTCCGCCGAGGCCAAGGTGGTCACGCCCGCCGGCAAACCGATGGAAATCCATCCGGTGGTCCGTGAACTGATGTTGCTGGTGATGGGCGCGCCCTCGCGGTTGCCGGAAGTGGAACGGCGCGTGGATGAGGTGTGGCTGAAGAATCTTGCCGGGGAGGAGCTGTATTTGAAAATCCGCGATCTGTATCGGGACGATGCCTGGACCAGTCTGGGCGATCTCCTGCCCCATCTGAATGGGCCGGAGCAGGATTTCATCACGGGACTGGAGGCGGGGGTTTGGGAAAAGCACCCGGAGAACGACTGGGACGGCGCCTTGGAACGATTGGCGTGGAGGATGGAGGGGGATTTTCTCCGAAGGGAGGCCGAGACGTTGACCGCCCGGCTTCGGACCCTGAATCAGGGGGATCCGAATGTGGCGGAAGTCCTTCGCCAGCAAGGGGAACTGCTGAAGAAAAGGGCGCGTTTGACACAGGGGACCGCGAAAGCTAATTCTTGATGTTTATGTTTGATGTCTTTTTCGTTGATTTGGAGTGGTTTTCCGCGTGAAGAAAGTCGCCAAAAGCAAAGCTCCCAAGGCCCCGAAATTAGGACCCAGCCGGGGTAAGATTGCCCCGGCCGTCAATCCCGAGGCCGCTCCCGGGGACGAGCCGTCCGAGGCCGAATTGATGGCGGTGGAGCAGGAGGCCGCGGAAACCACCAACGGCGCGGTGGACCCTGCCGCCAACGGCATTGCCAACCTGGCCCAGACCCCGGAAAAACAGGAAAAGCTACGCGAGCTGATCAAACTGGCCCGCGAACAGGGGTACCTCACGTTCGACGACCTGCACGAGGCCCTGCCGGAGACGGTCAACCAGGCGGAGCAGGTGGAAGGCGTGCTCGTTTTTCTGCGTACCTTCGAGATCGACGTCATCGAGGCGAGCGAGGTCGACCGTTATAAAAAGCCGGCCCGTGACGAGGAGACCGGCGAGCCGGTCATTGAGGAGAAGGCCGAGAAACTGGACATTCTGGACGACCCCGTCCGGATGTATCTCCGGCAGATGGGCCAGGTGCCGCTGCTCACGCGCGAGCAGGAGGTGGAGATTTCCAAGCGGATCGAGGAGGCGGAGATCGGTTCCGTCCAGCACCTCCACAAGTTCGGCTTCATCGCGAAGGAGTACGTTTCGCTCGGCGAGAAGCTGCTGAATTCACGCGAGCGGTTCGACCGCGTCATCCAGGACAAGAAGATCGAGGGCCGGGAAAAGTACATGTCCGCCCTCAAGGGCCTGGTCCGCCAGCTGCACTTGACCCACGACAAGGCGCACAAGAGCTACGGCCGCCTGATGGAGGCCCGCACGGGCATCGCCCGGCAACGTGCCGGGAACGAGCTGAAAAAGCTGCAGGACGCGATGGAGAAGCTGTTCGTTAAATTCTTCTTCAAACAGAAGGTTCTGGAAGAGTTCACTGCCGTCTGTGAAAACACCCACCGCTCCCTCCAGGACAAGACCTCGGAGCTGGAGTCGCTCCTTAAGTCCAAGTCCCGCAGCCGCGCGAACGACGTCCGCAAGAAGACCCTCAAGGAGGAGATTGAGGAGATCGAGCACAACGCCCGCCTGAGCCGGGAGGAGTTCTTCGCCCACTACCGCGACCTACGTGAATGGGTCCGCAAGGCGATGCGCGCCAAGACCGAGATGGTCGAGGCCAACCTGCGTCTCGTCATCTCCATCGCCAAGAAGTACACGAACCGCGGCCTTTCGTTCCTCGACCTGATCCAGGAGGGGAACATGGGCCTGATGAAGGCGGTGGAGAAGTTCGAGTACCGCCGCGGCTACAAGTTTTCGACCTACGCCACCTGGTGGATCCGGCAGGCGATCACCCGGAGCATCGCCGACCAGGCGCGGACGATCCGCATCCCGGTCCACATGATCGAGACGATCAACAAGCTGATGCGCGTGCAGAAGCAGCTGGT
>JBILFP010000068.1:0-9136 GCA_044351535.1 Methylacidiphilales bacterium
ATGCCGTAACTCCGGTCCGCTCCTCCCTCCACGATCCGGCGAAGAAACACCACCCGGTCTTTCTCTTCACGTACATCCACCCGGAAATTCCTGACCCCTGGACGGGTCAGGGCTAACTCCGTCAGCTCGTGATAATGGGTGGCAAACAGCGTCTTGGCCTTCACTTTGTCGTGCAGATGTTCACCCACCGCCCAGGCGATGCTCAAACCATCGAGCGTGCTCGTGCCGCGCCCGATCTCGTCAAGGATCACTAGGCTATCTTCCGTGGCGTTATGCAGGATCAAAGCGGTCTCATTCATCTCCACCAAAAAGGTGCTTTGGCCCCGCGCCAGATCGTCCCCTGCGCCGATCCGGGTGAAGATCCGGTCCAGCACCGGCAACTCCGCCACGGTGGCCGGCACAAACGACCCGATCTGGTTCAAAAGACAGATCAGAGCTGCCTGCCGCAAATAGGTGCTTTTACCAGCCATGTTCGGCCCAGTCAGAACCATCAACGTGCCTGCCTTACCCCCCAAACTCAGATCATTGGGAACAAACGGTTCGGCCCCGCCGGCCAGCAACTGCTCCACCACCGGATGTCTTCCTTCACGAATGCGGATCTCTCCATCCTTCCTTAGGGTGGGTCGCGCATAGTTCCAACGACGCGCTGTGGCCGCTAGGCCGGCCAGGGCATCCAGCGCACCCACCGCAGCGGCGGTCTGTTGCATAGAGGCTGCCCGCACCAACGCTTTTTCCCGCAGCGCCGCAAACAACACCAACTCGCGCGCCACGGCTTTTTCCTCCGCCCCCAGAATTTTGGCCTCCATCTCCTTCAGCTCCTTGGTCACGAAGCGCTCGGCCTGGGCCAACGTCTGCTTGCGCTCATACCCCTCCGGAATCCGGTCCAAGTAAGACTTGGTGATCTCGATGCCGTAGCCAAACACCTGGTTGAAGCGGATCTTCAGACTCTTGATCCCGGTCCTTTCGATCTCTTTGGCCTGCAGGTCGGCAATCCAGGTGCGTCCTTCTCGCATGGCCGTCCGGTGGCCATCCAGTTCCGCGTCATACCCGTCACGAATCATCCCGCCCTCCCGGGTGATCGCAGGAGGCTCATCCGCGATGCCCTTGGCAAGCTCAGCCGAAAGACCCTTTTCGATTTCAATCGAATCGGCCAGTTCCCGGTTCAGCCGGCCGGGTACAGCTGCGGCTAGTTTCCGCACCTGCGGCAAGGACTCGAGGGTGAGTCGAAGGGCCTGTAAGTCGCGGGCTGATCCGCTCGGGCTGGAGAGCCGGCCGATCAGCCGCGCCAAATCCCGCACTTCTTTCAACGCCTCCCGGAAATCATCCAACACCCCGGCGTCTTCCAAAAATCCCTGCAACGCCTCGTGCCGGGCCGCAATCGCCTCCGCACGGCGCAACGGCTGGACCACCCAGCTTCGCAGTTCTCTCCCGCCCATCGCTGTCACCGTCAGGTCGATGGCCCGGATCAGACTGGTATCAGCTCCCGTGCCAGTCGGCTGCAACAACTCCAGGTTTCGCTGGGTCGCGGCGTCCAGTCGCAGACACTCCTCCGGACGGAAGGGCTTGGGAGGTTGGAGATGTCGGGCCGCGCCCTTCAGGGTTTCGGTGAGGTAACGGAGCAAGGCTCCGGCCGCACCCACCGCCGGCCCCAGTCCCCGGCAGCCGAAGCCGTCCAAGCTTTGCACCCGGAAGTGGTCACACAGGACCCGACGGGCGGTGTCCTCCTCAAAGGTCCAGTCTGGGACCCGCGTGACCGTGACCCCACCGTCCACCCACTCTCCGGCTTTTTTCTCCTCCTCATCCAAAAGAAGTTCGGCGGGTTGGGCCCGTCGGAGCTCTTCACGGCAGGAAATTTCATCCGCCGGCTCCGCCAGGCGAAAATCCCCCGTGGTGGCATCCAACAAGGCAAACCCCCAGCTGCCGTTTTTGCCGCTCCCCCGCCAGGCCGCCGCCACCCAGCGGGGCAGCTTTGGCTCGGCCAACTCCACGCCCACCGCGCAACCCGGGCTGAGGATCCGGCTGATCGCCCGCTCCACCATTTGGCCCGGCCTCGGTTCGCTGACCTGATCGCAAATCGCCACCCGTCGGCCGGCTTGTAGAAGTTTGGTGATATATCCTTCCGAGGCGTGGAACGGCAGGCCGCACATGGGTATGCCGTTTCTTTTCGTCAGGGTCAGGTTGAGCAGACGTGATCCTTCCTCCGCGTCGCCGAAGAACAGCTCATAAAAATCCCCCAGCCGGAAAAGGAGCAGAGCGTCTTTCGGGATCTGCGCACGCAGCCCGTGGTACTGCTTCATCATCGGGGTCGATCCCTCGGTCATCCTCTCTTTCTCCCCCCATCCCCCTGCCTTCTCAATCCCCGACCATCACGCCTGTGGATATCCGGGTCGTGATTTTTTAAGGAACCTACCCAAGCAAACCCTCCTCGGCGTCCTCTGCGTCTCTGCGGTAAAACCCTTTCCGCTTCGATGGCAGATTCCTAGCATCTATATCATGCGCATCATTGTGACCGGCCTTGTCGGCCAATACCCCTTTGGCGGGGTGATCTGGGACTATCTCCAATACCTTCTTGGGTTCCGGTCTCTGGGCCATGAAGTCCTTTACCTCGAGGATTCCGGCGCCTGGCCGTACGACCCCGAAGCCGGGACCATCACGGACGACTGTTCCTTTGCCCTGTGCAGCCTGAAAAAAATCTTTTCCGATTTCGATCTGCCCGATGCTTGGGTCTACCGCAACGGGGCGGACGGGAAGTTTTACGGCGCCGGTGAATCCAAGGCCCGGGAGTGGCTGCGACACGGAGATCTGCTCGTGAACGTTTCCAGCGCCGGTTGGCTGCGGGACTACGATCTAAGGGTCGGCCACCGGATGTTCATCGACGGTGATCCCATGTTCTGCCAAATCGGCCTGCTGGACGGCTCCGATCCCCTTTACGCGGGTCGGCTCCGCGATCACGACAGCCACTTCACTTTCGGGCTTTCGGTGGGAGCCCCGGGCTGCCCCGTGCCGACCGACGGAATCGCCTGGAAACCGACCGTCCAGCCGGTGGCCTTGGACCATTGGCCGGTGACGGAAACTCCCGCAGGCGCTCCTTGGACCACGGTTATGAACTGGGCCAGTTATCGTCCCAAGATCTGGAAGGGCCGACCGTACGGACAAAAGGATCGGGAGTTTGAAAGGTTTTCCGAACTTCCCCGCCTGACCCGCCAAAAACTAAAAATTGCCATGGGACTGGGAGTCAACGGCAAGCGACCGGCAGAGAAACTCCGTTCGCTGGGATGGAATCTGGTGGAACCCCAGGAAGCCGTCCCCGACCACCTTACCTACCGGGATTTTCTCAAACGCTCCTTCGGCGAATGGAGCGTGGCCAAACACGGTTATGTGGCGGGGGACACCGGGTGGTTCAGCTGCCGCAGCGCCTGCTATCTCGCCCTCGGTCGTCCCGTGGTGGTGCAGGAAACCGGCTGGAGTCGCCACCTCCCTGCCGGTCAGGGGGCCCTAAGTTTCCAAACCCCCGCCGAGGCGGCGGATGCCATGGATCGCGTGGCCAAGGACTATCGTTCCCACACCCACCACGCGCGCCGGATGGCAAAAGAGTTTTTTGATGCTACGAAAGTATGCGCAGACCTGCTGAGCAGGGCCTAAGAATCAGCGCGCCCTAAAACCCATCGCCCCGGCCAGTTGGGTGGCCCGGACGATCCCCAGCTTCCGATAGACCGCTTTTCGCTGATTCTTCACGGTGCCCTCGGACGTTCCCAGCGAGGCCGCCACCTGCTTGGCGGAAAATCCCTTCACCAGCATCCGGGCTACTTCGGCCTCCCTTCGGCTGAGCTTGGCCACCCCCTTGCCGTGCCCCTCGTTCAGGGCTTTCGAAACCGAGGATGTCTCCGATGTTTCACCGTTGCCCATGGCCCGCAGGCAACCGGCCCACTCCTCCTCGCCATCCTGAAGATCGAGGATTCCTTTCACCCCGCTTTTTCGGCACCAAAGAATCGTGGCAGAGTCCAGCGCCTCCCCATAAACCGCATGGCAGTGCGCCGTGCCGTTGTTCTTGAAGTGCAGCCGCCCAGGGAGGAGGTGCGCTGCCATCATTTCAAAATCCCTGGGATCGTGGTTGTTTTCCAATTCATCAGGGGAGGCAAAAAAGACCACCTCATGACCATTTTTTTCACCCAGGAATTTGGCCAATAAAAGACGATACAGCTCCCGATTCTCCAAAATGAATGTTTTCAGGCGGGAGCCGGCTACGTTATTTTCCAGAGACCTGACCATGAGGTTTTTTTACCAATTAGACATGGCCGTGCTTTCAATTTGTGACCAAGGCCCACCCTTTTGTGACAAACGGGGTATTTTCACTTATGAAAAAGCCTAATTTTGGGGTGATTTAAAATGCGTTTCCTACCCAAGCGTGGGGAGTTTTCGGGGATACTGATCACCGCCACCAGTCAGGTTTTGCTGGGTTATTTCACTCTCTTCATTCAAGCCATCTACCCGGTCTGGTCCTCTCCTTTTTGGCCGGCATCGGGTGCCGCCTTGGCTGCCGTCATGCTGGGAGGACCCCGAATGCTGTTGGGTGTCTACCTGGGCCTGCTCGTTCTGGGTTTTAAGTTTTTCTGGGGACCCTACCCGCTCTGGATGGCCTTTGTGGTTCCATGCGGGAATCTGGCGGAAACCACCCTGGCCTACTTTTTGCTTCGATATTTCGTGCCCAAGTTTGACTTTGGCTTTAGCCAAATCCGGCAACTCGCTGCCTTTATTCTTTTTTGTCCGTGGATTCCCGCGCTGACCAGCGCCGTGAGCATTCAACTTCTTTTGCAGGCGATGGGCACCGTGCCGCCCGAGCGTTTTCTCAGCGAGGTCGCGGTGTACAGCCTGGGCAACGCCACGGGGATTTTGCTTTTGACCCCTCTCATCCTGGTCTGGCGCGACTTCCGCTCGTTTCCCTGGAAGGACACGGAAGGCAGAAAAATTATCGGCGTTCTTCTACTCCTTTTCACGGGCCTCTGGTTTTATTACGCCAACTGGGCCCCGGTCTGGGGACGGTTGATTTCGGTGGCCCTGATCCCCGCGGCCGTTTGGGGGGTTTGGTCCACGGGAATACGGGGCGCTACCTTGGCCTGTCTGCTGGGCTCCATTTCCTATTTTGCGTTTGATGTCCCGGGGGCTCGCCCTCTTTCCAGCCTGCTCGAGCAGAAGCAAAAATCCGCAGAACTTAGGTTTGCCATGGAGAAGCAACTTACGGGGGCACCTGCCATGCAGCCCCCACCCCGTCTGGCCCGGGATATCTCAGATCAGATCGGACTATTGGCGGTCATCTGTATCACTATTTTACCTTTGGGCGTCGCTTCGGATGAGTTGAGAAAGAAGGCGGTCCGCGATCGCCTCGTGATGGCGACGCTCTCCTCGTCGTTTTGGAACTGGTCCCCCGCCACCGGCAACCAGATTGAAAATCCGCAGATCGCCAAGCTCTTTTCACCCAGCACCCAGCTGTTTCAGCCAAATCGAAAAACGGGAAGCATGAAAATCCGCCCCGTCGGGCCGGAAGCCCCTTCCTACCTCTCCCATTGGCTGATTCAGGAGGCAGATGCCTTAGGGAACCCGCTTCAGGCCACCGGAATTCTCCAGAACTACTCCATGGAGGAGGAGCGGGATGCCGCCTTGGCCCAAGCCAGGCTGGCCGAGTTGGAGATTCAAACCCTGCGCTCCCATCTCAATCCGCACCTTCTCTTTAACTGCCTCACGGGCCTCCGGGGCCTGATTACGCAGGATGCCGCCAAAGCCCGGGAGTTCTCCGGCAACTTGGCCCGTTTTCTCCGCGCCGTGGTCGATTCGGAAAACCAAAAAACGGTTCCGCTTCGCCGGGAGCTTGCCATTTGTGAGGATTTTATCCGTCTCGAGGAACTTCGCGGTCGCCCCATCGACCTGCAGGTTGAACTTACAAGTCACGATCGCGATGTATCCATCCCGCCCCTGACCCTGGTGACCTTGCTGGAAAATGCCGCCAAGCACGGCTTACGCCGTAACGACGGTCCCCTGCCGGTGATCATCAGCGCCGATCGGCCCGACTCCAACCACCTCCGCCTCCGGGTGCAACAGCCGGGAACCCTGCTACGCCCCACCGACCACAAGAATCATGCCGGTCTGGATTTGATCCGGCGGCAGCTTGAGATGGTGTTGGGAGAGGAGGGTCGTCTGGAATTGCTCGAGCAGCCCCCGGGAAGTGTGGTGGCCAACCTGATCCTACCCGCGTGAACTCCAAAGTCCTCCGGGCCTACCTGGTCGAGGATGAGCCCCTCTGTCGGGCGGATTTGCGCCAGGTTCTTCGGGCGTTCCCGGATATTCAGCTTTTGGGGGAGGCGGAGACCGTTACCCAGGCTCGGAATTTTTTGGAACGGCACCCGGTCGATCTGATCTTCTTGGACCTTTCGCTAGGAAAAGAGAACGGCCTGGACCTCATTGAGCAACTGACCCGCCCCCCCCTAGTCATCGCCCTGACCGCCCATCCCCAACACGCCGTGCGGGGCTTCACCCTTAACCTGGTGGACTACGTGTTGAAACCGGTGGAGGAGAAAAGATTACGCATGGCCTTAAACAGAGCCCACCATCGCCGGGCGGCCCTGCCACTTCAAGCTGGTCGGGTCACCTTTGTGGCGGAGATCGACCGTAAACAAACCACGCTGGAGTTGGGGGAAATCCTCGGTGCCGAAGCCATGGGCAACTATGTCGTTCTCCACACCCCCCGTGGCAAAGCCCTCAAACGCGCCACCTTTCACCAAGTGGCAAAAAAGCTGCCCTCACCTCTCTTTTTGCTGACGGGACGGGGCAGAATCGTTGCCAAGAATGAAATTCGGGAGTGGCACCGTGATGAAAAACACCGTCTGATCCTGCAGACCGCCAGTGGCGAAAATCTTTTGGTGGCACGTAGCCAATCCGCTGAAGTTCTCCGCAAGCTTAAGGGCGAATAGCTCGCTTAACTGTTGGTCATGAGATACTTAGCGGTTCTTTTCGTGGGTTGCTCTGGAATCTCTGATAAGTTCCCTCAAAAGATGCATTTCCCAAAAATCGGGTTAGGATAACAAAATGTTTGGCATGAATGTTTTTAGGACATCCGGGGTATTCGTCGCCTTGGCTTGGTTCTGTCTCGTCGATCTTAGCCAAGCAACCGTCCCCAAGCCGAACCCCGGCAACCAAGCCACCGCTATCCTCGTTCAAAAGCTGCTCCAGGATCATCATTTTTCCGGCAAACCGCTGACCGATCAAAAGGCGCGCGAATGGATCCGGGCCTACATGGAAGCACTGGACTACAACCATGCGTTCTTTCTGCAAAGCGATCTGCAGGCTTATCAGGACAACTATGGGCCGCAGTTGGCGAAACTGACCCAACGGGGCGACATCACCCCAGCCTATGAAATCTTTGCCGGCTTCAACGACCGGGTGCGGGAACGGCTCGACTGGATCAAACGTCGCCTCACCCTCCCCTTCGACTTTTCCTCGGAACAGACCTACGAGATCGATCGAACCCGGGTTGAGTGGCCCGCCGACCGCGCCGCCGCGGATGAGCTCTGGGAGCGCCGTTTGAAATTTGATCTGCTGCGCGAAAAGCTGGTCGCCAAAACTTCGCCGGAGACCGACAAGGCCGCCAAGCCCACGCCCGAAAAAAAGAAGGAGGAAGATCCGGTTGCCACTGTGACCAAGCGGTACGATCGCCTGGTGAAAAACTTGGAGGATTATGACAACGAGGAGATCTCCCAGTTATATCTGACCGCACTGGCCAGCCTTTACGACCCGCACTCCAGCTACATGAGCCCGTCGACCCTTGAGGATTTTTCCATTGGCATCAAGCTGGCCCTGGTCGGAATCGGGGCCGTCCTTTCCAGCGAGGACGGCTACTGCGTGATCAAGGAACTCGTTCCGGGCGGCCCGGCGGATCTCGATGGCCGGCTCAAGGTGGGGGACAAGATTGTCGGTGTGGCCCAGGGGGAAGGCCATTTTGAGGACATCGTGGACATGAAACTGCGCAATGCGGTGAAAAAAATCCGCGGCCCGAAAAACACCGTGGTCCGTTTGCAGGTCATGCCGGCGGGTAGCACCTCCGGAGAACTCCGGGAGATCCAGATTACCCGCGACGAAGTCAAACTTTCCGCCCAGCAGGCCAGCGCCACCATTTATGATCTGCCCAAGGGAGGAAGCAAGGTGGTGCCGGTGGCCGTCCAGGCCCTCCAGCCGGAGCCGGCCACCGCCGAAAAGAACAGCACCCTTTGGGACAACCTGAAGAACCGCCTTGCCAAAAAGACGGAGGAAAAAAAAGAGATCGTGCCGGTGGAGATTCCGGCGAGAAGCCCGGAGGCTTGGCGCATCGGGGTCATCGATCTCCCCAGTTTCTATGGTGAAGTGGGTGGGGTGGAGTCGGCCGCCAGTGGCAACAATGCCACGCCCCGCTCCACCTCCGAGGATGTCGAGCTTCTCATCGGTCAGCTGAACCGCGCTGGTGTGGACGGCATCATCCTGGATCTGCGTAAGAATGGCGGCGGCTTACTGGACGAGGCCGTCAACCTGACCGGCCTATTCATCGATCAGGGGCCGGTGGTCCAAGTGCGCGACGGCAAAGGCACGGTGATCCAGCGCACCGATGACCGGCCTGGCGTTCAGTACAACGGCCCTCTCTTGGTGATGGTGGGTCGTCGTAGCGCCTCGGCCTCCGAAATCGTCGCGGGTGCCCTGCAAAATTACCAGCGGGCCATCATCGTCGGGGAAAAAAGCACCCACGGCAAAGGCACCGTCCAGGCCGTGGTAGAACTCGGCAAATTCCTCCAGCGCCCTGACCAGAGCCAGCCGAAGGCCGGAGCCATGAAGCTGACTATCCAAAAGTTTTACCTCCCCAATGGACACTCCACGCAGAACCGCGGCGTGATTCCCGACATCACCATCGCCTCCCCCCTCGACTTCATGAAAATCGGGGAATCGGACCTGCCGAACCCCCTGCCCTGGGATGAAATCAATCCTGCCCGCTTCGACACGTTGGCCATGGATCCCTCCCTTCGCGTGATTCTCAACGAGAAATCAAAAGAACGCCTTTCCTCGGATCCGGACGTCGCGTTTCTCCTGCAGGATATCGAGAAGGTCCGCTCCCGCCTGGAGG
>JBILFP010000009.1:0-25759 GCA_044351535.1 Methylacidiphilales bacterium
TCTTCCGGTTCTCCACCAGGAGATGCGAAACGTGAAACCAGTGTCGGACGAACGGCTTACCGCTCGCCGCCTCGCTTTGGGCGATCTCGTTCTCATGGTGGGGGAAAATCAGGTCGGCTCCGCCCCCGTGCAGATCGATCGTCTCGCCCAGGATCTCCATCGCCATCGCGCTGCACTCCAGATGCCAACCGGGCCGACCCTTCCCCCACGGGCTTTCCCAGAAAACATCCCCGTCCTCCGGCTTATGCCCCTTCCATAAAACAAAGTCTGCCGCCTGCTCCCGCGCATACTCGTCCGCATCGGCCCGACCGGAGGCCCCCTCTTTTAACTCACGTTCGTCCAAACGGGATAGCTTTCCGTAATTCGAGAAAGACTTCACCCGGTAGTAGACCGAGCCGCCCGATTCATAAGCGTGGCCCGATTTCACCAGCCGCTCCACCAGGGCGATCTGCTTGGGGATGAATTCGGTCGCTTTCGGTTCCTTCGTCGGCTTCTTGAGGCCCAACGCCGCTCCATCCTTCCAGAACCGATCGGTCCAGCCTTGGGTGAAGTCACCCAGCTTCTGTTTGGCGTCACGGGCTCCCTTGATCGTCTTGTCGTCCACATCGGTCAGGTTGCGGACATGCCTCACCTTCCCGCCTGACGCCTCCCAGACCCGGACCAGCAGGTCCTGAACCACGAAGCTGCGGAAGTTCCCGATGTGGGCTGGACCGTACACCGTCGGCCCGCAGGCGTAGAATTTTAGATCTTTCCCATCGGAGGCGGAGAGTGGCCTCACCGACCTCGTCGCCGTGTCAAAAAGCCTGACCTCCTCCATCCGTGAAAAATAACAGGAAGATGGAAAACTAGAAGCTTGGTAGGGTCCGTTGTCCCCAACGGACCGCATTCAATCTTCATCACGGGCGGTTAGGGACAAATCCCGCGCGAAGTGCATAAGCATTCTGCCGGAGGCAGTGATGAGATTGGGCGGGGTGGGTCTGAGGGGGCCAACCGCCCCTACCTAGCTGTCAGCCCCCTTAATCTTAATCTTCATCTTCATCTCAGGCGGCGATACGATTCAGTTTCCTTGAGTTCCAAGTTTTCCATCCCAATTAGAAGCCGCCGCCTTCGCCGCACCCCTGGCATCCGCCGTCTGTTTACAGAGAGTTCCGTTTCACCATCCCACTTGGTGGCTCCGCTCTTTGTTAAGGACGGCTCCGGTCAGCCCACGCCGATTCCCAGCCTCCCTAGCCATGCCCGCTATTCGATTTCCGGCGTCCTTCGGCAAGCGGCCCGGTTGGCCAACCGCGGCGTTGGCGGGATCGCCATCTTCCCTTGCATCGAGCCTTCTCTTCGCACGAAGGACGGCAAGGCTGGCCTGAACCCCAAAGGTCTCATTCCCCGCACCCTCCGGGCACTGAAAAAGGAGCTTCCTGACCTCCCAGTCTTCGCCGATGTGGCCCTCGATCCATACACCTCCCATGGTCACGATGGTGTCCTCGACAAATCCGGACGCGACGTCGACAACGACGCCACCCTCATCCTGCTCGCCAAACAAGCGGCTGTTTTGGGGAGCGCTGGGGCCGACTTCGTTGCCCCTTCCGACATGATGGACGGCCGGATCGGGGTGATCCGCTCGGCCCTCGACTCCTCCGGACTCACCTCCACCGGCATTCTTTCGTACGCCGCCAAGTTTGCCTCCTCCTTTTACGGTCCGTTTCGCGATGCCGTCGGTAGCGCCCAAGCGGCCGGCACCCGCTCGCTCGACAAGCGCACCTACCAGGCCGATCCGGCCAACCGGCGCGCCATCCTCCGCGATGCCCTGCTCGACGAGCAGGAAGGAGCCGATGCCCTCATGGTGAAACCGGCTGGACCCTATCTGGACGTGATCCGCGACCTCCGCGAGGCCACCCGTCTCCCCCTTGCTGCCTATCAGGTCTCCGGCGAGTACGCCCAAATCCATGCCGCCGCTCAAAAGGGCTGGCTCGATCTTAAAAAGAGCCGCGACGAAACCCTCCTCTCCATCCGCCGTGCCGGGGCTGACATTATCTTCACTTACTTTGCTCAGGATTTCTAAATAGGTAGGGCGGCCTCTCCGCAGGCCGCCTCGTTTTAGAATGAGTATTCTTAAATGAGGCGGCGTAGGGACACGCCGCCCTACCTAATCTTCATCTTCATCCTAATCCAACTTGACGGTCTTTTCTTCGAGGCTCGTTGGTGGAATAGTCAACCATGCCCGTCGAACCGGCCTATCAGCTGATTGAGGTTAAGGTTCAGAACCTTCAACAGATCTTCAATTCGATCGATCCCTCCCCCTTTCATGAGCGCGACCTCGATCCTGAGGCCGAGGAGTTCATCGTCAGCTGGGCCCAGGAGCACAATCTCAAGAAACCCTTCAAGCTCGTCGTCCACCTCGGCCAGACAACCGACCGAGCCGAGGCGGAACGAATCCTGCACGACTCGATCCGCAACTACTTCAACTACCGGTACGAGTTCAACCAACGGGAGCTGAAACAGCTGCTTCGTTACGGCTGGACCAGCCTATTGATTGCCAGTGCCTTTTTGGCCGGCTGCGTCACGGCGGCACAGATCATCGATCCAGACCTCGGCCAATTCCGCGCCATCGTGCAGGAGGGGTTGATCATTATCGGCTGGGTCGCCATGTGGAGACCCCTGGACGTCTATCTCTACCGTTGGTGGCCGGTGTACCGGCTCGGGAAAATCTATCGGCAGCTCAGCGCTATGCCTGTTGAAATTCGAACGTCCTAATCTCGACCTTAAGCTGTTCGTTTAGGTTTACGTCTTACGTTTACGCGATTGTCAGCTTCGTAAACGTAATCGTAAACGTAAACGAGAAACACCTACCTCATCACCACAAACCCGACGCCTACCACCGCCGTGGCCGCCATCACCGGAAGAACCAACATCCTCATCCTCGAGCTCCCCCAAATCGCCACCACTCCTGCTTTCACCACCGTATTCGCCACGGTGGCGATCAGGATCCCCTTGGCCGCCATCTCCAGAACTCCCCCTTCCCCGGCCATCCGGGTCAGCGAAAGCGCGATGGCATCCAGATCCATCAGGCCGGACAGGGCGCTGACCGTATCAATGCCGGCTTCGCCGTATCGGGCCTGACCGGCTTTCACTAAAAACACAATCAGGGCGTAAAAGAGGGCGAACTTCAGGGAGTCCCTTAACCCAAGCGGGTTCCGGTACTCCGGCGCCTCATCCCGGGGCTTTCCCTGGCCGTGCCGCAATATCCGCCACCCGCACCAAAGCAGCCCCGGCACGCTCATCGCCACAAAAGGGAGCAGAATCTGGCCTAGCACCGGCGGATAAATCACGGCGGTTAACACCGCCACGCGCCACAACATCACCGTGCAGGCCAACACCACGGCCATGGCGCAATCCGCCGTCAGGGCCGGCTGGGCCCGACTCTCCTTGCTCATCGCCAGGGTGGTGGCCGTGCTGGAGGCAATCCCCCCGATCAGTCCCGTCAGAGCGATCCCCAGCTTGTGGCCGAACATCCGTACCGCCACGTATCCGCCGAACGAGGCCCCGGAAACCAAGACCACCATCAACCAGATCGAATGAGGATTGAAGGCGCCATACGGTCCCCACGGCTCGTCCGGAACCAAGGGAAGAATCACTCCCGTGATGGCGGCAAACTGCAGCGCCATCCGCACATCCTCTTTGCTGAACCGGCGCGACACCTGGTGCACGTAGGGTTTGAGCGCAAGAAGGATGACCACCGTCAGGGTGAGAATCATCGCTGCCTTGTCCTGCCCGTAGGCCACCAGACCGCCGATGAGATAGGTCAGGAGCCCCACCGCACCCGTGGTGTACCCGGGATCCGTGCTCGAGCGGTTTTTATAAAAGAGAAAGATCGCGATCCAGACGGCCATCGCCAGAAATCCGGCCAAAAAGAAGAAAGGGTGAACGGTTTGGGTAAAGTATCCGCACAGGGTTCCCAGCAAGGCCCAAAAGGTAAAGGTGCGTAGTCCTGCGAGGACATGCTTCCCCGGGTGCCAAGTTTCCTTCTCCCACTGCCTCTCCAGTCCGATCAACGCCCCAAGGCAAAGGCTCACCAACAGCGCTTTCAGTAGTTCATCCGTGACCACGTAACAACTGTAGCTTGGATATATAAAAATATCCAAATCTCCGCACCCCTGCGGTAAAGTATTTGTCCTTAATGAAAAAATTCCCCGTCAGCCTCTCCCCCGCTGAAATCCGCCGTCAGCTCAACAACCCAGATTCTTACTCACGCCGCTTCACGGAAACCTCCCTTCGCGGGCTCCTCGGCCATCGCAACATTCCCGGTACCCTGTCCAACCGCGACAACGCCTTCCCGCCCGTCCCGTGGGACTTTGAAAAACTCCGGGTTCGCATCCGCTCCAAAATCTCCCCCCACATCCACGGCTGGTATGATGAAGGCGCCTCCGCCGCGGGGGACAGCACCGCCCACAATATCGCCGCCTTTTCCCGGTACCGCTTCATCCCCCGCTACCTGCACCCCGATAAAACCTTCCGCTACGCCACCCCGGTTACCCTCTCCTCCCGCGAACTGGGCGTCACCCGCCTCACCAGCCCCACCCCGATCTTTTCCGCCCCTTACGGTTCCGCCTCCCTGTACGGTGGCCAGTCGGACGAGATCGCCCTCGCACAAGGCGTGACGGATGCGGACGTTGTCCACTCCCTCGGCACCCTCACCCGCTACAGCCTGGAGGAAGCGCGCACCGCCGTGACCTCCAACCGCTACTACTTCCGACCTGGCCTTCGCGCCCCTTCCGGTCCCGCCCCGTTCACCATGTTCCAGCTCTATCTTACGGAGGAAGACGACATCAACCGCTCTCTCATCGAGCGGGCTAAACGCGCGGGCGTCTCCGTCATCCTCTTTACCATCGATGCCGGGGCCGGCCATGGCGGCGTTCCCATGATGGATCTTTATGCCGACTTCACCTTCTGCTCCGGCATCGCGGGTAACCTCCTCCACGACCCCGTCTTCCACGAAAAATGTTACCGGAAACGCGGCTGTACCGGCACCCGCTCCCCAAAACTCCTCGCCTACGCCTCTCGCCGACTCGGCCTCTCTGTTAAAAAACTTGCCGATGCCTGCGATCCGGCCGCCGCATTCGATTACGGTCGCGCCATCCAGTTCGGCGGCATGGGCCGGCAGAACGCCACCCGGAATGCCCGCTCCGCTGCTTATCCGTGGTCGGTCCAGCACATCGCCCGCCTTTGCCATTCCCGGCAAAGCATCTCACCCGCCCACCCAACCCTCACCCACCGGCGGGGCCTGCCTTTGGCCGTGAAGGGCGTGATGAGCGTGGAGGACGCCCGCCAATGCCAGGAATCCGGGGCCGACGCCGTCTACGTCAGCAACCATGGCGGCCGCTTTGTTTTCAACTCCATCGCTCCCATCGACGTCCTTCCAGAAATCCGTCAGGCCGTGAAGAAGAAGGATCGCCACTTCGGGGTTTGGTTCGACAGCGGAGTTCGCAGTGCCGCCGATGTGCTCATCGCCTACTCACAGGGGGCGGAGTTTGTCGGCATTGGCCGGCCGGTCATCTACGCCTGCGTGGACAACGGGCGGGGCGGGGTCCGCCAGGTCTTGCAGGGCTTGCTCTACACCCTGCGGGACCAGGCCCGGTTGTGCGGTCTCCACTCCGCCAGCCAGATTCACGACCATCCCGGCATTGTCCGCCGCACCTGATTCGCTATCACAATTTTATGAAACCAACCGTCGCCGACTACATCATCAACCGTTTTGCGGACCTGGGGATTGATCACGCCTTCGGCGTTCCTGGTGACTACTCCTTCCCGATCGACGACGCCATTGAGTTCTCCTCCCGCATGAAGTGGGTCGTCTGCTCCAATGAGCTGAACGCCGCTTATGCCGCCGACGGTTACGCCCGCCGCCGCGGAGCCGCCCTGCTCACCACCACCTACGCCGTGGGCGAACTCAGCGCCGTCAATGGCGTCATGGGCGCGAAGGCCCACCGCGTTCCCATCTTCCACGTGGTCGGCGCCCCCTCCACCCGGATTCAGCGTCGTCGCCTCGTCACCCACCACACCTTGGGAGACGGGACCTATAACAACTTCTTTAACATCTCCGCCGCCACGGCCGGCGTCAGCGCCCACCTCGCCCCGGAAAATGTCGTGATGGAGTTGGAGCGACTCATCCATGAGGCCCTTCGCCTCAGCCAACCCGCCTACATGCTCGTCCCTGAGGACTACGCCAGGATGCCGGTCCAGGGAACCCCGATCCGAGGGACCCGTTCCACTTCTATCTCCCGTGGACAAAGCAATCCCGTGGAACTGCGATCCGCACTCCGGGCCATCGTCAGCCGCATGAAAAAAGCCCGCCGTCCGGTTGTTGTGCCCACCTTCCACGTCGGGCGTTACCAAGCGAAGCCGGAGCTTCTCTCCCTCCTCCAGCGCACTCGCCTGCCTTTCGCCCTGACCGAGATGGATAAGGGCCTGCTGGATGAATCCCACCCGCAGTACCTCGGGATCTACGGCGGTCAGTCCTCTTTCCCAGCTTTCGTGGCCTCTACCGTGGAGCGCTCTGACCTCCTTCTCGATGTCGGCGGGGTCATCCGGGAGGACCTGAACATGGGCCTCTGGACCGATCGCCTCGCCAAAGTTCCCAAAATTACCATCGGTACAGACTACGTGGATGTGGGCGACCATACCTTTACCGGTGTTCATCTTCGCGACGTGCTTCGGGGCTTAGCACGTTCCGCCCCCCGGGCCCGGGTCGTTCGTCGTAGTTCACCCCAGCTACTCCCCTTGCGCGGCTCCACTCACGACCCAGTGACGTCCGCCTCTCTCTATCCTCGTCTACAGCGTTTCTTGCGTTCTGGGGATACCATTGTTGCGGAGACCGGCACCTGCATGCTCCACCTCGGCAAAATGTGGTTGCCTGAAAATGTGGGCTACGAATCCCAGCTTCTTTGGGGCTCGATCGGTTGGGCCACCCCCACCACGCTCGGCGTGTCCATTGCAGAGCCCAAGCGCCGCACCATTTTGGTCACGGGAGACGGCTCCCATCAGCTCACCGCCACGGAGATCGGGGTGATGGGCCGGTACGGCATCAATCCCATCGTCATCGTTCTTAATAACGGTCTCTACGGGGTGGAGGATGTCCTCAGTGAACGCGGCCACGTGTATGACGACCTGGCGGGCTGGAACTATCACACCCTGCCCGCCGCCATGGGTTGCCATGACTGGTTCTGCACCCGGGTGGAGACAGTGGGTGACTTGGAGTCCGCTCTGGAGGAGGCCCGCAACCATCACGGGGGTTGTTATCTTGAGATCATGATTCCCGAGACCGAAAGCCAGCCGCTTCCCCGCTCCGTCATCGAAAACATCTACAAAACCCGCACCCCGCGGGGCTGAAACTTCAATCTTGGTAGGCCACTTTTGACAAATCCCCCCGCGAAAGCGGAACACCAATCCATCGCGGAGCGACTGGCTCGGATGGGCGGGGGAAGGTCTGCAGGGGCCAAACCGCCCGTGCCAGAGATTCAATACGGGCCATTAGGGACAATGGCCCCTACCTAGCTTGAGGATGGAACTTGGTAGGGGCGGTTGTCCCAACCGCCCGCCCCTAATCCTTAAACCTATTCCGACTTCCGCCGACGCAAGGCTGCCAAACCACCTAATCCAACCACCAGCAATGAGAAACCAGACGGTTCCGGCACCATCGCCACCCGGAATCCAAAATCAGTGGCTTGCACCGTCGGCGAGTTATTGAAGGGGGTTCGGCTCAAGGATTCCATCTCCTCCCAGCTACTCGTCCATGAGCCGCCCCGAAATTCGCGACCTTCCCCGGCAGAATCATTGACTCTATCAAAGGCGGTCTCGCTCCATTCCCACACGTTTCCCCCTTGCCCCATGGTGCCGTAAGGGCTCAGACCACCCGCTTGAGTAATATCAGCCGGCCCCTGGAGAAGCGACTGCCCATAAACCGCGGTTCCCGCCGCGGTCCCACTGGCGACACTGGTGGGATCTGTGTAGCCGGATCCGCTATTCCGGCTGTTGCTGCCCGTGGCAAAATCGTACCAAGTCCCGCCCGAACTGCCGTAAGCCCCCTTGTACCATTCGTCCAGGCTGGGGAGAACAAAGACGGCATCCTTGTGGCGAAACCGATTGCTGCCGCTGTACTGCCCGGCCCCCCAAAGGGTGATGTTGTCGTTGCTCCCGCCGGTGGTGAAGTTGTAGGCCGCTTGGTATCCCCTGCTGGTATTCAGATAGTTCACAAACCTGGCCGCCTCGTTCCAAGAGATCCCGGCGGCGGCACGGTTGGCAAAGTTGCCGCCGACATACGTGGACATGTCCACCATGGTGATTCCCAGGCCGCCCGCCGTGTTGGCCTTGTTGACCATATCGCGGCTGATCTCGTAAGTGCCCAAGTGGTAGGTGTAAGCCACCGAACCGGCCGGATTGGGAGCCCCTGAACTGTCCGCCGTGTTTCCGGGGTTTCCAATTTCCACAAAATTTATTGAGAACTGGTTTGTCCCACTACCAAATGTTTCTACGATTGATCCCGCCTGCCCTGCCCCCGCCAGAACCAGAAGCAACGCTGTCGACCATTGGAGTTTCAGATTAGATCTGCTCATCCCCATAACCTACTCACCCATGACGAAATAGATAGGTGTATTTTAAAATATTTATTCTCCGTGCCGCACTTAATTTTAATTGTGTAAGTAGCTATCCATCAGCCTTTTTCTTTTTTTTTAACAGAATTCTCAAAAACCTCCACCCTTTCAACCGCGCCATCCCGCTGTACCCCCTAGATATTATCTCCTATGTGCTATTTACTAAGCCTTGCACCGTACACCGTCTTTATCAAACCTCCGTTCGAAAAGGAGATTGATCTGGCTTTAGAAACGTTTTTACCAGAGCACCCTCACCACAAACTGTCATTCCGGCTAGCCGGTGAAACCGGGGGCCATTCCGGCACCTCGGGACAAGTATCCAGCCAATCTGCCAGGATCGTCTCTAAAAATACCGCACCCCGCAGGGCTAAAACTTCACGCTAGGCAGGCCACTTTTGATAAATCCCCCCGCGAAAGCGGAACGCTAATCCATCGCGGAGCGACTGGATCGGATGGGCGGCGGTAGGTCTTAGGGGGCCAAAAGTGGCGCCTCTTCGGTCAGAAGCGGCATACATATTTCCATTTTAGGCTCGGTAGGGGCGCTTGTCCCTAAGCGCCCGCTTTGAATATTGAGCCCGGGCCGTTCGGGACAACGGCCCCTACCTAATCTCAATTATCATTGTAAAATCGCCGCCCTACCCAGTTTTCATCCTCATCCCAATCCTCATCCGCCCAGAATCCCCCACACTCTCCTATCTGCTATCTACTAAGTCTCGCTCCGTACACCGTCCTCGTCTTCGCTGATCGCGCCAAAGCGCGGGCTGTCCGACCCTGACTCCGGACCTTCGAAAGCTTTGTCTTTCCCCCCAAAGTCCTGACCCGATTCTCCCTCGATTCCCGAATTCTTTTCCGACGGTGATCCCGGTTGGCCATCAAGGAATAATGACTCAAAACATCCCCGGATACGAGGGCCTTGTTGAAACTATTTTTACCCAAAAATTAGACACTATCCTGATTAGGATATAGGCTTTGTGATGCCTAAATCAAAACGAGTCCCACGCTTTTTTCTGAGTTCGTCCCAAGGACTCCTCAATCAACTTTTCCGATTTTATCTTTGGGAGAACTTTCGGATTCGGGCAGAAATCTGGAAGGCTCGAAAAGGTGAACACCGTCCTAGCGATGTTCTCCTCCACAACGGCACCCAACCCCTGCGCCCAATTCAACCCGGTTCCGTCCGTCTGGTCGTCTTTCAATCCGAATGGAACGCCGCCGATCGCCTTCTTTGGGCAAGAAAAGGAGCAACCCACTACCTCAGCCTTTCGGACCCCATTTCGGAAATTTATAAAAAACTAAAACTTCTTACAAAATCGAAGGGTTGATTTATATCCTATTTTAGATACTTCTATTTTTGGTGCTCCCTAGTTTTTTAAAGCTCCGCAAGCTACTTTCGGCCAAGAGGTTTCCCTTGGCTCAACATCAAACTACCCACACACAGCTACCCAGTGCTGATCAGAGGGAGTACCCAGGCGAAGACGGAAATGGACGGAAGACCCCTTTCGTCTATCTCTCCCCCGCCCGGGTCATCCCCACCGAGCTGATCCGCACCTATCTCGAAACCCTCCGTCTGGCCCCCACCCGGATTCTCGATGGCCATAACGGCCACCCCAAGGAAAACGACGTCGTCCTCCATAACGGAAACCACAAGTTAACCCCCCTCAAACCGGAACGCCGCCCCGTCTACCGCCTGATCGTCTACCAAGAGGGTTGGCACATCCTCGACATGGCTTTCTGGCGGAAATACGGCGCCTGCGGCTGGCTCGACCTCCAGGACGACCCGGATGAGTTTAAAACCCTGATCCGCGAGGCCCTTAACGGAAAAACCCCGCTCGCCACCTCCAGCGTCCGCCCCCACCTCCCCCATCTGGAAAAGTTCGTCGACCGGCAATTAGGTAAAAAACTGACCCGGCGGGAACTCGAGGTCTCCTCCCGCCTCTTGCGCGGCATGACCGACAAGGAGATCGGCAAACAGCTCGGCATCACCGCCGGCACCACCCACAACCACCGCAAGGCCATCTACCGTAAGCTCGGCGTCCGCTCGATCCCCCAGCTCATTCTCCGCCTCCGCACCTACGATCAGCCCTAGGTCGCCCCTCCCACGCGCACCATCCGCGCGACCTCCCCATACACCCGCCGCGCCAACACTTTCCGGTCCGACCCCGGCTCCATCGGCTTCCCGAAGGTGACCTGGGCGCGGATCCCGCCCACCCCGAGCAGCCGGATCAGGTGCGGTAAAAAGCGCCGATCCTTCCAATAGATCACCTCCTCCCCGCTGCTCACCCCGGGGGCGGAGTACCGGATCGCCACTGGGATCACTGGGCACTGCGCCCGGATCGCCGCCTCAAAAAAACTGCTGTGAAAAGGCAACACCCCCGTCCCGTCCGAGTCTGTCCCCTCAGGGAATACCACCACTCTTCCTCCCTCCCGCAACCGCTCGATGGTTTCATGAAGCGGCCCCTTCAGCGCCGTCTTGTTCCTCCGCTCCAGAAAGATGGTGCCTGCCCACCAGCTGAAGAGGCCGAAGATCGGCCACCAGCGAATCTCCGCCTTGGCCACGAACGAGGCCGGATCCAGGGAACCCAACACCAGGATGTCCATGTATCCTTGGTGGTTCGAAACCAGCATCCCGCGGTGGGGCGGAACACCCTGCACGCTGACCCGGCAACGCAGGTACGCCAGCGCCCAGCGGCACCCCATCCCCTGCCAGTGCAACCTCCAGTCCCTTCGTTCCGCCTTGGGCCAAAACCGGCTGGTCACAAACACCCATGGGTACGCCAGAAACGCGAGCCCCAGCAAAACCAGCAACCCCAGCATCCGGAAAAATTCCTTCACGCGGTAAGCATCCGTGCTGACGGATGTCTTGTCATCCTGGATTCAACTGGGATTGGGTCGAAACTTGGAACGAACCTCTTTTTTTCCGGAAGTCCCCATGTTGCTGGTCGCGGGTAAACCCAGGGCGGCCAATCTCCCCCGTGGATTCACCGAAAGGGTGGTTTGGGTAGCCCGTGGTTTGCCCAGCTCAAAACCCTGGGCATAAGAGATCCCTAAAGAGCGGATCAAGGTAAGTTCAGACCGTTTGGACACCCCTTCGGCAATCACCATGATCTTCAGATCTCGGAAAACGCGGAGCATTTTCTCTAGCACCATGCGGGCGCGGGTATCTTTTTCCGCAGGCATCCAGAAAATAGGGTCGAGTTTCACCTGATTGATCGGGAGCTCCATAATCTCAATCAGGCTGGCGGCCCCCCTTCCGTAGTCATCCAAGGCAATTTGAAACCCTGCCTTTTGCAGTTTCCGGGCAAACAGCTTTCCTGCCCGCAATTCGGAAAGGCCCGCCTCCTCGGAAACTTCCAAAATCAGGCGGGAAGGCCGGATCCGGGCCCGGCGGACGGAGGAAACCAGATCGTTGGCGAGATCCGCATCACACAGGACTTCTCGTCCGATGTTGGCGCCGAGAATCAGCTTCGGGTTTTTGATCAGCAACTCGATGCACCGGTGCATGACCAAGGAGGCCAGATGGATGCGCATGCCCAGTCGCTCGATCGCCGGCAGGGTGGACTCCGGCATCGCCAGTCCCGCAGGAGTCCACAACCGAAAGAGGGCCTCATGGAAAGTCACCTTACCTCCTTTCAGCTCCCGGACCGGCTGAAGCCAGAGTTCAAATTCTCCCGCCTGCAGCGCCTGACTGACCTCCAAGGTCCAAGATCCCCGGATCGACGTAGTGTTGGTCCTCATTTCCTTGACGACCTCGCACCGGGATTTGCCCCGAACCTTGGCCCGTTGCAACCCGGCGTCAGCGGCCCGGAAGACCTGGGCTGGGAGATCCCCGCGGCTCGAGCGCGCTAAAGACACACTGATGGAAGGCTGGGAAGCGGATCCCCTTTGTTGACGCCGACGAGCCATCGATCCGACCAGCGAACGGGCACTCCGGAGAGCCCGAGCCATGGTCCAATCTTTCAGAAAAATAGCGAACTCATCCCCGCCCAGCCGTGCCAGTTCCGCTTCGGGACCAAAATGATCCCGCAGGTGTGTGGCGACCCGGCGAAGGATTTCGTCCCCTTCGTCGTGCCCGCGGGTGTCGTTGTAGATTTTGAAATCATCAAGGTCCGCCACCAGGAGAACCCCGTGACCGGTCTGGCTGTGCCGCTCCATCCGCCGGCGTAGTTCCCACCGGTTGATGAAACCGGTCAAAGGATCGTGGGTGAGCGCATATTCCAGCTGGTCGCCCAGCTCCTTTTTTTCGCTCTCGTCCGCCAGATAAACGGAAAAGCCACCCGACCGGGGATGGATCCAGATATCCCAGAGCGTCCATCGCCGATCAGAAAGACGCACCAGACAGTCCGCGATCCCCTGCCCGTAGCGGGAGATCCCCTTCTGCAGCCAGAATAAGATCAGCTGCCTTTTCTCCTTTGCCAGCCAGGAAATCCAATTCTTTCCCACAAAATCCGAAGGCACCCCACCCAGGCGCGCAGCCGAGGATGCGCTGATCTGCCGGACCTTCCCGTCCGGACCGCACTCCAGCGTGGCCGGTTTCGCGCCCATGGGCGGCGGGGATTTTTCCAAAAGGCGGTGGGCGACGGAGGCCAGCCGCCGGGCCAGGGCAAAAGTGTCAGCCGTCCAGTTGGTATACCAAACGATCGAATCCCCCCAGGATTGCCAAAGGGAGGGATGAAAACCCTGCGGCAGGTCCGCCACCACCAAGATGGGCAACCCTGTCCTCACTTTTTTTTCCGGCAGCGATCCGGCTCCCCACCGCACGATCCGGAGATCCGCTTTAGCGGAGTGCGGGTCCTTGCCCGACCAGAAAGGCGTTACGCCCAGCTTCTCCAAGTGATCGGAAAGGACGTCCTGCTCTTCCTCAACAAACGCCACCAACTCCGCCACGGGTCGCCGAAACGCGGAAACAGCATGGCGGGATCCGTCTTTCAATTAGTCTCCCTTTTTTGCCTTTTTCACCCGGCCGGCGAACCACTCAGGCAAAAGGCCCACCAGCGTGGCCCGGGAAACCGCAAAAATGGCCCAGCCACACCAGAAAACGTGAATCCAGAGATAGGTGTTACGGATGGGGTAATGGAGAATTCCGTAGACGATGGCCAACAGGGAGAGTCCGATCAGAAAAAGATTGGGCCCCAGGGCCAAGGCCCGGGCAAAAATGTTGATGTCCCGAACCACCTTGGTGTTGACCCGATACCGGGGTCTTTGTTGGGGATGAAACAAGGCCGTAAAGATCGCCACCAGATAGACAAACCAAAGGCCCGCCTGGACCTGGAAGGACTGCATGTCCTGCTTTTGGTTGGTCATGGAAGAGTTCATCCACCTCATCAACCCGAGGTAAGGCAGTCGGTAGAGCAGAAAGAGCCAAAGCGGGGCGGTCAGCACAAAGTTGCCTGTGAAAAGAGCCCAGATCGGCATGAAAAAGAAGATCGGGTAGGCGATTCCGAACATGATGTAGTGGTAGCCAAAATGGAAATAAGAAACCTTCTGGTGCCAGCCCAGCCCCTTCCGGCAAAAGGGGTTGTCCCAGAAAAGGATCCGGACGGAATCGGTGGCCCACTGGCGCCTCTGCTGCTGTTGCGCAAAGATGTCGCTGGGGGCCGTCCCCTCGGTCAGCGCAAACGGGTAGTAGACCGAGTGCCAACCCTTGTCCTCAAGGAGCATCGAGCTGTGCAGGTCTTCCACTAGGCTCCACTCGCAGAATCCACCGATCTCCTCCACGGCCTTTCTGCGGTAGATCACCCCGCTTCCGCAGGAAATCGACGCGTTATGGGCATTCTTGCTAATCTGCATCGCCTCGTAAAAGACGGTGTCCCGGTTGCCCCAAGGATCGCCGGGTGGCACCCGAAAGGACTGGCGGCTTCCCACAAACCCAATCTTGGGGATCTGGAAGTAGCCGATCATCCGGTGGATCACCTCCGGTTTTGGGATCTGGTCAGCATCCAGCGTCATCACGAAAGGGGAATGGGTGATCCTCATCCCGTGATTTAGGTTCCCCCCCTTGGCGGCGGTTCTATCCGGGCGGGCGCTGTAACCGAACTTCAGCTTTTGGGCGAGCTCCCTCACCTCCTTGGAGTGCCCGTCATCCAGCACCATGACGTGTAGGTGAGGATAATCGATCTTGGCCACCGCCTCGAGGGTGGGTCGGACGATCTCCATCGGCTCATTGCAGACGGTGACTAACAGGTCGACATCGGGCAGTTTTCCCTTCCACGGCATGGTCTCCCGCGGATGGAGACGCTCCTCGGAAAGCATGTCGGCCCAGACCAGGATGCAGACAAAGCAGATCAGCTCGGCTAAAACGAAAAAGCTGGCGGCGATGGGATGCCCCCAATCCAACATGCGAAAAAGCCACTGCAGGTAGATGACTCCAAGGATGATCGTGGAGGTGTAAAGAATGCGGTTCTTCCGCCGGAGCGGGGCCAGGATCGAGTCCTTGTACCGCCTCTCCCGCCCGGTTTTTTCAGAAGCGGTGTTCATAGGTCAAAAGGAAGTTGAGGGCGTTGAAGGACCCTCCCGGGGCATCGTTTCGGGTCAGTCCACGATTCTGGGTAAAGTAACGTCCGTCCAGCCGCAGGGTGTTCTCCGGTCCATCCAGCTCAAACTTGGTGAAAATAAAGACGGACTGGCCGAAACCGCCGTTTTCCATGATGTTGTACAGGTACCCCTCACCGCCCATCTCCACCCACTCCACCGGCCTCCCCACCACCTCCAGCTTCCACGAGTTGATGTTCAGCGCGTCGGGATCGTAGTACGAAGGCGTCGTAATGCCTCCGGCATTTGGCTGATAGTTCCGCGCCGGATTGATTAGCGCCATGTAGTAGTAATTGTACGAGGCCGTGATCCGGGGCTGCTGGTTGCGGAAGGTGTAGGCCGCCTGGACCAGATTGTCCTGGAAGGTGTTCGCATCGGAGAAGGAAGCCAGCCGGGTGCGGCCAAAAAGTTCCCATCCCGCATAAGGACGGAGCCGTGCCTGCAGGGTTCCCTGCGTGCTGGTCACCCGGTTCCCCACCCCGCCGATCGTCGTCACCAGATCGTAGATCCCCACGCCGAACGGCGGCTGGAAGTCGATCAGGTCGAAGTAGTTCACGCCCACCCCCAGATCCAGCCAATGCACGGGAAAGAACTCCGTGGAAACTCCCCCCACCGGGCTCAACCAATCGTTGGTGTAGCCGTTCAGCCCGACGTTGCCACTGACCGCCACCCAGTCGTCCGGCCGGGCGTTCACTTCCACCAATCCCCCTTGCCGGTCGATATTGCTGAAGCCGATCTGCTGGAACAGGGAGTTCACCACCGAGGGCCGGATCTCCACCTCCGGAATCGGGCGAAAGCTCCCGAACAGCCCGAAATCCAGCTCCAGAAATTGAACGGAATTGGAGTAGCTGGCAAAACTTGCCCCCATCCGGGGATCGGCCATCTCCCCAAAAAGATCTTCCCGCATGTCCCAATCCAAGCCCCGCTCCCGGTTCTGCCAGCTGGAAATGATATCGTCCCCTGCCCCAATATCCCCACGGCGGAGATGACACTCCGCTAACCGATGAGCCGCCTCTTCCAGATGAGGTGCTTTTTCCAATGCCTTTTCATACGACTCCGCCGCCGCCGCAAATTGGCCCAGGCCATGATCTGCCCGACCCCGACCCAGCCACACTTGGGCTGAGTCCTGGTCCTTTGCCGGAATCCGGTCCAGCGCCTCCAGCGTTGCCTCACGGTCATATCCCAGCGACTCGATCCGCGCTCGTTCCAGGAGGATTCGGGTGTCTCCGGGCTGGGCTTTCTCCGCGGCCGCCAGCAGACTTCGCGCCCGATCCAGCTGGTCCTCGCTTGCCGCTACTCCCGCCCGTTCGTAAAGCAACGCCGGGTTGTTCGGCTGCTTTTTAAGGAGTCGGCCATAGGCCTGATCCGCCTCCGTTTTCTTTCCGGACCAGTAGTAGGCACGCGCCAGCTTCAACTCCAGCGTCAGGTCATCCGGCGACTCCTTCACTGCTTTTTCCAATAAAACCACACCCTCCTTGTATTCCCCGGCGTCCACCAGCGAGCCCCCTCGTTCCGCATCCGTCCCGCTTGCGGCCTGCTCCACCTTCATTTTCTGAAATGCCTTTTGCTCGTCTTTCTCCGTTGGATCCGACGGACCACGCAGGCCCAGTTCCCGCTCCACCTGCCGAGCCGCCCTTTCCATGGCGGCCGAATCCTGGCCTTTCGGCCCGGCCAGCCGAAGAAGAGCGACACACTCCTCATCGTGAAATCCGTTTAGATAAAGGAACCAAGCGGTGTGTTCCGCTACACCCGGCGCGTCCGGCCCCTCCTTTACCGCCGCCCGGAAATAGTCGCGTGCCTCGTAGAGCCGAAGGTTTTTTTCCGCCCCTAGCCCCTGCTCAAACTCCGACCCGGCGCATAGCCGCACCGGGAAAATGAGGAATGCGGTTACAAAAATGCTGAGTCGCGGCCAATTCATGCCTCCACCCATGTAGAGGTTCCCCCAAACCCTCAATCAGCCTTCGTGCTATCGAGGTTCCGACGACCCGGATGATTTCCGGAGGCAGCGGAAGTTTGCGACCGCCACCGGCGAATAAACTCATCTGGGCTCTCCGATACCCTACCCGCGTCCTGATTCGGTTCGCTCCGTATGGCTCCAGTCGCTCCATTGCCGGAATGGCTCACCGCCTCCACGAGTTGTGCGTACATGGAGGCGGAAAGCTCCCCGATGTCGTGCTGGTGTTTCTCCTCCTTGGTGACGTCCTTTTCGATGGAGATGAATCCGCTCAGCTCCCCTTTGGAGGTCAGGATCGGTTCCAAATGGATGTCCACCCAGTAAGGCTTACCCGACTTGTGGTAATTTAGGATTCGGGTCGTGACCTTGACCCTCTGCGAGATAGCGCGATTCAGGACCGAGCGGGGCGACCTATCTGTCAAAGGCCCGCTAAGGATGTGGCCGGGCTTTTGGCCAATGAGCTCATCGGAATTGTAGCCGCACATCCGGGTAAAGGCGGCATTGACCCAGATGATTGCCCCATCTGGGCCGCTGATGGCCACCGGCAGGTCTGAATAGATCGCCCACCGTTCCAGAATTTCGCCTAGGGGATGATGCTGGAGGTACCCCCGAAACAACCCTTCGCTGCTTTTTGTGATTCGGTTGATTTTTTTCATTGGATTGGATCTAAGATCAATCTACCCCGACTGCGGGCGCCGCGAACACTTAAACAGAGAAAACGAAAAATTATCACATCCCAAAGAGGATGGTTATTTTGACCAAAAAGAGCTATGAAACCTTGCTGGGGTCCCGAAAAATCACCTGACTACTTCGTACGCCAACACATGCCTTTCGTGTGTGGTGAAAAAGGGAAACACCGTGGCCTTGTAGCGGTACTCGACATGAAGAGGCGCGGTGATCCTTTCGCGAAGATTCTGGGCCTTCCACAGAAACTCCAATTCCCGCAACTCGGCGAAAAGGCCCATCACCGGAACTAACCGGGTCAACTTGCCAACGATTTGCCGACAGGAAAAGTCGTCCGCACCCACCCAATACGTTCCGGCCAGCTGGCTCATCACCTTGTCACGCTGGTTTTCCGTTTCCACCCCCTCCTTTGGCTCAAAACTCAGCACCCGGCAGGGAACCCCTTCCAGATTTTCTTCCGGCTGCAGTTTCCAGCGAAACAGGTCGCTGGAGGCCAGAATGGAGAATGTTTCTTTTACGGATGACTCCACTTCGGCCTTTTCCAGTTCACGGTTGGCCGGGTTGGTTTCACCTCCGGGAGCGGTCACCCGACTCTCCTTTTCGGTGCCCTCCACTTTCCCTTCCCCATCCAGCTCCTGCCTGGTTTCCGTAATCTTAAAGCGGAGGGTATCGATTTTCTGGGCCAACTGCGCCTCCCGCTGCTTCACCAGGAGGAGTAACTCCAGAGCTTCCGGCTCCGATTCAGCACGCGACGAGGCCGGGCCAGATCCTATGCCAAGGGCTCCCAAAACGATCAAGGAGCCGAACAGTCGAAAAATTTTAAGATGGGATCGAGAGTAAATGATCCAAAAAGATACCACGCTCTGCCGGTCAAGCTAATGATCCCACCTTTTCTCGGAAAGCCGTGCGCCGAGAGCTCGCATTTCGTTGTCTAGGAGGTCTTTTGTCCTAGCTCGGGTGGTGCCCAGCCTCGACCATCTGAACAATTCGGTCCCTGACCCGCCCGGAAAGTTGCTTCCGGTTGTCTCCGGCCGCCATGGGTTCGCCAAAGGTCAGCCGCGCACGGACTTCCTTCACGCCCAAAAGCCGAATGACATGGAGGATAAACCTCCGGTCCTTCCAGTAGATCACCTCCTCTTGTGGGCTGACTCCGGGTGCCGAATACCGGATGGCCAGCGGCACCACCGGGCACTGCGCCTGGATGGCCGCCTCAAAAAAACTGCTGTGAAACGGAAGCACGGTGGTGCCATCGGAATCTGTGCCCTCCGGAAAAATCACCACCCTTTCCCCCTGCCGGAGAAGTTCCACCACCCGCTCCAGGGGCCCGCGCAACGCCGTCCGGTGCTTCCGATCCAAAAAGATCGTCCCACTCCACTCACTAAACAGGCCGAACAACGGCCACGACTTGATCTCCGCCTTGGCCACAAAGTGGGAGGTGCAGAGCACGTTCAGGCAGAGGATGTCGAGGTAGCCTTGGTGGTTGCTGACCAGCAGGCCTCGCGTCGGAATCTGCCCCCGGCTCTCCACTTTCACGTGCAGGATCCGCAGGGCCCACGCACTCCCCCACCGCAGCCACTCCCTCTTCCAGGCCTCGTCCCTTCCCCTTCCCTGCAGCATCGCCAGAAGATGGAAAAACGGGTGGGCAAAAAAAGCGACCGTCAGGGCAAAGACCAGCCGCAGACTGTTCCAAAGAAATTGCATGGCCCCATTCTTGCCGATTCGTCATCCAATCCAAGACCCCAACGGGGCAAGTTAATGAGAACGGAGAATCAGCCTTATACCTCTCTACGTGGTTTGATTTTTAATCTCGGAGCCAATATTTTAGGAATTCTTGAAACGCTTTTGTGCCGCTTTTGCCGCCTTGGCCCTCTTTTGGCAGATCGGCCTGCCCCAAGGCCTTCTCCAGACCGTGGCTTGGGGCTGGATGATCACCACCTACTCGCAGGAAGACGGTCTGAAAGAAGGCCTCCGCAAAACCTTCGACGGCAATCACCCCTGCGGCCTGTGTGAGCGCATCGCCCAGGCCCGGCCCGACACCGCCCCCGCCACCCTCGCGCCCGTCCCCGCCACCTCCATGGATCCTTTCTGGATTTTTCAGGCTGTGGTTGAACCTGCCCGCCTTACTCAACCTAACCTGCTGACTTCCCATCTGGCTTCCTTCGCGGGCTCGGACCGCGCCTCTCCCCTCCTCCCGCCTCCCCGGGCCTAAACCTCCCCATCTCATTCGACGGAGCCGCGCCCATGCGCGGTCTCTTTCGGAGGTTTCACCCATCGTCCCCGCCCGGGGATGAAATTCCCGACTCGTTCGGGAGGAAGGACAGAATATGAATCATAAGTTTCTAGGGACGGCCTTGGCCGTTCTCGCGATTACCGGACAAACGGCCTTCGCCCATATCAGCTACAGCAACCGCAACTTCGGCACGCTGATCATTAGCACCGACGTCTCCAATAACACCCAAACCGTCTCTAGCAGCTTCGGTTGGGCCGATGCTGCCGATGCCGACTGGGGCGATAGCCACCGCGGCCGGTTCTTCCGCTTCAACTTGGCGAACCCCCTCGCCGGAGACCAAGGGGTTCGGATCACCGTCTCCCGGAACCTGCTCGGCACCGGCGCCAACCACACCTTCCTGCCGGCCTTCTCCCTCTTCTCGGGACTGGCTCAGCTTTCCCCGGAAGCCCTGGCGCACGACTCCAGCACCCTCTCCGTGAACTCCCGCCCAGCTGGCACTGAAGGTTCGTTCCGTTCCTTGGCCGACTGGTCCATCGGGAACGACGACACCTACAATACCGCGGGAGATCCGACGAGCGGCGTACATTATGCCTCCCGCTTGGCCTACTTCACCTATATCGGCCATGCCGCCGACGGCACCTCCACCAACTTCGGCAACGCAGCCGGAATTATCGGAGACGGCCAAGCCGACGGTTTTATCACCGCCACCTTCTCAGGGTTGTCGGCGGGCGACTTCTCCCTTTTCGTCGGGGGAGCCAATTACGAACTCCAGGCCACCGAGACCGGGCCGACCTATCCCACCTACGGCATCAACGTCACCGTGGGCCTCGTCCCTGAACCCTCCGCCAGCTCCCTACTTTTGATTGCCGCTATTTCTGGCTGGCTCCGGAAACGGAAAGAGAGTCGTTCATGATTGGCCCAATGAAGCACAGGGGTTTCACCTTGGTGGAACTGTTGGTTGTCGTGGCCGTGACCGCGATCCTGACCACCCTTGGTCTGACCGCGACCCGCGAGGTCACGGAAAAAAGCAAAACCACCCGCTGCCTCAACGATCTCCGGCAGATTGGCACGGCCACACAGCTGTATGCGGGCGAAAACGCTGGGCGGTTTCCGGACACCTCCCATCAGGTCGGCCGCTCCTGGACCAACACCCTCGCCACCTATTTGAGGACCAACTTCGTCGGGCGCTGTCCTTCCGTCCGCCAACACCGCTCCCGGCTGACTTACGCTTGGAACGACGTCCTGACCGACGCGAACGGCTCGGGAATCATGGCCGCCTCGTTCCGCCGCCCTTCCGCCACCATGGTCGTGGGGGAGCTCGCCACCAACCAGACGGGGGAACATTTCCACTTTGCCGGCATCCGCGGGGGTCCCAGCCGGATCTCTGCCAACCAGTTTCGCGGCTTTGTGAATGTCGAATGCCACGGCACCGGCGCCATCTACCTCTTCGCCGACGGCCACGTCGAATTCATCCCCTGGGCGGAGGTGCAGCGCCGCCTCGCCCAGCCCGACTCCGCCTTCCTCGTCCCATGAAAAAAGCCCTCCTACTTTGCTTGGCGCTGACAATTCCGGCCTACTCCCACGACCATGTGGAGGTGGGCCTCTCCCCGACGGACACAAACCGGCTCGCCCTCTACGGACCCCAGATTCAATATGCCGTCTACGTCCCTCGTGGAGAGGCTTTCAGTGGTTATGCCACTAATTTTCCAGGTGCCTGCTTCGCCTCAGAACTTACTTTTACTACGGAAACCGATGTATTGAATTCGGCTTTAGGCGCCGATCCTGATATCGAGCTGATCGCCGTAACCGGCCCAATCGAAGGGTCTTTTTCTTTTTGGGAGGAAGGGGCCGTTGAGCCCACTTGGACTCGGCCGACTGGTTGGCGTCACAGCGAAACGGACACCCCATCCTTCCCTGTTGTTGTGAACGGCTGGGGCCATAATCACGGTCGCATTTTTTCAGCTGACCGACCAGGCGATTATCAAGCCACCTTTCGGGCCACGGATAAAAACTCCCGATTCCAAGCAAGTGCCGACCACACCATTACCTTCCGCGCAGTCAAGCCGCCACCGCTCACCATCCTCGTGGACACCCATCAAGTCGTGCTTAGTTTTTCAGGCCGAACCAACTTCACTTACGATTTTCAGCTTTCTACCAACCTTGCAACGGGAAATTGGACAAATCTCGCGACGCAAAGCGGCCCTTCAACAAATAACCCATCCCTCACCAACCAGCTCGTCATTCCCCTTTCCCACCCCCGCGCCTTCTTCCGCCTCATCGAGTTTAAGTAACCACCCTCTCGGAGCTCACTTAAACCTAAACTTTACCTTAAACTATCCGCCGGAACCTTCGGCGGGCCGCCGCAAACGCCGCCATTCCCGCGAGCAACAGCGCCCCGCTGGAAGGCTCCGGGATAACGTTGAAGGTATAGGTTTCCGTACTGCTTTCGAGTAATCCGAATACCGTGTCGGTGTAACTCGCTTTCAGGTCAAAGGTATACGTGCCCGGGGCGGAAAAGCCCCAATTGTAATGAATATGGGTCGATACGATGCTGAAGCTGTTGGCCCCTACGGTACTACCCGTGGTGGAAAGCCGGATAGCATTGGAGGCAGTGAAAAGGGCGAAATTTCCAGGATTAGTGGAGCCCGCCGCGACTAGGGTAAAGGTCAGAGCACCGCTATCCGGGAATCCAGCCCTGCCCACCCCAGCTTCCAAAAGGCCCAAATTGACTGCTAGTTCCAGATCCACAGGAAGAATGTAAGCAGACTCGCCAAGCAAGCTGATCAGGCCAGAGGACAACGCGGTTGTGGGCGTGAGGGCAGCCGCTCCAACCTCCAGAATTACGTCCGCAGGTTCGAAGTGGGCGGTGTCCGTGTGCACCCCAAGATGAAGACTAGGTTGATTGGTTCCAACCTGCTCGTACTCCACCTCGAAAACGTCCGCGTGGCCGTTGGACAAGGTGGTGGCGGCATTCGTTTGGGGAGAAAAAGCCGCACAGGTGATCAGTACCGCCAGAAGGGCGATTCGATGATGGGTGGGTTGAATTTTCATCTGATGGTCTCCTTGGGTCGAGGCGGTTTAAAGCGAGTCCTTCGCAAGATTTTTGCCCGAATCCACAAACTGCTTGATCCGGGTGGCGGGTATCATTTCCACGTGGCCGTCGGCAAAAAGATATGGGGAGGATCCGAGGGTGCGATCCGTTTTTCTTCCGCGATAAGCATCAGGCTTGATCTCCCCCAGGAGCCGACCCCAACTACCCATGTAGGCTCCGTGAATGTGATCCTCCTGCCCACGTGGATTTTTTGAATCGGAAGCCAAAAAGAGCAGAATTCTTTGGGAAGGTCTGTCGATCCGCTGAACCCTCGACAAGGACCCATTTTCATCCACCTCATCATTGATCAGGTAGCTGGTATTTTTAAATTTTCTCCGCGTTTCCCGATGAGGATCGGACGGGGAGAGTCTAAGGTCGTCATAGTTCTCACCGAGATAGCCACGCAGGGAATAGATCCAGGTTAATTCAAGCTCCTCCTGGGTTTCCGCCCGACAGCTCGTGGGCGGCATTTGTCCATGGTTTTCGCCTTGGAATAGAGTAATTCCCTGGCCGATTTGGCGAAGGTTTGAGAGATCCTTGGACTGCTTGGACTTGTCCAGAGCACCCTGCACCGCCGGCGTGGCCAAACCGACCAAAAGCCCGCCGATTGCCACACCCACCAGAAGTTCGGTCAGGGAAAACGCCTGGTTTTCAGCCCGACGGACAAGGTGCTTCATATCCACACCCTAAATTATAGCGATTTTTTGTCAATGCGACTTTTTGCATTTTAATTAAATCCGTCAATACCCCTGTTTTTCCTCGAACGACAATCGTTTCCCTTCCATTTTACCTTTTCATGCGTCACTCCCATGCCAAGGCCGCGGATCCCCTTCGGCAGGCAGGCTTGAAGTCCACTCCAGGTCGCCGGGCGGTTTTGGAGGTCCTGGAAAAGGCCGCCTCCCCTCTTTCCCCGGAACAGATTCAAACCAAGGTGGGGTCAGAGATCTGCGACCGGGCCACCGTCTACCGCATCCTGGAGTCCCTCGGCGAAGCCGGCCTGGTTCAACGGGTCATTCTGGCGGGCAAGACCCTCTATCTTCCCGAAGAGTCCAACCATCACCATCACCACATCGTCTGCCGGAAATGCCGTTCCACGGTCTGTCTCGATGAATGCCTGATCTCCCCATTAGAGAAAAAGGCCAAACAGCTCGGTTTCCACGATATCCGTCACTCCCTCCAGCTCACCGGCCTGTGTGACAGGTGCTCCAAGTAGGCCGCCCGGGGAGCCTATAGATCGCTAAATTCCTTCCGGATTTTGGTGAGTCTGCGGACATAGCCTTCGGCATCCCCAAAATCAAAGAAGTGCCGATACCTTTTATGGGTGCATTTCACACATCGGAAATGTTTGATCGGACACCAGTACTGTTCCGTTCGGGCGGCAATTTCCCCGACATAGGTCAAAATCCCATTCGCGTATGCGCAGTACTCACAGTTGATCTTTTCAATCAGGTTCAGGTACTGGAGGTGGTGCCGGTCGAAAGCCAGGTAATCCCCTCTCCGGACATACGGGATCCCGTAAAGAGGGAAACAGACCCACTGATAAAAACTGCAAACCAGATCCAGAAGGGCGATGGGGATCAGGCAGGCATAAATGACCGGGGTGGTCAGTAGCACCAAAAAGCGTGACCGGAATAGGTAGCGATGCAGGGCCGTACGAAGTTTTCGGTGCTGCCGGCGGATCTCATCCGTGAACCGGACCTTGGTCTTTTGAATCTTGTAACCGTACTCCTTCTCCGTCTCGCGAAGTTCCTCAACGATCTGTTCCTCTAATTTACGAATTTCGGTCAATAGGTGTCCCAACCGGTCGTTTTGCATCCCCCATCCTCTCCGCACCCCGCCCCTATTCCAAGACAGCAGACATGAAGCTGGTAGGCCACTTTCATCAATCCCCACCGCCAGCAGATATCCACCATCGCCGGAGGCGCTGCTCTGGATGGGCAAGGGTAGGTCTGAGGGGGCCAAAAGTGGCCTACCTGGCTTATTTTTTCGTAAACCTAAACGTAATCGTAATCGACCAACTCAAACTCCAACCTTCCGACTAGATTCTTCAAGTCACTCCTCCCGCTTTGGGCCATTAGGGACAATGGCCCCTACCTGCCTTGGGTTTTGAACTTGGTAGGGGCGGTTGTCCCAAACCGCCCGCAATCGTTCACGTTCACGTCATACGTTCACGAATTTCTAAATCACTCCTCCCGCCAGCAGGACTCCAAAAACCAACAACCCCATTCCCACCAGCCTGCGAAATCCCTCGCCGGAAATCCGGTGGAGGCTGGTCCGCCCGATCATCAGTCCCACTACCGCTCCAGCCATCCCTGCTCCCACCACCGGCCAAGGAATCGCTCCCCCCAGCGACTGAAACAACTGCACATAGACTGCGATTCGGGTGATATCCACTGCACATGCCACCGCCGCCCCCGTGGCGATGAAAGTCTCCTTGGGCAGATTTTTTCCCAGAAAAAATGCACTGCGAATGGCCCCCTGGTGGCCAGTCAGTCCACCCAAAAGTCCGCTGGCGAATCCTCCCACCCAAAGCGGGACCCTCCGGACGCCTCCTCCCCCGCCAAGCAGTTCCCAGCCAGAGAAAACCGCGAGGGAAAGTCCGATCACCAACTTAAGTGGACAAAGGGAGAAGG
>JBILFP010000010.1:0-25444 GCA_044351535.1 Methylacidiphilales bacterium
AAAGCCTTGATCCAGACCACTTTTGGTCGTGACTGAAAGCACACAAGTAATGTGCTACAGGTTGTGCAGATAGCTAGGGCTTTTTTGTAACGATTTGATGGCAAGTTGGGGATATGTAAATCTACGTAAAAACTTATCCCACAGAAGTTTCCATCGCTAAATAACTATTATTAGCAAATCTAAATAAGCGGATTCCGCCTCGTGCGCTGTGAATCCCACCAAAGGGCTAGTAGTTCTTGGTGGAGAGTTTAAGGCGGGAGGTGGAAGTCTCCGGAGCAAGCTGGTTAGCGGTTTCGTCGTTATTCATGGAGGAAAGCTTCAACGCCTCAACGTCCCCTCCATCACTACCGCCTAATAGACTAAACCCCTACCGTCCCCACAGCTTTCGTAAACGTAACCGTAAACGTAAACTATCAACCCACCCCCGTTCACCTTCACATTCGCGAATTTCTTCCACCTTCCACCTCAAACCTTCCACCAAACTCGTTCCCGTTCACGAACAGCGGCGGGCCCTTGCCTTCCCGGTAAAACGCTCCAAAATCCTATTTGTGAACCTGACCATCAAACTTCACGACTGTTCCGTCGACGGCGAAACCGGGTTTGCCGCCGTCTGCGCCGAGTTCCCCGAGGCCAATGGCCAAGGTGAAACCCGGGAACAGTGCCTCGCCGATCTCCGCGCCTGCATTGACGACCTCCTGACCTTCCGGCGGGAAGAGGCCCAAAAATCCGTGGTTCGCGGTGAAAAGCTGGAAACTATTCCCGCGTGAAGCGGGTCGATCTCCTTTCCCATCTTCAATCCCACGGCTGCTCTTTGGTTCGCGAAGGCGGTAGCCATTCCCTCTGGAAGAATCCTTCCAACCAAAAGATTCAGGCGGTTCCCCGTCACCGGGAAATCAAGAAGTTCACCGCCAAAAGCATCTGCCAAAAACTGGAAATCCCCCTGCCGCTCGGCAGCTAGCATTAAATTCACGCCCCGGTAGGGGCGGTTGTCCCAACCGCCCGATGGAATCATCCAAACCCCAGGACCCGATCTTCCCATCGGCCGATGAAGATCATCGGCCCTACCGAACCTTCAAATTCCCCGCCCCCCTATTCATCCTAATCCTTCCACCTAATCCAACACCCCTCCGCGCCCTCTGCGCCTCTGCGGTCGACCCGGTTTTACCGCCGAGACGCCGAGATCGCAGAGGTTTTTTCCGCTTTTCGCCTTCCGCTTTCAAAATTACGCGTCACCCACCACCCGCCACCAGCCACTCGCTACCAACCTTTCGTAAACGTGAATTCCCCCCGCGTAAGCGGAAATCCACCATTGCCGGAGGCGCTAGCCAGGATGGGCGGGGGTCATTGCGCGGGTGCGTAAGCAACCAAACCACCATCCCTGGAAGGGAAACCGCAAAGGTCGGGAGAGGTGTATGGGGACCAATCTGAGGGGGCCAACCCAATTCTTTACCGCTGAGACGCCGAGATCGCAGAGGTTTTTTCCGTTCACCTTCACCTTCACATTCACGAAAAATCCCAGCAAAAACAAGAAAGGCTGGAAGCCTTTCAGCCCCCAGCCTCTCTTAAACTTAAACTTAAACTAATAATTACGGCGCCAGCGTTGCCTTGAGACGGAGGAACTTCCGGGTATCCGCCCCCTGCGCCACGGTGAACGTTTGCCGTTTGTGGCCGGCCGGTACGCCGGTCTGGTCCGCCGTATCCACACCGTTGATCTCGGTGATCGAAGCCGGCGTCCCGTAGTTCGCCAAGCTCGTCACCGCTTCGGCCACCACCGTCAGCTTGCTGTCGTCCGTGCGCACGATCGCCGTCAGGACGAGGTTGCTGCCGCTGACCAGTGAAGTCGGCTTCACGCCGTCCGTCGCCGTCGGGCTGCTCGCCCCGCCGATCGCGTACTTGCCGACGTTCGTCGCATCCAAGGTGGCTCCCCCGGCCCAACCCGTAAAGGTGCTACCGGAGGCCGCCGCCACAATCACCGTCCGGCTCACCGGCGTGGCCGCGTTCCCGGCGGCATCACTGGCGTTATAAGTAATCGTGTAGGTGCCAGCCACCGCTGTGTTCACGGTGCCCGAGGGTGTTGCCGTCCCGCTCCCCTCGATCGCGTCCAACGTAGTGGCCCCCAGCTCGGTGTAGGTGTCACCCACGGTAAGATTGACCGTGGAAGCCCCGGTCAGGGTGATGACCGGTCCGATCCCGTCGTCGTTGTTGAACAGAGAAACTGCGGTCACGGTGGTTTCCGTCAGGTTGGCTCCGAGGTCGGAGGTTGCGAAAATCCGGTTGGCGCTGCTCTCATATCCGCTGTTCGGTGCCCCGGCTTTGTTGTTGAAGAACTTGTACTCGAGGTTACCTGTTTGAGGCCCATCCAGCACCACCGTCACGGAGTAAACATTGGTACCCACCCCCGGAGCCGGAGCCGCCACATTGGCCGTGGTGCTCCAATTAAAGCTTCCAGCCACCGAAACGGAGTTGGATAAGGCGTCGAAGTTCCCCTTGGCGATCTGGGTGGTCATGTCCACCCGCAGAGTCAGCTTCCTGGCTTCCGTCTGGTTGTTGAAGGTGGCCGTGGCCAAATTCTGGGCCACATTGGCGGCCCCCAACGTCAGTACCCTTGTGGTGTCCCCCGGAACGCCCGGATCCAAGTCACCCTCGAATCCTCCGATGCTGGAACGGAACTTGTAGTTGCGCGTGGCGTTTTCCGCACCCTCTAGGTTGAGGGTTGCCTTGTAAATGCTGGTCTCACCCTCCCGGGTCATGACCACGCCCGTGGTCCAATCGGAAACGTCGCCCACCACGTAGACGGAATCCGTCCCGGGCGTGAACGCCCCGCGGAACGCCTGCACTCCCATGTCCACCGCGAAGGTCACCTCGCGGGTCACCGCGGCATTCACGGTTAGCACACCGCTCGGATGGGTGGTCGCATTCCAGGCGTTGCCATTGCCACCCGCGTCGATGCCACCGTAGAAATAGGCTCCTGAACCGATCTGCCAGCGGGCCGCATAATAATACGTACCGGCCCCCAAAGTTGCACCGCTGAGCGTCGCTGAATACTCGTCGTTATTCCCGGTCTGCCCGGCGTTGAACGCGGCCGCCGTCCAGGCGGTATTGTCCCATGTTGAGGGATCCGTGTTGGCACTGCTTACGCCAATCCAACATTGAATATTCGGAGCTTGTGCTGCACCCGGAGTGGCGTGATTGATATAAATTTGGGCGTAGACACCGAGGGTGCCCATCGTGCTGATCGTACCGGCCGCGGGATAATTGAGACCAAACCAACCGGAGGGGCTGGCGGGGACTCCATCACCCACCACCACCACTCGAATCAGGGCAGAAGAATTTCCGAAATCATCAGAAGCCGTGTACTCAATCTGCCACAACCCGGCAGCCGAGGTGTCCACCGCATCAAATACGCCGGGATTGGAGCCTGTCATGAGCCGATGAACGATGCTCACCAAGGGAACCTCCCCGGGCACTTCGCTGCTTGCCACCACCTCCGAACCCGCGCCCAAATACTGCCCACCCCCACTGCCCACCGCCAGGTGCGTGAGCTTCGCCACCACAGGCACCGGAGGTGTTGCACTATCGACCGCCCAAGCCAAAGACGGCGCGATCGTATCCTGCGTGGGATTGATTCCCTGTTGGTAATCCTGCAAAGCCGTCTTTTGGTTGTTGTTGTAATCGGCCGTTGGATCGAGATCCGCAAGGGGCGCCGCCAGAAAACTGCCAAAGTACGCCTCTAGCACGTCTGGAATCCCATCACTGTCGGCGTCCGAGGTCGAATTGACCTCCAACCGGGAAACCGAGGCTGTGTCGTTCAGTTCCGTCACCGCAAAGAGATACCAGCCGTTGGTCGTCACGTTCGCCGCCAAATCAGAATTTCCACCCCCATCACGCGGGAGGGGTGCCCACTCCTTGCCTCCCCAGGAACCGCCGGCCAGGAACTTGAAGCCGCCGTTGGCATTGTTCGTGGTGAAATATTTGATCCCATGCCAGGTGAAGTTCGTCATCTTCTTCAGGGCGTTGCCGGCTGACCCATCCGTCGTCCAGCCGTTGAATTCTCCTGGCACGGCGATGCTGTTGTACTGCGAGGCAAAACCAACGGCCGGATCGTAGACAAATACCGTCCGCGTGCGGTTCACGGCCGCATTTCCGGCCGCATCCGTCGCGCTGTAAGTGATTGTGTAGGTCCCCACGACCGCGGTATCGACCGTTCCGGAGGAGTTGACGGTGACGCTGCTGTCCACGTTGTCCGTGGCCGTCGCCCCGGCATCGGTGTAAGTGCCATTCAGTTCAACCGCCGCCAAGGCGTTGCCGGTGATCGTGATCACCGGAGGCGTGGCGTCGTTCGCCCGCGTCGGATCGGTGTTGTTGGTGAACTCGGTGCCGTTGGTGATGCCGTCGCTGTCTTGGTCGGCCGACTCATCCCCTGTCAGCGCATAAGCCGCCGCATAGGCCGCGAAATCGGCAAAGACCGTGCGCGCAAAGCTATAGACCAGTGTGTCATGGTTGAATGAGAAGGTGTGAAAACCTGTTCCGGCCACGGTCAATGGAATGTTGGAACCTCCGGAAACGGCCACAGATGTGGAATTAGTGGTGCCGCCCCAATTTTGCGTCCAAGAACCGGCCGCAAACTTAGCTTCAATATTTCCGACGGTGCGGAAATTGTAGTTTAACGTGTAGGCAAACTCCTCACCCGAGACCCGCGTCATCACATTCACCGGAGCGTTGGTGGGATATGGAACGGCTTGGAAAGTTTCAGGGGACTGAAAATTACCCGCCACCGTCATCGTGGCATAATTTTTCTTCAGCGGACTAGTCACGCGGCCTAGTGAGGAAGTTCCATTGACCTCGTCCCCGTCGTTGAATCCGTCGCCGTCCGTATCGGCCAGCAGAGGATTCGTTCCCAGCGTCTCTTCCTGCACGTCCGTCAACCCGTCATTATCGTCGTCCGGATCCGTGGCATCGGGGATGTTGTCACCGTCGGAATCCGTATTATCCACCGTCATGCTGATGGTCTGGGTACCAGCTACGGTATTAAAATCGGTCGTTTTTAAATTTCCAGCCAGGTCGCCCGATCCAGCGGGTAGCGGGCCAAGCACATGCTTTGAAGCGTAATCGGATCCGCCATTGACAAGAAATGCCATAAATTTAACGGGTTGTCCGGTTCCGTTCGGAACTCCAAGGCCGGCAAGGCTTAGTTGAATTTCCACGCCTTTATCGGCGTCTGATGCAGAGGTGACGTTTTGCCAAATTGTTTTTGCAAGTGTAATAGGACCTCCCGAAACACCTGCCGCAGAGCCTGAATCTCCAAGATCTGAGCGGGAAGAACCGACAGCAAGCGGGTAAATCGCAACGTAAGCGCCTGTTCCGCCTCCACCGTCTCCAAAAATTCGAATGGCATAGTCTGGCTGAAAACCTGATTCGAAAGTCATTCCGGCGGATGCGCTCAGGCCGAAGTTATTAATGCACCACTCTTCACCGCCTCCAGTAATAAGATTGTTTGGAATAAATGAGGGGCCCCCAGGTTTTGAGTCTACAAAGAGAATAAAAGCCTCGCCCTGTGGTCGCCCCGCAACAAAGACATACAACGAGGCGCCTTGTTGGACCGCGCTCAGTGAGGCAAGGTATTTGTTATCTCCCCAGCCTGAAAGAGTTTGGACCGACAGCGCTGTTCCGTATGCGGCTTCTTTGGTTCCATCGACGGTGATCTGCGCGTGCGAGTTAAGGTTTAAAAAAGAAGCGAGGCCGAGGGCCAGGCACAGGGTTGCAAAGCGGGTTGGTTTCATTGCTCTACCTCCAAAGAAGGATTTTCCATACTTCATGTGCTTGAAGAATATCGCTCATGATTGCAATTTTTGCAAGTGATACTTTTTGGAACTGTTTAAAAACCAGCTTCATAGCGTTCTTTTTTGGACAGGTTTGCTCCCCTTTCGTTCACGTTCACCTTCACGTTCACCTTCTCGTCCACGAACCACCACCCTCTGTTTCTCCGGTCTCAGCCTTTTTACCTTCCACCCTTCAAATCATGAATAAGAACAACTTATATTTGTAGTTACAATGCATTTACATTTGCAATCTATGGACTCCCGAATGATCTTCCCATCATGAGCCTGCTCCCGACCCCCTTTCCCGAAATGCCTTTCCCGCAAAAGGCCATTCCTCAGCGTCCTCTGCGTCTCTGCGGTAAAACAACATTCTCCTGTCGCCACACTCCGTCATCCGTTCTCCTTCTTCCGACCCCCGCCCATTGTTTTCGTAAACCTAAACGTAATCGTAAACGAACATTGGGCGTCCGTCCTCTTGACCCGCGCATGCCGGAGCGTTCTACTTCTTCCATGAATCCAAAATCAAAAATCAAAAACTCCTTTCGCTTCCGGCCTTCCACCTTCCGCGGTCTCTCTTCTCCCCTTCATCTTCATCTTAATCCTAATCTCCCCCGCGCCCGGCGCGGCGCCGCTTTTACGCTCGTCGAACTCCTGGTCGTCATTTCCATCATCGGCCTCCTCGCCGGTCTCGCGGTTCCCGCCATCAACGGCGCCCTCAAATCGGCCAAAAAAGCGGAGGTCGCCGCCGTCGCCCAGTCCATTCGCACCGCCGTGATCGCCTGGAACTCGGAATACGGAACCTGGCCAACCAACGGCCTCACCGCCAGCGGCACCTCCTTCACCACGGATGGCAACTTCCTCGGTATGATGACCACCACCACCAACACCAACAATCCCCGTGGAATCATTTTTCTCGAGGTTCCCGCGAAGTTCACCAACTCCTCCGGCATCGTCACCCCCGCCGGATACATCAAGGGCTCCAACGCCCCATTCCGTTTCGCTGTGGATGCCGCCGGCACAGGCGTGGTCTCCAATGTCGGCTTCGAAAACACCAATCTCCGCACCGCCGTCGCCGTGTGGGCTCCCGACTCCGCCAACCCCACCACCAAAAGCGTCGGCACCTGGAAATGACGCCAGCCCTCCCCAGCTCCACCCGAGTCCCCGAGGTTCGGAGCGAAGGAGGGTCCGCCCGCACGACAGAGGCCAGCAGCCTGACGCCGGATGCCGGATTAGCTCGTAGCTCTGTCGGGCCACTTCCCGCTTTCGTAAACGTAATCGTAAACGTAAACGAGCAACCGACCTCTGGCCGCGCATTCTCCCTCATTGAGCTGCTGGCCGTCGTTGCCATTGTCGCCATCCTCTCCGTCGCCGCCGTTCCGGTCATGCGCGGACTGGGTGGCTCCCAGTCCTCCCGCGCCACCGCTTCCATCCTCGTCAGCGCCCTCGAACAGGCCCGCACCGCCGCCATTCTCTCCGGCACCAACGCCTACCTCGCCCTGCCGGATGCGGGCACCACCACCATGAACGCCACCAACCGCCTGCGCACCTACGCGATCCTACGCAACACCGTAGACCAGGACGCCAACGGCTTTGATGATTTCCAGACGAACACGCCGGCCCCGACACCGCCGGCCCCTCCTGGCTGGATTCTTTTGTCCAAATGGGAACGCCTTCCCGGCGATCTGCTTTTCAGCTCCAACAGCCTCGTCACGCTGACCAACCGCATCACCCCTACCGGCGTTCCCTTTCCCGGCAATGCCACCGCCAGCGCCATGCCCGCGATCGGATTCGCTCCCTCCGGGGGGCTAAGCGATGGGACCGGAACCAACGGTCTTCTCTTCGCTTCCTCCGCGAAAGTGACCAACGGGATGGCCGCGGTGGCCGATCGGATCGATATCTCCTTCTACTCCGGCCGCGTCCGTTACACCGGCATCGTCACGAATACAAACTTCTGATGAGCGCCATGCCCCCTCTCCCGGCAGATCGCAGATCGAAGATGGCAGATGGGGTTTTCTTCGAGGCAAAGTCGCGCATCGCTCGGGCAGCAGCCATCCCTCTGCGTCTCTGCGTCTCTGCGGTAAAACAAAACACCCTCGCGCCTTCGCGCCCTCGCGGGAACCATCCGATCACCGACCAGCAACTACAGTCTACCGCCCCCCACTTTCGTAAACGTAATCGTAAACATAAACGAAAAGCCGCCCTCAACCCCCTATCTCCTAACTGCTATCTCCTATCTCCTGTTAAGCTAAACGCCGCAGCGTTTAGCTTAACCGAGGTCGTCATCGCGCTCGGCATCTTCGCAATTTCCATGGTCGGCATCCTCGCCCTCTTTCCGGTCGCTTCCTCCGCCGGTCGCGAAAGCTCGGAAGAAACCCAGGCCGCCATCATTGCCCAAACCGTCCTGGGAGACCTAAGGGCCTCGGCGGGTGCTCTGGGCCAAACCAATGGCTGGATGGTGGTGGGCCCCAACACGTTCGGCCAGCTCCTGACCAACCGCATCAATCTGAACCAAAGCAGTGATACGGCCATTGCCTACGACATCACCCTGCGCAACTTGGCGAACTCCGGCGGCGGCGCGCCTCAAATCGGCCCGCCCATCGGCCTGAAGGCCTTAGCCCTCGTGCAGAATTATTCGAATGCGGTGACGGTGCCCGGGGCCATCTATGCCACCCTGACTCGTGTACGCCCTGTCGGAACAGCGCCAGGGTTGGCTGCCGTTACGGTGGAGGTTTCCACTCCCGCCAACGTCGCCTTGACCAACCGCCGCGTTTACTCCTTCAGCTCACTGATCACCGGCCCATGAACCCTCCCCCATTTCCCATCTCCCATCTCCCATCTCCCACGCGGCCGAAGGCAGCGTTCACCCTTGTCGAGCTGATGGTGGCGGCAGGCATCACCACCCTCCTGATCCTCGGCATGACCGGAATCTTCGACCAAGCCATGAAGGCCTGGCGGCTTTCCTCCCGCCGGGCGGATGCCGAACGCGAGGTCCGTGCCGCGCTCTCTCAGGTCCAGCGGGATCTTTCCTCCATTGTGGTGAATTCCAATCTGCCGATCGCCTACAACCAAAGCCGGGTTTCCGGACAGTTCATTAACGTCGCGAATTCGGGCTTCCAAAGTGCTGTGGCCAACCACCCCCCGAAATCGGGCCCCCAAGGCCAAGACTGGTCCAACGCCAGCGTCGTTCTTTTTTTTGCCACCACGGGCGGCTCCGGCCTGGGAAATTCGGGGGACGTGTCCGGGGTCGGCTACTTCGTGACCTGGGACACCAACTCCAACCAAGGTCGCGGTGCCTGGAATCTTTACCGCCGCTACCAGCGGCCGGTGGATCTATTGGCCGGCATGCAGGCCCGGATCGCCAACCCGGGCGTGGGTCCGTACCACATCAACGCGCTTTCCGAACCCGAACTGATCGGGGCCAACGTCTTTAATTTTTTCGCTCAGCCGGTCAACATTCTGACAAATCTCGGCGGCACCAACACCAACATGGTGACCTACGCTTCCCTGCAGGCCGGTACCAATCTCACGGTTCGGCCGAAGTACATGCAGCTGGAGCTCACCGCCTACGGCTCGGAGCAGGTCAGGAACTTCCAAAGAATGGATTGGTTCAACACCAACAACATCACCAAATTCGGCCGCTCCTTCATCTGGCGCGTCGACTTATGACTACGTCATTGGTTTTAAGGGGAAGGGGGCAAGGGGCAGGTCTTAGGGAGCCAAACGAAGAACCGCCCTTCGTCCTCCCGCCTCCCGCCTCCCGCCTTCAACCACCTTCCGGCTTCGCGCTCGTTACTACTTTACTGATGATTACTGTCATCACCGGTGCCGCCGTCGCCTTTTTCCAGTCCACCCGGATCGAACGCTACCTCACCCGCAACTACGCCGACCTCGCCCGGGCTCGACTGGCCGCCGAGGGCGCCACCGCCGCCGGTCAGGCCCTCATCACCTCTCTGTTCACCAACTATCCGGACAGTGCCGTGGGCTGGGCCCGCTTGGCCGATACCGAACTGACCACTTTCTATTTTCGCACCACCAACGCGAACGGTTTTCTCACCAACGGGGCCAACGCCGCCACCCCCGCCAGCCAGCCTGTGTTTCTCTTCGCCTATCCCCTCGCTTCCGGAGCAAACGCAGCTGCCCTGAACTTCTTTACGACAAGCTCCGTGGTGTTCACCAACACCAATACCCCGGGCGGTCAGGCTGGTCTTACCACCAACAACCGGGTGGATCTCAATGCGGATAACCGAATCGGCACCCCCCCCGGAGGAACCAAACCTGCCCTGAGGGCCAAATGGGTGGAGCTGCTTCAAGACCCTTCGCAGCCCAAAAACACCAACCTCAACAGCGCCGGATTCCCCATCAATCCCGCCATCGCCCGCTACGCCTTTTGGGCCGAGGACGAGAGCTTCCGGGTGAACATCAACCGGGCCGGGGCCACTCCCCGGGGCAACAACACCCCCGGCACCAACCCTGCCGAAATCGCCCTGCAAGGTGCCTTGTCCGGCAACAACACCACCCTGGCTCAGGGAGTCACTAACCTCCAAGTGGCACTCCGTTCCAACATCCCCACCCCGGCCACCATGGCTCTGGCCAATCCCACCAACAACTACGATGCCAATCGTTTCGTGGTTTCGGTGAACTCATCCGCGCTCAACCTTTCCCGGGGCGGCACCCTCCGACTGAACCTCAACCAGGTTGTTGCCTCCTCCACCGATGCAACCACGATCCGGTCCCAATTGGATCGAGTCTTGGCTGGCATCACCAACGCCAACACCAACGCCGCCCCCTCCAACACCGCGGCCATGCCCAACTTCGGTCAAAGATTTTATCGGCTGAACACCAATGGCGGTACTGCCCTGAACGACACCTCCGTCGTCTCCGGCACCGCCGGGGCCAACCAGCGGCCTGCCATCTACCTGCAGAAGATCGCCGCCAATATCCGCGACTACCTCGACAGCGATTCCCAGCCCACCATCGTGAATAACGACAATGGATTCTCCGTCCGGAGCGGCTTACCCAGTGTCCCTCTCAACACTATTAATGTCAGCGGTAACGGCAGTCTCTCCAGCTTCAGCGAGGTGGCGGCGGTCGGCAAGGAGGCTGTGCCCATGTTGACGGAGTATGCCGTCCGGGCCCTCCTCACCTCTTGGGTCACGAATGCGACGGGTGCCGATTTTACCTTCCGCCTTTTCCACTATTTCGAATTTTGGAACCCTACTACCAAAGACATCCCCGTCTCCGCCCTCGGCAATAACCCCACCTTACGCATCATGAACATGTACAACTTCAATGTAGGCGGAGGCACCATCGATCCCCCTGCTCCTCCGGTAATCTCCGTCCCCCTAAGCCAGTTCACAGGTTTAAACTTTCCGGCCAACAGCTTTACGGTTTTAACCACCGAGTCTTCAACTGATGCGGGAACATGCCCGTTCCCAAATAATGGATCCTTTTTTCGGGCCTCCGGCATCTCGACCATTTACTCGGGCAGGACCACCCTTCGTCAAGGGACTGGTCCGTACCGGGTGCGTGCCTTGCTGGGGACGGCGGGGGGCGGGCGCGCGGGCAGTTCGGTCAGTGATTATGATCTCTGGATGATGCTGTTCAACAACGGCGGTATTCTGGAAAGTTTCAACGCCCTGGCCACCGCCTCCTCCACGGCGGGATCCACGGAAGCTCACCTCACGATCCATAACGACACCGGCAACAATATCAACAGCTCCGGGTTTTTAACTCTGCCCAGCAGCCTTCGTGGGAACGACTCCCTGAGCCGCTCTGGAGAACCCCGCTCCCTGAATGAACAACTCGTGACGATTCGTTACACCACCACAGGAGATACGGCCAATCAGACCCGGTTTTTCAACGCCAGTACCGCCCAAAGCTCCTTCGGAACCCTGGGCACTTTTGTGACTCCCACCAATTGGGTCGACTACTCCCCTGCCATCGCTTCCGGTTCTGCCACCGCTCCTTACATTCAACGGGATGCCGCCCTCGATACCATCGGTCGCCTTGGCGACGTGTTTGATCCCGCCCGTTTCCTTGGAGCAGGCTCCACGGAGCTTCTTCTCATTCGCGGCGGCGCCCGCACGCTCAAGATTGGTCAAGCCGAACGATGGAGCACGCAAAACACCTACGGCCTCTGGGATGGGGTCGAAACCAACGCCAGCCGGAACTGGACCTCCTGGCGGCTCGCCGATGTCTTTTCCACCACCAACGCCACCAATCTTCCCGGGGTCATCAATATCAACGGTGCCCTCCGCGACAACGGCGCCGCCCTGCAGGCCCTGGCCTTTGGGCTGATTTACGAATCCTCCCCCGGCGGCGCCCAGGCCACCTCCGGTCGAAACCTGAATGTCGCCAATTTTGTCACCGCCGTCCGCAACCACCTGGCCGGGGGAACCATCGATACCGACCCCTCCAACGACCGGTTATTTTGGGAAAGGGGGCAGATCGGCGAATTAGCTGACTCGCAAAATCGCCCCCTGCTGTCCTCCCCCTTAAATACCCTCGCCGGTGTGGCCCTCAACACCGCTCAGGACCGCGGGCGCGAGGAACTGGTCCGCCGGATGATGGAGCTGATCACCACGAAGGGAAACGTCTATACGATCTACGCGGTTGGCCAGTCTCTCAACCCCCGCACCGGCCAGCCGGTCGCCACCCAAAAGATGAAACGCACCTTCCGGATCGACCCGACCTTCAACCCCGCCCTGCCCGCCGACAACACCTTTGATCCCGCCCAGGCCGGGACCGGATCTGCTACCGACAGGTTTCGAAGACCCTCTGGCTTTACGGTCACCGTCCTGCAAAGCTCCGTCGAATGAAACTTATTTTGCCCTTTCTGACCACTGCCGTATGCCTGGGCTGGTCTTTGCCTTCGTGCGTTCTGGGGCAGGCTTCCAGCCCCAAAGCCCCACCGCAGGCCTATATTCGGTACCTCTGTGCGGCAGAAGGCAACGTTCCTCCCAAGGTATTTGGAGAGTGGCCTCAGTTCCAGGCACCGCGCCGGCTGGCACTGGACAGCGGCTCGGCCGGCCCCCTTCTGTTGGCCTCAAGCCTTCTTCCCCTTTCCTCTTCCGGTTATCAAGCGGTTCCCCCGATGCCGGGAAAAATTGTCATCCAGGAGCTGCCGACGGATCCCGCGGACAAAACCCCGCCAAAAATCCTCGCCTCCCTTAATTTCCAGCCCAAGGCAGGCCGCTTCTACACCCTGCTCATCCGAGGGGCGGGTGCGGAAACCAAACTGGATTTTCTGGAGGATGAGCCGGCCGTGTTGCCTGCCGCCAAGGAGGGTGAGGAGGCTCCACCGCCCCGCCGTTCCCTTCGCTGCCTTGTCCTGGAATCAGGGGCTCGTGCAAAAATTTCCTGCCCTGAAGCCGGAGTGAAACTGGAAGCCACTTCAGACAAGGTGGTTCTGGCGGAAAACTTAAAAAAGGGAATTTGGAGCCTGACGGTGGAGGGAAACAGCAAAGGCACACCCATCAGCACGACCGTCGAGATTGATCTCGAATCCCCGGGCAACTGGACCCTTTTTTTTATGCGCGACATTTACGGTCGCCTCGCACCCAATCTGAAAAAAGACGCTTCCTTGGATTAGCCCGCCGGCCACAAACACCCCCGCCGCCGACCAAAATTCGCACCCGGGTTTGGCCGCCCGGGGCTTGGATCAGATTTTTCGCCCCGCTTGGGTAAACCTAATCCTAAACCTAAACGGATCTGAACTATTCCCAACTGGTGATCCACTTCGCCCGGTTCGTCCGGGTCCCCGTGCCGTCCTGACCGCCAGTCGACCAGACATCCGGCACCGCCCCTCCGTAAAGGGAGTTGGTTCCGCTCCAGTAGTACCCATACGCGTATCTCCAAGGGTCGACAAAATAGTTCACCCCACTGGTGTTCACCATGGAGGGCTTCACGTTGAGATACTGTTTTCTTCCGCCCGTGTTTGTGGCGTAGGTCGCCGCCCCCCACAGATTCGTGAAGAGAATGTTTCCGGCTTGGTTGGCACCAATATAGGAATTATCACTGGGCCGGATCCCATAGCCATTCGGACCTGCCGAGATATTGCTCGCTACCGGATACGTCCCAAAATCCATCTGATACCTGGCCAGGCCCGCCTCGATGGCGGCGATCTCGGCCTTGGCCTGACCTCGCGAGGCCCGCTGCCGCACCGCCCCCGCTCCTCCCAGAACCAGCCCGGCCAAGATCGCGATGATCGAAATGACCACCAACAACTCCACCAAGGTGAACGAGCAGATCTGGCGTGGCCTCATCTCGAGCCTGAACTTAAACTTAGCCCGCAACGCTCGGCGAGCTTTTTGGCCAACGAGCGAGCCCCGAAAGTCTCCGTCTCCCGGTGCCCCGCCAGGATCAGGTTGATCCCCAGCTCTTTGGCTTTCACTTCCGCCGGATAGTCCGCCTCCCCCGTCACCAAGGTGTCCAACCCGGCCTGCTGCACTTGGTCCAGATCCCCAAATCCCCCCGTCACAACTCCGATCTTCCTGCAAATCTTTGGCCCACCCGCCACCACCCTGACCTTGGCACCTTTGAGACCTTTACACTTTCGCACCAGGTGACTTCTCTTCCACCTTCCACCTTCCACCTTCCACCCGATCTCCTGCCCCATCGCTTTTCCAAAGGGTCTCCGCTTGGCATTCGCCAATCCGAGAGCACGAAGCAAGCCGGTCGAATTTCCAATCTCCGGATGCGCATCCAGCGGCAGGTGGGAAGAGTAGATTGCCACTCCCAGCCGCTTCGCCTCACGGACCCGCCTCGCCCTAATTTTTCGGTCCAAGGCCGAGTCCCCCCAGAAAATGCCGTGATGAACCACCAGGAAATTCACCCTGGCCTTCCCTGCCCGCCGGATGGAAGCCAAATCCGCATCCACTGCCCAGCCGATCTTTTTCACCGTCCTCCCGTGCCCCACCTGCAGCCCATTCCTCGCTCCCGGAAAGTCCCGGAACTTTTTGGTTTCCACGATACGGTCGCAAATCCGGGCCAACTCGCGTGGGTTCACAAAACTCTTATATCCCAATAGCTCCGGGAAAGAAACAGGTGGGGCGGGCTGTCCCAGCCCGCCTCGCTGAAGATCTCATCCAGCAAGTTCCAATGAGGCGACCAAGGGACTGGTCGCCCTACCAAATTCCACGTTTGAACTCTGGGCATCGATGCATAGTCGAACGAACTACGTGTCCGAATGATTCCCCATCCCACCATCATCCGAACCGACCCCCAGTTCCTCGTGGTCGACAAACCGGCCGGCTGGTTGGTTCATCCCACCCGCCCGGATGGGACCTTTACCCTGATCGACTGGCTCCGGGAACAGTATCCCGGGGAATTTCTTTCGCTGGTCAGCCGGCTCGACCGGGAAACTTCCGGGTTACTCCTGGTGGGAAGGGGAAAGGAGAACGCTTCCCTGCTAGGCAAAATGCAACAACGGCGGGAGATTCATAAAACCTATTTGGCTATTGTCCATGGCCGCCCACCCGATGAAGGGGTGATCGATCAACCCTTGGACCGCTTGGGTAAACACCAGCCCAGTAGAATTTATATCCGGCAAGCCGTCGTTCCCGGCACCTACCCCGCAGTCACCGAATTTAAAACCCTGGGCACCCGCACCCACCCGGAACACGGGGAGATCAGCTTGGTGGAGGCTTCCCCCAAAACCGGCCGCCTCCACCAAATCCGTGCCCACTTTGACCACCTTGGATTCCCTGTCTTGAATGACAAAATATACGGTAAAAATGATGAATATTTTATAAACTATATCGATAAAGATTTACAAAATAGGCCCGAAATGGTCAGACATTCCCTGCATTCCTCAAAGCTACATTTTACCCTCCAGTCGGGGTCAGAGGTGGGGACAGACGTGGGGACAGGGGTGGGGTCAAGGGTTGATTCTGTATCTGTGGAGATCCCCTTGGCTGAGGATCTGGAGAAGTTGTGGAAAGAGGCGCAGACGCAACTTGAAGGCAGGTAGGCCGCTTCTGATAGAAGTGGCTGCCACTTTCATCGGAAGTGGCCTACCACCCTCTAAGCCAGCAACCTATCGCTTTTCCTTCTCGTAAACGTAAACCTAAACGTAATCGAAAGTCTTCATGAGCTCTCCCGTCTACAAGCTCCCTCCCTACAAGGTCGACAAGGTCATGCTGGCCACGGCGGAGACCATCGACTGGGGCCTCAAGCTCCTCAACATTCCGCCGCTCTGGCTGGAGACCAAGGGAGAGGGCATTAAGGTCGCGGTCCTGGATACCGGCATCGCTTTGGAACATCCCGACCTCAAGCCCGCCCTGCTGGAGGCCCGCGACTTCACCCGAAGCCCCTCCGGTCCCAATGACATTCAAGGTCACGGCACCCATGTGGCCGGAATCGTGGCCGCCCGCCGCAACGCCCACGGCATCGTCGGCGTCGCCCCCATGACCAAGATCCTTTCCGCAAAGGTGCTCAACGACGAGGGCGTAGGCGCCAGCGAGGATATCGTGGCCGGGATCCGCTGGGCCACGGAGGCAGGGGCGGATGTTCTTTCCCTCAGCCTAGGCTCCCCGGCCCCGGATTCGGACATCCATCTCGCCCTTGTGTCTGCCATCAACAAAGGCCGGTTTGTCATCACGGCCGCAGGCAACGAGGGTCCGGATCTAGACACCGTAGGATATCCAGCAGGATATCCGGAGATGGTGGCGGTGGGCTCGATCGACCGGCGCCAACGGCTCTCCCGCTTCTCTTCCCGGGGTCGGCAGGTGGATGTGGTCGCTCCTGGCGATGAAATCACCTCCTGTTACCCGCCCCGTGGCTTCGCCACCCTCAGCGGCACTTCCATGGCCACGCCGTTTGTCTCGGGAGTGGTTGCGTTGATGCTCTCCAAGCACCGCAAACACGGCGGAAAGACCCCCGTCCGCAACCAGCGGGATTTGATTGAGCACCTCTGCAAAACCTCGATTGATGCCGGGCCGGCGGGGATCGACCCTCTCTATGGATGCGGAATCCTGGATCCGGCGAAATTGATCAAGGGGTGATTCGGTAGGGGCAAGCAGACTCCGCTGCTTGCCCGATGTGATATCCGATGGTTGAACTTTCATTCAACGATCGGTCGACCAGCAAGCTGGTCGCCCCTACCGGAAGGCCGAGGATCCGGGAAAGGAAGCCCTGATAGGGGCGATGGTCCCCCATCGCCCGATGGAACACTCGTTTTTTCAAAATCCAAACCACCATCGGCCGTGCAGCTAACTGCACGGCCCTACCGAAGTTTGGATAATTATAACTGCCAGCTCGGTAGGGGCGAGCAGCTCACCTGCTCGCCCGATTGAAAAGAGTAAATCCCTATACCGGCTGTCGGCCGATCGGGACGATCGGCCCTACCGGTGTTCACCCCTGGGGTGTGGGTTGCTGGAGCTGGACGCCCTGCAGCGGGATGCGGGAGACGATCTTTCCGTCGTAAATCACATCAAAGGAGTACTGACCCGGGGTGGGCAACCGCAGGCCGGCGATGTTGAAGATGAAGTTTTGGCTCCAGAAGAACGCCGTGGCAGGCGGTTCGGCCATGTTGAACTCGATCTTCGGGCCGCCCTGAGGCAGGACCTGCTTGCCGTCCTGGTCGATGAAGGAGATCTGGATCACATGCTTGCCCTCGTCCCCGGTCCGGAACAGAAGCCGCAAGGCAATCGAGCAGTGGGGATGGATGGCCGGATATTGTCGGGCGCAGATGGTGTCGAAGGACCCAAGAACGCACAGCTTGCCCTGGTAGTCACTGGCGGAATCGGCGATCAGGGCAGTGAGGACTTCCATGCAGAGATCCTATCTGAATAACTGGACGTTGGGTAGGGCGGGCTGTCCCAGCCCGCCTCGTCAAATCTTGAAGCCACACCGATCAACGAGGCGGCCAAGGGACTGGCCGCCCTACCCAAGCTAGTTCCTTGAATTTTCCTCCTCCCTTCATCTTCATCTTCCTCTTAATCTCCTGAAATGGCATCGCCATTTCTGATGTTCATCATGGCCGGGGGCTCGGGGGAACGTTTCTGGCCCCTGAGTCGCAAGGCCAAGCCCAAGCACTTGCTCAAGCTGGTCTCTGCCAAGACCCTGCTGGAGGAGACCGTTTTCCGGCTGAAGCCCTTGGCGACAAAACCTTCCGACCTTCTGATCCTGACCAACCACGAACAGGTTCCGGGCGTCCGCAAGGCCCTTCCCCGCTTCCCCGAGGCCGCCTTGATACCGGAACCCGCCAAACGGGACACCGCCCCAGCCGCCGCCTTGGCCACCGCCTTGGCCCTACGAAGGCATCCTGAAGCGATTTTGGCCCTTTTACCGGCCGATGCCGTGATCGGAAGACATCCGGTATTTCGCGCCCAACTGGCCGCCGCAGCCCGGGCCGCCGCCGCCTCGCCCTCCTTTGTCACCCTAGGGATCAAGCCTTCTTACCCAGCCACGGGTTTTGGCTACCTGCATCTGGGTGGCAAGACCTTGGCGGGGGTGAAAGGTGGCCCTTTTTTCAAGGTTAGGCGTTTCGTGGAGAAGCCCTCCCTAGGGAAAGCCAAAGGCTACGTGCGCTCGGGCCAGTATGCCTGGAACGCAGGGATTTTTGTTTGGAAGGCATCCACTTTTCTCGCCGAGGCAAAAAGGCAGCAGCCCGCCTTGGCCAAGTTCATTGAAAAGTTCCCGAAATGGGGTTCTTACACTGCCTACCTCAAGCGGGAATTCCCCAAGCTGCCGAAGATCTCCGTCGACTATGCGATCATGGAGGGCGCGAGGTCGGTGCTGGCCCTGCGGGCGGCTTTTCCTTGGGACGATGTGGGATCCTGGACGGCTCTCCCCGCCCATCTTCCCACCGACAAGTACGGCAACACCTTCCGGGGCCCCGTGCTTTCCATGGAAAGCCGGAACAGCCTTGTCCTGGCGGAAGGAGGGCGACCGGTGGCTCTTCTGGGCACCGATAACCTGGTTGTCGTGGATACGAAGGGTGCGCTGCTGGTGTGCTCGAAAGACAAAGTTCAACAGGTGAAGAGCCTGATGCCGCTTTTACCGAAAAGCGTTATCTAGGTAGGGCGGCGTGTCCCACGCCGCCTCATTTTTAGATGAAAATCGCATGACCCAACGAGGCGGGCTCGGAGAGCCCGCCCTACCTGGTCACCAACCCTTGAAGCTTCCCGCCCCCCTCCTTCGCCCGGGCGATCCCTTTCCCGATCCCTCCATCGCCAACCGGGACGGCCTGGTGGCGATCACTGTGGATCTAACCGCGGAACGACTGCTGGAGGCGTACCCGAAAGGCATCTTTCCCTGGACGGAAAGTCCGGTCACCTGGTGGTCTCCGGATCCGCGGGGCATCCTTCCCCTCGATCAGCTTCATGTGCCCCGGCGGTTGGAAAGGACGATGCGGAGCGGCAAGTTCCGCTTCACGGTCAATCAGGCTTTTCAAGAGGTCATCCAAGGCTGTGCTCAACCGGCGCCGGCCCGGGAACAGAGCTGGATCGGGCCGGCGTTCCTCAAGGCCTATACCGAACTCCACAAACGAGGCTATGCCACCTCTTACGAGGCGTGGCAGGAGGATCGCCTCGTCGGCGGTCTTTACGGGGTGAAGATCGGCAACTTCTTCGCCGGGGAGTCAATGTTCCACCGGGTCCGAGACGCATCCTCGGCAGCTCTGGTGTTTGCAGCAAGGACTTTACGAGAGGAAGGTTGTCGATTATTCGACCTACAAATGATCACCCCGCATACGGCCCGATTCGGGGCGGTGGAGGTGACGAGGGCGGAATATTTGAAACTTCTAAAATTTGCGGTTTGGTAGGGACGAGCAGCTGTGCTGCTCGTCCGATTGAGTGCCTGAATCCCGAATCCTCATCTCGCCATCGGGCGACCAGCGAGCTGGTCGCCCCTACCAAATTGTCAGCTCTGCCCCTTCCCGCCTTCCACTTTCCACTCTTTTGGCATCCTGATCAGCAACGGACTGACGAGCAGGACGATCAACGGCTTAAACCACACATCCGTGGCCAGATAGATTGGTTTTCCCATGCCATCACACATCAGGCCGATACAGGCAGATGCTAGGACCATCCCCTTCCACCTCCCGCCTTCCACCTCCCGCCAGTAACTGACGGCCCCGTAGGCCAACAAGGGGGAGATAAGAACATAACTATTCGTCTCCGCCCGGGGATTCAAGATGGTGAAAACCAGAGCGGTAGCTACCCAGAGGGCCCAGGAAGCGCCAGTAAGACCGAGGCGGCGGTACGCTCGCCAGACCCAAACCAGCGCACCAAGACAAGCGCCGGCACGGATACCTTTTTCCAGCATGGGTGAGATTTGAACCCCCGCCCTGTCGATGGCCCCAAAAAGATCACTCACCCGGAGATTTTCCGGGGTGTAGGAATGAGAAAGTTTCACGAAAAATTCGACCCACTGGCCCAAGCCATAAGATGGATTGGCATGGAAAAAACCGACCAGCCCCAAAGCGGGCAGGCCCAGAAGCAAAGGGAAACGGATGGCCGGGATGACGGCAAAAGCCAGCAGCCACGGGGCCAGGGCGATGGGTTTTAGGACCAAGGAGATACTGAGAAGAAGTGCCGCCAGATTCCATCGTTGATCCCGCAAGGCCAAGGCAGCCAGAACCAAGCAGGCGGAAAGAGGAAGGTTTGTTTGTCCGTTGTTGAGGGAAGCCAAGGAGGCGGGTATGGCTAACAGAACGAGGGGCAAGAAAATGGAGCCCGTATCTGGTAGGCCCCTTTTGACAAAAGGGGCTGCCACTTTCGTCGAAAGTGGCCTACCCGCGCTCAGCGATAATTGCCACAAGCCGAAAGCAAAAAGGCCGAAACCGAAAGCACGCCAAAGGATCTCGCCGAGAATTTCCGGACGGACCCAGTTCAAAGGGCTAAAGAGAACGGCAAACGGCGGGGCGTAAAGAAACCCATGCGTCCCGCCAGGGTACATGGATTCCGAAGCCCACCAGTGCGAGGCCGCAAATCGGTAATTCGGCACCACCCCGGTCCGGGTGGGGTTGAGGAGCAGATAAATCGACATTCCGAAAAAAACGGAGAGCAGGATGGTCCAGGCCATGATGTTTAACCGACGAGTCATCCTTTAAGATTCGACAGGAAGGAATAATTTTACAGCCGTTTATTTAGTAGGGCGGTCTGTCCCAGACCGCCTTATTTAACGATTCGAGGCCCAAAACCCAACGAGGCGGGCTCGGAGAGCCCGCCCTACCTTGCGAAGAACCTCCGGACCCACTACGGATGCGCGAAAAATTATCCTTCCAGCCACAGGTAGGCCACTTTCGATAATCCCCCCGCGTAAGCGGGTTTTATTCCCATCGTGGAACGAGTGGATTGGATGGGCTTGGGTAAGTCAAAGGGGGCCAAAAGTGGCAGCCCCGTTATTAATCCCTACGCGGAAGCGGACAACCATCCAACCGCGGAGCGGGAATCTATGATCGGCGGGGGCCGGTCTTAGGTGGCCAAAAGAGGCCTAACCGCCACAAAAACAAAAACCCCCGGGACCCAATCACTGGTCCCGGGGGTTTTGTTAAACTATCTAGGCTCTAAATTTCTTTAGAAGCTGTAGACAACTTCAGCACCGGCGTAGTGAGCCGGGCCACCGCTGCCAGGAGTTCCGGCAGTGGCGCCATCAGCAGCGGTACCGCCGCTGATGTTCGTGCCCCAATCCAGGCGGTATTCGCCACGGATGAGGAGGTTGTCGATCACGTTGAACCCAGCGGTCAGCGTGTAGGCCCACCAGCTGACGCTGCCGTTGCCGTCGGCGCCAGTTGTGGTGAAACCTGTCTTATTTTGGTTGTCCGAACCGAAGTATTCACCACGGCCAGCCAGGTAGAACCAGTCGTTGAACTGGTACTTGCTGTAGAGGCCAGCGCCCCACCAGGTGGTCGCGCCGCCCGCCGGGCCGTTGCCGGGGGAGTAAGCACCGAGCACCGAGTCAAAGGCGAGGAGCCACTTGTCGTCGGCGAACTTCGGAGCCCAGTTACCCCAGGAGTTGTAAATGTAGGAAGGGCCACTCGGATTGGTCGCACCAGCAACCGGGTACGAACTTCCATCCAGAGAGATCGTGGTGTCGTTGGCCGCGCTCGTCTCGTAGGTGAAGTTGTTGCTCCAGTTGGCATTGCCACCGGGGGCCGTCACGTTCAAGGAGGCCAAGAGGGTCACACCATCACCGTTGTTATTGACGGTGGTGTTGTTGTCCGAGTTGGCACCGTTGGCCACACCGAGCTTGGCATCCAGATAATCGTCGAAACGATAGGATGTCAGCACGCCAGTGTAGTTGAAGGTGTAGGCGTTTTGGAACAGCAACCCGTAGGTGATGTTCATGTTGGCCGGACGCTCAATGACCTCGTAACCGAGGATCGAGACGAACTTACCAACTTTCCAGTCCCAGCCATTGCCCACGGGCACGCGGAACTGAGCGTACGCCTGCTCGAGGTAGAGGGCGTTGGAATCCTGGTCGGTGTTGTTGATCGCGCCATTGGAGGAGTCACGGGTCTTCAGGTAGTTGGCGTCCTCACCGATGATCACATCGGCGCGGAAACCGGCCTGGGCCTTGTTCTCCGAGGTCAACGCCTTTTCGAGGGCGACCTTGAAGGCGTAGAGATTGAAATCCCCACGAGCGGCCGAATCCGTAACTGCACGGCTGTTGACCGTGGACTGGTTGCCGTTGCCGGTGAAGTTGTAGCTATAGCCGGCGTCGACGTATCCGCTGAGTTTCACGCCCTTTTGGGCGGTCTCAACGAAGTTGTTTTGAACCACTTTCTTGGTGTCCTTGGCGGAAGCTTCCGGACCGCTGTCCGCGAGGGACAGAGAGGCCACGGCCGCGAGAACGCCGAGGATCGCAGTGATCTTTTTCATTCTGTGTTGTTTCTCCTTTGTTGTGTTTGTTTGTGCCTCTGGGGAGCCGTGATTGTTAGCCAAAGCTCTCCGAAGACCACGAAATCGTAGTCAAACCCCCAAACCCGTCAACTTTTTTTTTGAACATTTTTGGGGGTTGTCTGTCTATGGCATTTCAAGCTCGAACGTCTCCGAGGGTGTTCGGCAAGAAGCGCAGGCCGCCAAAGCCTGCGCTTTTTGTTTTAAGTGATTGTATTACAAGTATTTAAGCTATTAATTGATGGATTATCCGGTATGGACAGGGATCGCCAAAATAACTGTTAAGCTCTTATTCACAATGGGATGGGAAGATTTAAGCCTAGGTAGGGCGGGCTGTCCCAGCCCGCCTCATTGAAAGTTTGAGGGTCTTGAATTCAAAATGAGGCGGCCAAGGGACTGGCCGCCCTACCAAACCTCAAACTCCTGGGGTCTCCGTCCCAAAGAACCTCTTTAACTCCGCCTTGGCGTTCTCGGGAGAGTCGGATGCATGGACCACATTATGCATCTTATCCTTCCCCAAATCCCCCCGGATCGTGCCCTTAGGGGCCTTGGTGCTATCCGTCGGCCCCAGAAGCTCCCTGACCCGCTCAATGGCCTTCTGCCCTTGCAGGGCCGCCGCTACTACTGGCCCGGAGGCCATAAACTTCTCTATCTCAGGAAAGAAAGGAAGGTGAGCCAGGTGAGCGTAATGCTCCTTCAGCAAAGCCGGGGTCAGCCGCAGCATCCGGCAGTTCAGGATCCGCAGGCCTTCTTTCTCAAAACGGCGCAATACCTCGCCCGTCAGCCCCTCAGCCACGGCATCGGGTTTCACCAGGATCAAAGTGGTTTCTGTCTTCATCTTAATCTTCCTTCTTAATCTTCGTAGGGGTTAAAAGGTCGGCTCGGAGCCTGCCTTTTTACCGGGCCGCCCGCAATCCGCTCTTTCACCCAATCCAACATCATCTGGGCCTCTGCCAAGGTGGCCGCATCATCACTCTCCCGACCCACTTGGAACGAAAGCACTTTCTCGAAAGACTTCTTGGCCCCCTCCAAGTCCCCCTTCCTGGCCAGATGATTCCCGTAGGTCAGATGGGAATACTTCGCATACGGCCGCATCTCCAGCCCACGAAGATAGAGTGGCTCGGCCTCCGCAAACTTCCCCTGCAGGTCCAGCACCGTCGCCCGCCGGATATACAGGGTGTCGTCCTTCGGACTTCTCTTCTCCCCCTCCGCGTACCAAAAGATCGCCTGATCCCCCAATCGCCCGATCTCCTCCGGCGACACCTTTCCCCTCCTCTCCCCAAACTGTGCCTCGATCAGCTTCAACCGGTAGGCGTCCCCCAACAGCGCCGCCAACTCCGGCGAGCGCGGATCCCACCGGTTCGCCCGTTCCCCCCTCTCCGCCAACTCTGATTCGGGCAACTTCGCCGCCTCCTCCGGCTTGGCCGGCAGGGTTTTCCAGGCCGCCATGGTTCGCCATCCGGTCAAACCCACAAAACCGGCCAACCCGAGTGCCAGCATAAGGAACACCACGTTCATCGGCACGGACCAGCGCCACGAACGTTCCCCCCACGTTGTCGCCGTGGCCAAGCCCAGGATCAGAAAGCAGGAGATCGCCGTGGAAGGGATGTGAAAATTGAAGTCCACAAACGCGTGAGTCAGCATCGCCGCGCAGACGGCCCAACCCAGCCCGATTAACGCGTCCGTTTTGGGGCCGGCATGCCGACTCCGCGCCCGGACGAGAAAGAGGGTCATCACACTCAGCCAAAAGAGCGCCACGAGCGAAAATCCGACGATTCCGTAATCGCTCAACGTGTTGATGTAGTCGTTGTGGGTCCACTTGGCCCGGGTCCGGTAGTCCGGGGGCGCCGCCCGCTGGTGCTCCAGATCAAAACTCGCCGGCCCGGTGCCGAAAATAGGCGAGGTCTGCCAGATCTTGATCCCGTCCTGAAACAACTTGATCCGGAAATTCCCCTCTCCCGTGAAGAGGCGTTCGATTCCCTCCCCCTTCCCGATCATCCTGATCCAGCGCTCCGCCACCGCCTTGTCCTTCATGGCAAAATGAAACCCGGCATAAAGCACCCCGGCCGCCACGATCAGCACGGCGATCCTGCCCAGCCAGTTCAAGGGCCCGCGGATCAACCAACGCGACAACCAGACAAAGTGGGACGACACAAAAGAAATCCAGCTCCCCCGGGAGATCGAGAAAAAGGTGGCGGCCGCAAACGCCAGCGCCGACCAGGCCGCCGCCATCCGCACTGGCCACAACATTCCCGGCCAGGTCAGCAGGGTCAGGGCCACCAGCCCCGCCTGCACGGTGTAGTTGCCAAAATTGTTCGGACATCCAAACGTGCCCGACATCCGCTCCGCATACCCGGCCACCCGCTCATCTGCCGGAAACCCAAAGGTCGAGACCGGCCCGATCTGGTACTCAAACACCCGGAAATGGGAAAAGCCGTAGGCCACGCTCAACAACACCGCCACCAGAAAGGCCCCCAGCAGCCAAGGCACCATCATCCGACCCGGCAGCTGGTGCCGCGCCGTCAGGAACACCGCCCCGTAGACCGACGCCCAGAGCCACTCCAGCCGCGCTTGATACTCCTCCGGCGCATAACCCCACGTGGCCCACGCCGCGTACGCGAGAAAAAGAAACACCGGCAGATCCACCAGGTCCACCGACCTTTTTTTCTGAATGATTCCAACGACCGCCTGAAACCCCAGCAGCAGCCAAAGGCACGCTCCCATCAGGTAGGCCGGGCCGGCGACCACATTCCGGGCACCACCGAAATAAAGCGTGGTCAG
>JBILFP010000069.1:0-8689 GCA_044351535.1 Methylacidiphilales bacterium
GGAACGGCCGCGGAAGCGATCACCACCTCGGCGCTGCCGAGATTCTCCTCCCGGTGACCGATCGCGATGCGTACACCCCGGTCGCGAAGACGTTCCGGGGCTTCCTTGAGATCAGATCCGGTCACCTCGTGGCCGAGGTCGACAAAGATGTCGGCGAGCGGGGTCATGCCGGAACCGGCGATCCCGATGAGGTGGATCTTTTTCCGTCCTTGGGTCCAGCTCTTGGCGTCAAAGGACATGGGCGATCTCCTCCGCGATCTTTTCGGCAGCCTCCGGGGCGAACTGCTGGCGCGCGGCCCGGCGCATGTGCTCCTGGCGGACGCTATCACCCAGCAACCGGGCGATCCGCTGGCCCAGTTCCGTTCCAACGAGATTTTTTTCCGCCACGATTTCGGCCGCGCCACGATCGGCAAAGGCGTGGGCGTTCGCGGTCTGGTGATCGTCCACGGCCGCGGGGAAAGGAACGAGGATCGAAGGAACGCCGCAGGCGGCCAACTCCGCCAGGGTGCCGGCGCCGGCGCGGGAGACCACGAGATCGGCGGCGGCATACACCGCCTCCATGTCGTCGCAGAATCCGAGCACCACGGCGCTGAAGCCGGAGTGGTCATAACCGTGACGAACCTTGTCCGCGTGGGCTTCGCCGGCGAGGTGGAGGATTTGGATCGTGTTGGCAAGGGACTTGAGGGCGGGCAGGCCGCGGAGCATCGCCTCGTTGATTCCCCTCGCCCCCTGGCTGCCGCCCAGAATGGCGACGAGGTGACGTTTCGGATGTAACCCCAGCTTCTTCAACGCCTCTTCCTTGGAAAGTTTACCGAGGCGGCCTCGGACCGGCGTGCCCGTGACGCTGACGTTCGCCTTGGGGAGATGGCGGCCGCACTCCTCAAAGCCGACAAACATTTTCTTGGCGCCGGCGGAAAGGAACTTGGTGGCACGGCCGGGAATGGCATTGGATTCGTGGAGGAAGTAAGGAAGACCGCCACGGCGGGCCGCTCCCACGGAGGCGGCCGAAACAAATCCTCCCATGCCGAGAAGCGCGTCGGCCTTGAATTGGGAGAGTTCCTCGCCGGCCTTGCGAACGGCCCCGATAAGCCGGAAGAGAAAAGGGATCGCGCCAAAAATACCGGTCCAGCCGACCGCGGGAATCTCCACTCCATTCTCCGACTCCCCAGCCCCACTGAGCGCGCGACGGTCGACCGGCTTGGCCGAGATAAAGAAGCGGACGGCATGGCCGCGGCGACGGACCGCCTCGGCGATGGCCAGGCCGGGAAACAGGTGTCCCCCGGTTCCGCCGCAGGCGATGGCCAGTCGTCCCATGGCGAACATCACCGCCGGCCTCCGACGAGGCGACGGCTCCGCGCCTCCTCGCGGTACTGGGCCTGGCGATGGAGAGAAAGGAGGATGCCGACGGCGGCGAGACAGAGGACGAGGTTGGATCCGCCGTAGCTGATGAAAGGTAGACCGACGCCTTTGGGCGGGAGCAGTCCGGTGGTGACCCCGAGGTTGGCGAAGGCCTGGAAACCGACGAGCGCGGTCACGCCGATGCCGAGAACCATGCCGGTGGTGTCGCGGGCGTGGCAGGCAATGTATCCGCCCATCACGGTGAAAAGCAGGAAGACGGCGACGACACCGAGGGTGGCGGGCAGGCCAAGCTCTTCGCCCAGGATTGGGAAGATGAAATCGGTGTGGGCCTCGGGAAGATAGAACATTTTTTGGACGCTCTGGCCGAGTCCGACGCCTTGGGTGCCGCCGGAACCCAGGGCGATGAGAGCCTGCCAAACCTGGTAACCTTCCCCTTGCCGGTGATCCTCCGGGTTGAGGAACCCGATGATACGACCCATGCGTTCCGGCATGGTCATGGCCAACGCGATCATTCCGACCACCGCGCCCACGCCAAGGATGCCGAGGGGCAGGACTGGTGCACCGCCCGCAAACAGAACCACGGCCGCGGCCGCGATCACGAACATGGCGGAGCCGAGGTCGGGCTGCCGGATGAGCAGCAGGACGGGCAGCGACAGGATGAGCATAGGCAGGAGTAGCCCGTGCCACGGGCTGGACATCTTGTCCTTCTTCATCTGCACCCAGAGGGCGCAGAAGATCACCGTGGCCAGTTTCAGGAACTCCGCGGGCTGGATCGCAAACGGACCGAGCGGGATCCAGCGGGCCGAACCCTTCACCGTCTTGCCGATTCCGGGGATCAGGCAAAACGCCACGAGCAGAGTGGCGCCGACCAGGATCCAAAGGCCCCGGGAAACCAGGACCTTTGGATCCAGCCGGCTGAGCGCCGCGCACACCCCCACGCCCACCACCAGCCAGAGCCCCTGCCTTTGGAGGAAGAAAAGGGGTTGGCCCCGGTTTTCGGGGGAGAACGCACCCACGCTGGCGAGCATGATCAGGCCGAGCCCGACCAAACCCACCACGCAGGCGATCAGGGTGTACGCGGCGTTGCGTCCCATCGTCAGTTCGACGAGGTCTTCGGAAGCATCGCCATGTCCTGCGCCGCGGCCGGGGCCGACGGAGCCGCCGCCGGGGCTTCCGCCTTCGCGGAGGCCTCGCCGGGGACCTGTAGCTTTTGCCCGATCTTCAGCTTCCGGGGGTCGCTGATCGAGTTGAGCTTGGCCAGGGTCTCGGCCTTGGTGCCGAATTTTTTGGCGATTTTCGCGAGGGTGTCCCCCGCCGCCACCGTGTAGGTGCCGGCCGGGCTGGAGGCCTGCTGGGCGGCCGCCGCCACCACCGCCTGGGCCGGAGCCGCCATGGGCTTGGCTTCCGTGCCGGCGCCGGCGACTTCGGGGATCTTCAGCTTCTGGCCGATGCGAATCATCGTGCCGTCGATCCCGTTGGCTTTCGCCAAGGCCGCGGCGGTGACGCCGTTCGCCTTCGCGATCTTGCCGAGGGTATCGCCCTTCATAACAACATGCATCCGTTCTGCAGCGGGAGCCGGAGCCGTTTCGACCACGGCCGCTACCGGGGCCGTCGCGACCGGGGCGGAAGCCTCGGCCGGAGCCTGGGCCTGCCACACCTTGTCATCGGGGCTGGGCATGCTGCTGGCGACCTCGGGGGCCGGGGCCGCTTCGGGGGTCTTCGCCATCTCCGCCGCGGGCGTCGGATCCATCGACGTGATGCCGGTGTCCGGGTTGCCGCGGAGCAGGTGGTAGGCGCTGATGCCGACGATCACGACGACATGCAGGCCGAGCACCACCAGGAAGATGGTGGAAAGGCGGTTCAGGCCTCCCTTCTTCGCCGGGGCGTCGGACGCGGCATCGTCGAGCAGCGTCGTGCTTTGTTTTCTCGCTGAGTATTCGAGCAGTTCATCGCTCATGGTTGTTGGTTTTCCTCCTGAGGCAGCGCTTTGACGCACTGCCGGTATGTCTCCCCTCTTTCCTCGAAATTTTTAAACTGGTCGTAGCTGGAGCAGCCGGGGCTCAGCAGCACGGTCTCCCCGGGGCTGGCCAGGGCGGCCGCCCGCTTCACGGCCTCTTCCAGCGTGCCGACCCTTCGGCAGGGCACGCCGTCCCGCCACGCCTTCTCGATCTTTTCGGCCGTCTCGCCGATAAGCAGGGCGGCCCGCACGCGACCCCGCAGGTGCGGCAGGCTGGGAGCGAAATCGAAACCCTTGTCCTTGCCCCCCGCGATCAGGATCACTGGGCCGGCCATGCCCAGCACCGCCCGCTCCATCGCGTCGAGGTTCGTGGCCTTGGAGTCGTTGATCCAGGTGACGCCTCCCCTCACCGCCACCACCTCGCACCGGTGCGGGAGCGGACGGTAGGCGGCGAAGGCCTTTTTCACGGCCTCGCGGGTAATTTTCTCGGCATCGGCCACCGCCAGGGTGGCGAGCAGATTCTCGGCGTTGTGCGGGCCGTACAGCTTCGTCTCATCCTGCCGCATGACGCGGTCGGCGCCGGCGCAGAGCCAGCCGTCACGAAGGGTGTAGTCGGCGCCATGGTCGGCGGCGGAGAAAGTCACGGTCCGTGCCGTCAACTTCGGCAGGGACAGATCCTTCTGGACTACGGCCACGTCGCCGGAGGTCTGGTTCTCAAAAATCCGGTTTTTCGCGGCTCCGTACTCCTTCATATCGGTGTAACGATCGAGGTGATCGGGCGTGAGGTTGAGATAGACGGCGATGCGGGGATGAAAGGTCTCGATCGACTCGAGCTGGAAGGAGCTCACCTCCGCGACGGCGTAATCCAACCCGCCACTGAGCGGGGCCACCTCACAAAGGGGCTGGCCGAGGTTGCCGCAGGCCACGGCCTTTTTCCCGGCTGCTTGGAAAACCGCCGCGATCAACTCCGTGGTGGTGCTTTTGCCATTGGTGCCGGTGATCGCGATGATCGGGCAAAGGCAGGCGCGGGCGCCGAGTTCCAGCTCCCCGAACATGGGCACGCCGGCGGCGCGGAGTTGGACGACCACGGGACGTTTCGGATCGATGCCGGGACTGAGAATGGCGCGGTCGAAGCGGGTTTCGGGAAGTTTTTCCACCCCGAAGACAGTGCGGACACCCCGGCTCTCCCAGCGGCGGGCCAGGTCCTTCAACCCCGCGGTCTTCGACTCGTCAAACACGGTCACCTCCGCTTTCTGGGCGAGCAGCCACTCCGCCGCGGCTTGGCCGCTGCGCCCCATCCCCAGCACCACCGTTTTTTTTCCGGTCCATACAATCGTCTCCCCTTTCACCGCAGCTTGAGCGAGGCCAGACCCGCGAGGGCGAAGACCGCGCTAAGAATCCAGAAGCGGACAACCACGGCCGTCTCGCTCCAGCCGCGCAGCTCGAAATGGTGGTGGATCGGCGACATCGCGAAGATGCGCTTACCGGTCAGTTTGAAGGAGGCCACCTGCAGGATCACCGAGACGGCCTCCATCACGAACACCCCGCCCACGATGGCGAGAAGCAACTCCTGGTTGATGCAGATCGCCACCACCGCCACCGCACCCCCCAGCGCGAGCGAACCGGTGTCGCCCATGAACACCTTGGCGGGGTGGCAGTTGAACCAGAGAAAGCCGAGGGCGGAACCGAAAAGCGCCGAGGAAAAGATGACCAGTTCCTCCCCGCCGGGGACTTTGGGAAGAAAGAGATAGGTGGCGAGGTTGGCGTGGCTCGAGAGGTAGGCGAAGAGGCCGAGAACCAGGGCCACGGTCAGGATGCAACCGGAAGCCAACCCGTCGAGGCCGTCGGTGAGGTTCACGGCATTGGAACTTCCGACGATAATAAAGACAAACAGAAGCATCGCGCCCCAGATGGGGAGGTGGATGAGGAAGAAATCCTCCCGAACGAAAGGAATCTGCAAGGTCAGGGCCGCCTCGCGTGCCTTCGGGATCAGGAGCAGCGATCCCGCCACCCCGGCCGCAACGAACGCCTGCACGAGGATTTTTTTCCAGCCGCCGAGCCCGCCCGAGGATTTTTTGCGCACCTTCGCGTAGTCATCGCAAAAGCCGAGCGTGCCGAGGGCGAGCGTGCTCCCTAGAGCGATCCAGAGGTAGGGGTTGGTGGGCTTGCCCCAGAGGATGCAGGACAGCGCCAACGCGAAGAGAATCAGGACTCCACCCATCGTGGGAGTGCCCTGCTTGCTTTCGTGCAGGTCGGCGAGTTTGTGGACCTCCTCCTTTTTGCGCAGCGGTTGGCCGAGCTTGAGCCGGCGAAGCATCTCGATCACGCGGGGCCCCATCCAGAGGCAAAAAAGGAAGGAAGTGATCGCGGCACCGACCGTGCGGAAGGTGACGTACTGGAAGACGTTCAGAGGGCCGAAGGTGTCACTGAGGAGATGAAGATAGTAAAACATCGCTCAGCTCCCCTTTCTTAGTTCAGCGGCGACGAGATCCATCTGCTGGGAGCGACTCCCCTTCACAAGGATCCGGTCGTCCGGTTTCGCCTCGCGACGGTAGGCGGCGAGCAGCTCTTCCCGGTTGGCGAACCAGCGGGCCCAGTCCCCCGAACGCACCTTTTTGGCGGTCTCGACAAGAAATTTGGAATCGGCCCCAACGGCAAAGCAGAGCGCGGTCTGGCTACGGGCAATCATCGCGCCGGACTCCTCGTGGAGCATCCGGCTAAAGGAGCCGAGTTCCGCCATCGCACCGAGCAGGGCCACTTCCCGGCCTTTTCCCGGCAGGCTTTCCAGCGTAGACACGGCGGCGGCGAGACTGTCGGGGTTGGCGTTGTAACTGTCATCAAGAAGCCAACCCGTCCCGCGCTTTTCCAGCCGGACCCGGCCGCTCGGCAGCTGGACTTTTTGCAACGCCTCGGCCGCGGCTTTAGGTTCAATTCCCAGTTCCATTCCGGTGGCCAAGGCCATCGCGGCGTTCATCGCCATGTGCGGACCGGGAACGGGTAGACGCACTTCAGACCGCCCCTTGGGGCCTTCCAGGGAAAAACGGCTGCTGACTCCGTCGGTCTCGAGCGAGCTCAATCGGTAGTCCACCTTTTCACCTCGGCCCACGCGAACCACCCGGGCTTTGCACCCTTCCAAGGTCTTTTTCTCCATCGGATCATCCGCGTTGGAGATGGCCAGGCCGGAAGCCGGCAACGCACGATACAGGGCGCCTTTTTCCCGGGAGGTGGCTTCCTTGGAACCGGTACCTTCCACGTGGGCCCAACCGATGTTGGTGACCATACCGACCTCGGGACCGGCCAGTTCCGCGAGCGGGCCGATCTCGCCCGGGGCGTTCATGGCGATCTCCACCACCGCCCAGCGATCCTGCTCCCCGATGCCGAGCAGCGTGAGCGGGACGCCAAGGTGGTTGTTGTAGTTACCCGGAGTGCGATGGCATGGCCCGATCGCGCCGAGGACAGCGGCCAGCATCTCCTTGGTGCTGCTTTTGCCGGAGCTGCCCGTGATCGAGGCGATGCGGGCGGAAAGGAGTTTGCGGTAACCGCGAGCCATTTGTTGCAACGCCACCTGGGTGTCTTTCACCAGCAACAGGGCAAACCCGGCCGGTACTTCGCCGACCTTTTCGCGGGAGACGATCGCTGCGAGGGCGCCCTTGGTGGCCGCACCGGCGATGTGGTCATGCCCGTCGTGGTTCGGTCCCTGGATCGCCACAAACAGTTCGCCAGGCTTGATCGTCCGGCTGTCGATGCCAACGCCGAAAGCCACGCGCTCGCCGGAACCGCGGATGATCTTCGCACCTGCCAGTTCCGCGAGGGTGGCGAGGGAGAGCGGTTTCATGAACGGCTCCTTTCGGCGAGGGCTTTCTCCACTTCGCGCCGGTCGGAAAACGGAAACTTCTCTCCGCGAATCTCCTGCGTCTCCTCGTGGCCCTTGCCGGCAACCAGGATGACATCTCCCGGGCCGGCGGAGCGGACCGCCGTGCGGATCGCCTCGGCCCGGTTTTCGACTTTCTGCGCGGGCGCACCTTTGGGCAGACCGGCAGCCATCTCTCGGAGAATCACGGACGGTTCTTCGCTGCGAGGGTTGTCGGAAGTGAGGATCACCCGGTCGGCCAGACGGGCCGCGGCGGCGGCCATCTTGGGACGCTTGCCCTTGTCGCGGTCGCCGCCGGCCCCGATCACGATCCAAAGCGATCCGCTGGTGATCGGTTTAAGGGTGCCGAGCGCCGCCTCGATCGCGTCGGGTGTGTGGGCGTAGTCCACCAGCACGGTAATGGCACCGGAGCCAGGAACAGCTTCCATCCGACCGGGCACCGCGGGAGCGCGACCCAGGGCCGCGGCCACTTTTTCAGCGGGAATGCCTGCCGCGATCGCGGCGGCCGACGCCCCGAGCGCGTTGGAGACGTTGAATCGGCCCAGCCACGGTAGCGTCGCGGGAAACTTGCCTTCGGGGGTGACCAAGCGGAAGGAGGATCCGTGGATGCCCATCTTGAGGTCAGCCGTTCGCACATCCCCTTTTTCCAAGCCGTAACGGAGGATCCGCACGCCCGGCACGCAGACCGCGGCCATGCGCACACCGCAGGGATCGTCGAGATTCACCGCCGCAAAGGCGCCGGAGCGAAGGCTGCGAAAGAGAAGCGACTTGGCCTGTTCGTAGGCCTCCATGGTCCCGTGGTAATCAAGATGATCGCGACCCAGGTTAGTGAAGATTGCGCCGGCGAAATCGACCTCCGCGGTGCGGCCCTGGTCGAGGGCGTGGGAGCTGACCTCCAGCGAGGCGGCTCGGCATCCGTTTTTCCGCATCTCGGCCAGCAACTGCTGGAGATCGAGCGCCTCAGGCGTGGTGTGCCGGGCGGGCACGCGGCCGCGGCCGGTGTCGTTGGAAACGGTGCCGAGGAGTCCGCAACGAAGCCCCCCGGCCTCGAAAAGAGACTGGAGCAGCATCGAAGTGGAGGTTTTGCCATTGGTGCCGGTCACGCCCACGACCTGCAGTTGGCGGGAGGGATGTCCGTAGAAATTCGCGGCCATGCGACCGAGGGCGCGGCGGCCGCTTTCCACGCGGATGTTCGGCACGGGCAGATCGGCCAGACGGTTCTCCGCCACCACGGCCACTGCACCCCGTTGCAGTGCTTCGGGAACGAAGGCGTGGCCGTCGCGCTGGTGACCTTTCCAGGTGCAGAACACGGAACCTGGGGCGATCCGGCCGGCATCATAGGCCAGGGAGGAAACCTCGGCCTGCTTCGCCCCGTCCCAGGAGCGGACTTTCACGCCGTCCATGACCTCGGTGAGCTTCACGGTGTCTCCTTTCGGGCGACCACAGCCGTGCGATTGAGGTTGAGTTGCTGCGCGACATGGGTGGCGATCTCTCGGAAGGCC
>JBILFP010000070.1:0-8668 GCA_044351535.1 Methylacidiphilales bacterium
GGGCTGCCAAAATCGCCGGACGCCGGCCCGAAAACCTTGTCTTCATGGGCATGGGGGAACCTTTGGCCAACCTTCCCCGCCTGCGCTCTGCGATGGAGATTCTCACCTCCCCGGAAGGGGTCGGCATAGGGGCGCGCCATCTAACCGTCTCCACCAGCGGCCTTGCCCCCCAGATTGAGGAGCTAGCCCAAATCCCCGGGCAGTTCCGGCTCGCCCTTTCCCTGCACGCCGGGACCGACGAGACCCGGAACAAAATCATGCCGGTGAACCGCAAATACCCCCTGGAGAAACTAATCCCCGCCTGCGAGACCTTCGCCCGGGCCAAACGGAAAATGATCACTTTCGAATATATTCTTCTCAAGGACCTGAATGACGATCCCGCCGAGGCCCAGGCGGTGGTCCGGCATGCCCGCCGTCTGCACGCCAAGGTGAACCTCATTCCCTACAACACCGTGGAAGGCCTGCCGTACGAGCGCCCCAGCGAGCCCGCCATCCGCCGCTTTCAAAAAGTGTTCAAGGACGCGGGGGTCGAAGCCACCGTCCGTCGGGAGAAAGGCCACGATATTGACGCCGCCTGCGGCCAGCTCCGCCTGCGCGAGGAAAAAGCGGGGCTGACCGCCTAACCTTTTCCGATTTTCGATTCCTTGCCCACCCCGCCCCGGCTGCGGAGATGGATGGTTTTTTTCTCCAGATCGTGCACCGCCCGGATGTAGCGGACCGTCTGACTCTTGGCCCTCATCAGGATCGTGTGCGTAATCGCTTTGTGACCGATCAGCTTCACCCCCGGCAACAGCGGACTCTCGATGATTCCAGTGGCAGAAAAAATGGCGCTGTCCCCCGTGACGATGTCCCGCGAGCGATAGATCCGCTGGATGTCAGATTCCGCCACCCCTTTGACTTCCCGGGCCTTCGCTTCGGCGTTAGGAAACCACATCCGCAGCTGAATCTCACCGCCCAGCGCCCGCAACGCGGTCGCCGTCAGCACCCCCTCGGGGGATCCGCCGATTCCCACATAAAGATCGATGCCTGAATCCGGCAGGGAGGGTGCCACTGCTGCGGTGATGTCACCGTCCCCGATTGTGCGCAGGGACGCCCCACACCGCCGGATCGCGTCGATGAAGGCTTGGTTTCGCGGGCGATCTAGCACCAACACCACCATGTCGGTGATCCGCTTGCGCAGAATCTGCGCCATCCTAGGAAGAGTTTCCTCCAAAGGAGTGTCCAGGAAGTTGGCCTGCGGATCCTCCTTTCGCAGGAATTCGGCCACCGCTGGGCCGTAGGAAATCTTATGGGAGTAGTAGCTTGGGATATTCCGCATGACCGGTGGGGTTGCCCCCCCAGGAGTCTCCGCAGCCGCCATCACCGAAATGGCGTTCGGTGACCCTTTGGACAGATTGGTCGTTCCGTCGATTGGATCCAAAGCGATATTGAAAACCGGGTCGCTTGCCCCCCACTTGCCGAGCTTGTCCCCCAGGAAAATGCCGGGGGCGTTGTCCTTGATTCCTTCCCCGATCACCACCTCCCCGCGGATGTCCACTAGGTCAAAAACTCCCTGAATGGCATCGCAGGCGGCAGCATCGGCCTGTTCCTTTTCCCCTTTGCCAATGAAGCGCATCGCGTTGAGGGCGGCGTTCTCTGTGGCTCGCACAAATTCGAACTCGATGGAACGCTCGACGTCAGGCATGGCTTCAAATTACGGAAATCTAATGTGCGCTCGAGAGGATTTGGTTCCCTATTTCCCCTAAACCCAATCTCGCTACCGCTCCGCGGGATCAAACTCTCTCGCTTGCTGCGCTGCGCTCGAGAGGATTTGAACCTCCATGGGTTGCCCCGCTACCACCTCAAGGTAGTGCGTCTGCCAGTTTCGCCACGAGCGCGTGACCCAGAACAATAATTCAGCCTTTTCCTGCTGACAAGCCGGCCCTCCGACCAGCTTGCGCCATCACCCCATCCAGCATTTTTTCCGTCAACCTGCCCGTAAAGGTGTTCTGCTGGCTGACATGATAGGATCCGATCAACCACTTTCCATCCGACAAAGCCACCTCCACGCCGTGTCCGAATTTGGGCTTGGGCCGGAGCCCAAAAAACCGTGCCACCGCCTCGAATCCGAATCCCCCCAAGGCAAGGTAAACCCGGGCGGAAGTCAGCAACCGGAGCTCTCTTTGAAAGAAATCCCCACACCGATCCCGTTCCTGAGGGGTCGGTCGATTGTCGGGGGGTGCACATTTCACCGGGGCGGTGATCCAGACGTTTTGAAGCCTTAGACCGTCCCCCCGACCCACGCTTGCTTCCTGGCTTCCCCATCCCGCCCGCCAAAGCGCCCGATACAGCCAACGTCCCGACTCGTCCCCGGTAAACATTCGGCCGGTCCGGTTGGCTCCATGGGCCCCGGGGGCCAAACCCACCACCACAATCTTGGCCTGTGAATCTCCCCAACCCGGTATCGGCTTACCCCAATATTCCTCCTCCCGGTAGGCCGCTTTCTTTTCCTTGGCCACTTTTTCCCGCCACCGGACAAGGCGGGGACAACGCCGGCAGGCAACGATCTCGCCCCGGAGAGACTCCAGGTTCACCGCTTCGCACGCGGAAGAATCCGGCAGGAACTCCTCCCCATCCACCGGGAAAGATGGTGCCGATTTTGGGCGATGACCAAATAGCCAAGGGCGGCAAAAGGTGCGACCAGCGGAAACAAGATGAACCGTCCCAGCCAACTCCAGCCGGGGAGGAACGTGAGACAGTAACCGGTGGCCGCCGCTTTGGCTCGGATTTTGCCGTCCGGGCCCAACGCCTGGATTCCTTTGTCTGCGAGGGAAGCATCGACCATGGGAAACTCACGGAGGGCCTGATCGTCCTGATAGGCGACGGGGTCAAAGGTGCCGGGCAGGGCGCGGGTCAAAAGCCAATGGACGCTCCCTTGGCAGAAGCCGCAGTCCGCATCGTAAAAAAGGGTCACCTTCGCCATGGAATGTAGATTACCCCAAATCCAGCCGCACCCCAATCGCCTCCTTCCGCCTTTTACTTTCCACCTCCCGACGTAACTGCACCCTTGCCACCTACTCTTTTTGCTTCACGCTCGATGCGTGCCCAAGCCGGTATCCCAACCCACCGTGGCCCAGCGTTTCCTCCGTTTCATCGGCCGGGGCGAAATCGTCACCTACGGTGGCGTGGCCATGCTCCTTCTCTTCCTAGCCGGGGCAATTGCCGTTTATTTGGTCAAGTTCCTCATCACCTCCGCCGGGCAACCGTTCTTCTCCATCCTCATCACCCTCATCAACGAAGTTCTCCTGATCATGATCGTGATGGAGCTGTTACGGACCGTCACCCGCCTCTTGGTCTCCCCGACCCATGATGTCGGGATTCAGGATCTGAATCCTTTCCTGGTCATTGCCGGCATCAGCGTCACCCGCCGGATCCTCACCATCGGTGCCTCCCTTTCCGTGACGGAAACCGAGGGCCAAACTCTCGATCCCATCAAATTTCAGCACTATATGATCGAGCTGGTCATCAGCGGCCTGCTGATTCTGCTCGTGGCCGTAAGTCTTTGGCTGATCAATCGCCGGATCCCCGGCCGCACCGTCCGCTAAGTTTGCTTAGCGCTGATCCGGCAGCAAAACGTAGTCCGGAAAGTTACCCTTCAACCGCTCCCCCGGAGGCCCTGCGGTGACGGCCTCCACCAGATAACGTCCTCCGACAAAACAGCCTTTCCACGACTGGCCGAAGCCGCCAAAGCTCTCTTCGTTGTCCCCCCGGGACCGCACCTTGTTGTGGCCGAACTTAAAGCAGCGCAGATCCCCCGCCACCTGCTTGGCTAAATTCGCATCGTCTGTGGCCAAGCTGGAAACCAGGGATCCGTTGGAGACGTTCATTTCGGCGACCATCTGGTCCACGCTGTCCACCACCACCACAGAATCCACCGGTCCGAACGGTTCTCCATGATACAACTTGCAGTTTCTCGGCAGGTTCAATAACGCGACCGGAGCCAAATAGGCGGAATTGTCCTGATTCGGCGTGAAACGCGACTCATCCAACACTCCCTCGTACAGAGCCACCGCCCCGCCCGCCACCGCCTCACCGACCTGCACCCTCAGCTCCTCCACCTTGCGGCTGTTGATTAGGGGACCGTAATCCAAGGCCGGGAGCGGATCCTCCGCTTTTTCCACCAGCAAGGGATTCCCGACTTGGAGCGACTGGACCACCCCCAGATACATCTCAAGGAATTTCGGGAAAAGAGCACGCTGCACCACGTAACGCGGGTAGGCCGTACAGCGCTGTTTGCCGTATTCAAAACCCTTTTTGATCTGGGCGGCCATGCTTTTCCAGTCGGAGAAGTCCCAGACGCCGTAACAGTTCACCCCGTCCATCTCCAACATGTAACGCTTCGACCGGTCGTAGAAGGCATTGGCGATCTCCCGCCCGTTATTTTTCCCGCCGACAAAAGCCAAACAGGCGATCGCATCGTTCCGGACGAGGGCCTCGCTCAGCTCTCCGCCGGAACCACTCACCAAACTCACCGGCAGCCCGTGCCTTCGGGCCAGGGCCAAAGCCATCGTGACCGTGTGGATGCCGCCGTCGGTCGGGGTCTTGGCGATAGCCGAATTGCCCGCCAAACACTGGACCAGCACAGCATGGACCAAGACAGACATTGGATAGTTCCACGAGGCAATGTTCGAGATCAGGCCGATGGGACGGCGCCCCTCCATCATCTTGTCGATCTCCTTGAGATACCAACGCACCCCGGAGATACACCTCTCCACGCTGACCTTGGTTTGGGAATACGGCTTGCCGATTTCCCAAATCAGGGTTTTCGCCAGCAGATCGGCGTTCTTTTCAATGTCATCCACCGCAGCCGCCACCCGCCGCTTCCTTTCATCCAGGTCTGTCGCCGCCCAACTGTGGAACTCCTTTTCGGCCTGCTCCACCGCCAATCGCGCCGCCTCTAGTTTGATCATCGGATAACGCCCCAGCGGCGTCGCATCGACGGGGCTAAGGAAAAGTTTCCCGTGCCCCGGATTCCCCCACTTGCCCCCGATCAGATTATAGAGGTTTCCCTCCGGTCCGTACGCTTCCGGGACAACCTTGCGGTGCTGCTCGATCAGGGCAGGCCAAGAAGCCTTGGGTGAAATGAATTTGCTCAGGGGGCAAGCATAACCAAACGGGCTAATTCGTCACGCTCCGGCTCGACGAACCGCCGTGGCGCCCGTAGTCCAGAACGATGCGCGAAACCCAAGCCCTCACTCGCATCATGGCCCGCTTGCGTGGACCCCGGGGCTGCCCGTGGGACCGGAAACAGACCCACCGTTCCCTTCGGCCCATGATTCTGGAGGAGGTCTATGAGCTTCTCGAGGCCATCGACCAGGGTGATGACCATGCCCTCAAAGAGGAACTGGGAGACGTCCTGCTTCATATCCTTTTCCACGCCCAGCTGGCACGGGAGCGCCGGGCCTTTGATTTTCAGGCCGTGGCGCGCGAGTTGGCCGAGAAGCTCGTTCGCCGCCACCCCCATGTGTTCGGACGGGAGAAGCTGCGCAACCCTTCGCAGGTCCTCCGCCGCTGGCACCAGCTCAAGCAGCAGGAAAAACCCTCCCGCAAAAGTTGCCTGGACGGGATCCCCCGGTCCCTGCCGGCCCTGCTCTATGCCCAAAACTTGCAACGCCGCGCCGCCCGCGCCGGCTTCGACTGGCCCCATCCGCAAAAGGGCATCCCGGCCAAAATCCGCGAAGAGTTGCGGGAACTTTCCCGGACGGGATCGAAAGGGCCCGCGTTTGGCCGGGAACTCGGCGATGTTTTCTTTACCTTGGTCAACTTGGCCCGCCATCGGAAGGTGGATGCCGAAACTGCCCTGCGTGACGCCACCAAACGTTTTCGTTCCCGAGTTCAAAAAGTGGAAGCCATGGCCAAACGTTCCGGCAAATCCACTGCTTCCATGCCCCTGCGGGAGCTTGATCGGCTTTGGACCAAGGCAAAAAGGAGTTAGTTTTTACACTTTCATAAGTAATTACTTTTCACAAATTGCCCATCCTTTTGCCGGATTTCCCCTTGCGCGCATCTGCCTCACCTCCAAGTATCGGCACTCAAGCAAACGCCCTCACGGGCAGAAGGAGGAAATCACATGTTAGCAGCTAGTGCACTTCAACAGGGTGACCTTGTCGGGTTCACCTTCTTTATTGGGACCATGGCCATGGGTGCGGCTTCGGTCTTCTTCTTCATCGAGCGGCAGTCCGTCTCGGATAAGTGGAAGCTGTCGCTCCTTGTCAGCGGCCTCATCACCTTGATCGCGGCGGCGCATTACTGGTATATGCGCGAATTCTGGGTGGCTACGTTCACCGGAAACAACGCCTCGGTCGCATCCCCCACGGAATTCCGTTACATCGACTGGCTCCTTACGGTGCCATTGATGTGCACGGAGTTTTACCTCCTTCTCCGGGCCGCCGGAGCCAGCCTCAACATGCTCTGGCGTCTGATCGGCTACGCGGTGCTTATGCTCGTCGCCGGTTACATCGGCGAGGTCTCGGCCGAGATCGGCAAACCGATCCGTGGCTTTGAGAACTTCGGCTGGGGCGTGATCTCGACCATCGGCTGGGCCGGTATCGTCTATGAGATCTTCTTCGGCGAGGCCAAACAGCTGGCCGATGGTAGCAGCGACGCCAACGTCCGCCGCGCCTTCAACCTCCTGCGGGGCTTCGTGCTCATCGGCTGGGCCATCTACCCGATTGGGTACATGACTCTCCCGGGCAACGTGCTCAGCGGGTCCACCGAACTGGCGGCCAACATGAACGTCGTCTACAACATCGGCGACGCCATCAACAAGATTGGCTTCGGTCTGGTGATCTGGAATCTCGCGAAACGCGGCAAATAAGATTCCGATCTGGTTCGCGGAAACCGTTTCCGCGATGCGACGGGGGATCCCTTCGGGGATCCCCCGTTTCTTTTGTCTGGCTTTCACCCGCGGCGACCCAAACTTAAACTGCCGGGATGCCCTTTTCCCTGCACCGGACCGTTCCTTGGATCTGCGCGGTCGTGCTCGGCTTCTTTGGCTTTTCGTTCCCCCACCAGGCTGCCCTCGCCGCTCCCCTGTTCTTTCTCGCCTCCGCCGTGATCCTGGGTGTTCCCCATGGGGCCTGCGACCCGTGGGTTCCCGGTTGGGTTCAACAAAAACCCTCGCGAATCCCGTTTTTGTTTTGGTTCTTTGTCGTCTATTTGAGCCTTTCCTTCCTTTACCTGCTCGTTTGGAAAGCCGCGCCGTTTGGAGCGACTGTTTTCTTTCTCTTTTTGACGGCTTGGCACTGGGGAACTGCGGACGCTTCGCTTCTGTTCTCCCCTGGCCTGCGCTGGCTTTCCTTTGGTCTCGGACGCGGCCTCTGGGTCATGCTGGCTCCCTTTGCGTTCCACACTCCGGAGGCTTGGCGGGTTGTCCAACTCATGGCCCCGGATGCGGGGGCGTCTCCGTCGCACCTTCTCTTTCAAGGATTGCTGCTGATTCCGCTCATCCTAACCCTGGCAGCCCGCCCAGATTGGACGGAGTGGGGTGAAACCATTCTTCTCCTCGTTCTTCTCGCCCTCACCCCGCCACTGGTTGGAGTGGGCACTTACTTTGTGGCCTTTCACGCCTGGCGCCACCTGCTCCGTTTGGCCGATCTTCGCGATCACTTGGCCACCCAAGCCGATGCCCTTCTTTGGTTACGCTCCCTCGTTCGACTCCTTTGGTTTGCCGTTCCCCTCACGATCGCAACCTTGCTCCTTCTTCCCCTTCTTCCGAGATTTCTGGGACCGATACCCCAGACTCAGGAACAGTGGGTTGGCGCCTACCTAGTCCTCCTCGCCGTGCTGACTTTGCCTCACGCGATCCTGGTGGGATGGGTGGACTGGAAAAGTGTTACTTTAAAACGTTGATGTTTAACGGTTTGTATATTTCCTCCTTTAATTTTCCGCCCTTCTGTGATATGATTCAGCGTGAGCCGGTTAATTCAGTTGCGGGAAGATTTCAAGCATGCCGAGTGTGCGGTGGGTTATGCCAACCTCGGTATGGTGAATGATGCTTTGGAGGAATTAGAGCACCTCTCCCCCTCGATGGCGGCTGACGGCGGGGTCATGGAGTTCAAACTGCGCCTGCTCGAGCGGGGGCAAAAATGGTCCGAGGCCGCTTCCTTGGCGGCCAAGCTCGCCTCCTCCCACCCGAACGAAGCTCGCTGGTTCGTGGCTTGGGCCTTTGCCAAGCGCCGAAGCGATTCCCTGGAAACCGCCTCCAAAATTCTTTCCGAGGCTGCCTCCCTGCACCCCAAGGATCCGCTGATCCAATTCAATCTGGGTTGTTACGCGGCCCAGCGGGGCGATCTCACCACCGCCCACAGCCATGTCCGGCGGGCCATCGAGCTGGATCACGATCTGGAAAAATTGGCCCACGAAGATCCCGATCTCGAACCCCTCCGCCAAGCCCATCTGATCGACTAATCCCGTTTCCGCTTTCCGCTTTTCCCCCTTCCACCTGCCGCCTTTCACCTTCCACCAATCTTCAGATTAGACTCACCTCGTCTGATGCTTGATCGCTAAAAGAGTGATGTCGTCCGAAGGTTCAGCCCCGCTGGCAAACTTGGCCACCTCCGCCACCACCCGCTGGGTTAATTTCTCGGGAGACAGGATGGACTGCCCTCGCAACGCTTCCTTGAGACGT
>JBILFP010000071.1:0-8419 GCA_044351535.1 Methylacidiphilales bacterium
ACCGGCAGGACCGCTTCCACTTGGGGCCAGGTGGCGAGAGCCTCCAAGGAGGCATGGGCACGCTCGTCGCCGATGGCAGCGATCACGGTTTGAATCTCCCCGAGGATGGGATGGGGCTGGTAGCCGAGTTTTTTGACCTCGGCGATCACTTGGTCGACCAGCTTCTTCTCGGTTCCCGGGCGCAGGGCGATGATCATTCGGACGAATCCTAACGGCGGGCCGTTTTCATCACAAGGATCGGCCCAAGCTCTTCCTGCCACCAGCGAGCCAACACCCCTTTTTCCGGCCAAACCCCGCTACGATGCCACGTGCGGACATGGGACCCTGGCGGCGCCCAGACTTTTGGATCTGTCGGGCCGAACAGCAGCCCGCAGGGAACGCCGCTCCAGGCCGCCAGATGACTGATTCCACTATCGTGCCCCAGATACAGGTCGGAGGATTGCAGAAGCCGAAACACCTCCGGAAGCGGCCGATTTTCCACCGTCCGATGGGGTTGACCCCGCAGTCCTTCGGGAACCCGACGCAAAAGATCGCCCTCCACCTCTCCGGCCAGCCAAACCAGTTCCATGGGCTGTTCCTTTTGCCAGATTTGCAGTTCCCCGATCCACGCCTCCAGCGGCCAGCATTTGCGGGTGCCGCCGCTGCCGGGATGAACGACCACCCGGGGAACAGTCCCGCGCCGCCCGGATTCCTCCTGGCCGACCAATTTTTCCCCACGGAGCAGATGAGACATTCCGGGCCGGACCTCCAGGGATTGCAGGGGGTCGGCCAGATGTTTCCAAGCCGCCAGGGCCGGCGCGGTGGGATCGATGGCTAGATACTCCCCCTGCCCGCCGCCACGCCTCCAGTTGGCCGCAAAGATTCCATCCGGATCGAACAGGTAGGAAATCGTCAGATCGAACTCGGAGAAATAATCGCACCAGTCCGGCTCCAACACCCCGCCCTTGGCAAAAAAGCCCGCCAATCCGGGTCGATCGATGGGCCGAACCGCGTCCACTTTTCCCGAACCGGTCACCAATTCACCGAAACGTGCGTTGGCCACCATCTCCAGCTCTGCTTCTGGCCACTTTTGCCGAAGACCGGCCACCGCCGGCAGGGTGAGTAAAAAATCACCAAGGGCCCCGCCCCGAATGACGAGAATTTTCAAACGTCGGTTGTTTTAGTAAACGAAGACCCCCAACCCCAACAGGGCCAGCCCAAAGAGAGCTTCCAAAAGAAGGAGGAGTTTGCCGCGGAACGGTTTGGCAAAATACCAGTCGATCACATCTCGCAGAAGATAAGGCGCGCCCACCATGAACATGCCCGCCACCGCCATGAAGTAGGCATATCCCACCACGATCAGCCGCAGGGTATCCTCCCTCAAGAAACAGGCATCGAGCAGGACGTTGGCCCCAAGCAGAAGCAGAATTCCCAAAGCCCGGACGGCGATGAATTCCCGCACGTAAAGCCAGCTGGTCACACCCAGGCCGACGGCCGCCAGGACAAACAAGGGCCGGAAGCGGGTGTATTCCATCAGATTCATTGTGCCAGCCAGCCACGCGGCCCAGGCCGTGGCCAGGGCCAATAAAATCCCGCCGAGGCGATCCGCCCGTGGGAAAGCCCGGGCCCAAAGCACCGCCTTCTCATAGTTATAAAAAAAATAGGCGTGAACCAGAAACAGGCCGAAGCCCAGCCATACGGCGACCTGTGCAAGAGGGAAGGAGTAAATCACAGATTACCTAATCGAGAATGGAAGGATCCGCGTAATCCGTGAAGCCGGTCGATTCCGTGATCCGCACGGTCAAAATCTGCCCCCAATGGCGCTCCCCTCCCTCAAAAACCACCGGCCGGTTTTGGCGGCTTCGCCCGGTCAGGCGGCTCTTTTTCGTCTTACTTGGTCCTTCGACCAGAATTTCCACTAGGCTCCCCAATCTTTCCTGCGCCTTGGCCTCAGCCCGCCGGGTTAAGAGAGCGAGCAGCTCCTGGTTCCGCTCCTCCTTCACCTTCTCTGGCACCGGGGTGCCGGTTTCCCGGGTGGCGCGGGTACCCTCCCGGGGCGAGTACCGGAAAATGAAGCCGTTGTCGAAATCCACCTCCTCCATCAGTTTTCGGGTGGCCTCAAAATCAGCCTCGGTTTCGCCCGGGTAGCCGACAATCACATCCGTGGTCAGGCCAACCTCCGGGCAGGCTTGCCGAACCTGATCGACGATCCGTCGGTACTGGTCGGCCGTGTAGCCCCGCCCCATCCGTTTCAAGATCCGGTCCGACCCGGACTGCACGGGCAAATGCAGGTGTTCGCAGAGCTTTTCCAGGCGGCCGTAACAACCGATGAGATCCGGCTTCATCCCTCGTGGATGGGGGGAGGTGAAACGAATCCGGTCCAGACCTTCGACCTGGTTCAATTCCTCCAAAAGCTGAACGAAGGCGGACTTGCCTTCCCGAATCGGCATCCGACGCCCGTACAGATTGACGATCTGGCCCAGCAGCGTGACTTCCCGAATTCCCTGCCCGACCAAGCCGCGAACCTCCTCGACAATTTCGGATATGGGCCGTGACCGCTCTTGGCCACGAGTCGTCGGTACGATGCAAAAGGAGCAGTGCATGTCGCACCCCTGCATGACGGAAACAAATGCGGTGACCTGACGGGGCGTAAGCACATGTTCCCGGATAGTGCTTTCTGATCCCTCTTCTTCGGACACATCCGCAAAAAACCCGGGCCGCCCGCCCAGGCGGGCTTGCCGGGCCTCCTCCACCAGTTCGGGCACCCGGTGAAACTTTTGCGTACCCACCACCAGATCCAGCCCCGCGATTTCTTTTTCGAGGGACTGCCCCCGCCGCTGGGCCATGCAGCCCAGGAACCCAAGCACTACGCCGGGATTCTTTTTTCGAAGAGCCCGCAGATTGCCCATCTTCCGCAGGGCTTTTTGCTCGGCAAGATCCCGAACACTACACGTGTTGAGGAGGACGACATCCGCCTCCTTTTCGGAAACGGCAGTCTTGTAGCCCTGATTATGGAGCTGGCGGAGCACCTGCTCCGAATCCCGCTCATTCATCTGGCACCCGTAGGTTTTTAAGTAAACGCTGGGCATGCCTTCATCCTATCGGGTTGGCCGGATCAACGCCACCCGTTCGCGGGGAAATCAGGCGTGGAGGCCGCGGTGGTAGTGCTTGCGAATCCAGCGATAAATGGCCAGCGGGATCGGTAAAAAAAGAAAAAACAAAGCGGGGATCCAAACCGCCTCATGCGTGGGGTTTCCTTCCATAAATTCCAAGCCCTGCCAAAACAAGAAGAGGGAGGCAATCCCGGCCCCGGTGTAGGCCAAGGGCATCACCACTTGGTCAAAATGGGTTTTTTCCTTAAGCCGCGAAATGCGGGCTGGTCGGCTCGACCAATCCATTTCCCATTGTTACGCCGTAGGGGAGGTATTTGCCAAGGCCGCTTTCTTTTCCGCCCATGCCATTCCAGCAAGACCCAGCTCGAAAAGACCGTAGAGCGGGACAAACATCAGCGCCAGGTTGAAGGGATCCGAGGTCGGCGTAACGCAGGCGGCCAAGACGATGAGAATCACCACCGCGTGGCGACGGTGTTCGACCACCGTTGCCCGTTGCAGGACCCCCAGACGGGCCAGAAGAATCATGACCAAGGGCAACTCAAAGGAGAGGCCGAAGCCCACCAGCATTTGCAGGACGAAATCGGTGTAGCTGGCCATCGTCCAGCTGGTCTCCAGCCCCAACCAGCGGTTGAAGGTCTGAAAAAATGCCAGCGCCCGGGGAAGAACAAGGAAATAACAAAAGGCGGCCCCCCCCAGGAAAAGAAAAGCCCCGGCCAAGAATGCGGGCAAAAGGAGTCTTCGTTCCCTCGGCTCCAATGCCGGCAGGAGGTAATCCCCGATAAAATAAAGTACCAGGGGCAAGGAAAGGAGAATGCCGGCTCCCAGGCCGATTTGCAGGGTCACCGTCATGGGATCCGTGACTTGCAGCGCAAGCAGGGTGCCTGGGGCCGCCGTCGCATCCCCTCCTTGGGCTTCCGTCAGCGGCCGGCGCAAAATCTCCATGACCGTACCGATCCCGGTGATCCCCACCACCGCCCCCGCCCCGATCGCCGCGGCGCACTTGAGGACGACTCCCCGGAGGTCTTCGAGGTGATCCAAAAACGGCTTTTCGGCATCTTTCATGAGAGTTTGCGCCAGCCCTGCTCGGTAACCACCGCAGGCAGCGCGATATCATGGGCCTCCCGCGGAAGATTTTCCACCTCCTGAATTCCGAAAAACAGCCCCGCAACCCACGCCTCCCGCGAGCGGCTGGCCAAAGCCCGGTCATAATGGCCCCCACCCCTCCCCAAACGGACCCCCCGTGCATCAAAAGCCCGGCCGGGAACGCAAAAACCCTCGATCGCCTCCGGCCGGATCGAGACATGGTTGCCTGGCAAAGGTTCCCATAAGGTCTCCAAGGCAGGCAGCGGACCTGGAAGAATTTCCCACCAGGTAAGCCCGTGCCGGATGTCGGTTTTGGGCAACGCCACTTTTTTCCCCTGGTCCCATGCCCGGCGGATCAGGTCGCGCGTCTCCGGCTCATCCGGAAGAGAAAGATATAAGCCCAGCACGCGGGCCTGATCCCACTCCGGGCGAGCCGTCAGGGTTTGGAAAATGCCCTCGGACGCTTTGCGCCGACCCTCTTTCGGCCAAGCAGCCAGGAGGCGGCGGATTTCTTCCCGTACGGCTCCTTTGGCGGTTTTTCCCATCCCGGTAGCCTAAAGAAAAATCGGTTTCCAAGCCATCTCCGTGGGTGTTTGCCTCCGCGGGATTCCACCGACATGATTTTCAGGCGTGAAACCGAAGGTGACCCATCCCCGCAGGCAAAAGGCACACCGTTTTATCACCGATGTGCTCCTCCCCGCCCTTTTTTCCCGCAAGCGGGGCCATCGCAACGGCCCAGCACCCTTTTTTCCCAAATTGAAGCACGGCCAGGTCTGCATCACCTGGATCGGTCACGCCTCCTTCCTGATTCAAGGGCCCCACGGCAACATTCTGGTCGACCCCAACTGGGCTAACTGGCTGCTGGTGGTCCGCCGCCTCCGCCATGCCGGCCTCGCCCATCATCATTTGCCCAACATCGACCTCGTGCTCATCACCCACGCCCATTTTGATCATCTCAACCGCAAAAGTCTTCGTCAGATCGCCGCCAATCAGCCGATCGTGGTCCCTGCCGGAGTGGGCGATTTGGTTCACGGTCTGGGCTTTGAAAAGGTCTATGAGATGAAATGGTGGGAACGCCTGAGGTTTCCCGGGGCGGCCGTCACTTTTGTCCCCGCCAAGCACTGGGGAGCCCGCAAGGTCACGGATCTACACCGGGGATACGGCGGCTACGTTCTCGATTTGGGCGGTCATTCCGTTTATCACGCCGGCGATTCCGCTTACTTCGAGGGCTTCAAGGAAATCGGCCGCAAATTGCCTCCGGAAATTTCACTCCTTCCGATCGGCGCCTACCACGGGCCCAAGTTCGGGGAGAACCACATGAACCCGGAGGAGGCCTTCCGGGCCTTTCTGGATCTCCGTTCCCGGTTGATGATCCCCATGCACTTTGGAACCTACCGGCTGAGCTATGAACCTCTTCACGAGCCGCCGCAACGCCTTATGCAGGCCGCGATGAAGGCCGGCCGCCTGACCGATGTGCGGTTTCTGATCGAAGGAATGCCGACCTTATTCTAAGCCGCCCCGCTCCGCCCATCCGGGGCGGGCAATAGGCCGGGCGTAGGCTACCAATCGGCCCCGGTGCGTGATGAAGTTAAAAAAGTTCCGGGCATTTCCCGAGGGAGCGTTGGGATCAAAGGTGTAGATGTCCACCCCTCCCCCACGCTCCCCATCCATTCGCTGGGAAGATCCCGCCACCATGGCTTGTCCGTCCTTTTTGCGACCCAAATAAATCATGACGTGGCTGATGGGGGGATCCCGCGGAACGTTGTAGGTCCATTCCCAAAAAAGCAGATCCCCGCTCCGCATGTCCGCCACAAGTTCTGCCGGATCCACCTTCCCATCCTCCCGCAGAGGGACTTCCCTGACCTTGCCCCTCTCTTTCAGGAACACGTACTGGCTGGAGGCGGTCCGCGGGAGATTCAGGCCAAAGACCTTCCAAACGATAAAACGAATCGTGTTGGAACAGTCCATGGTGATGAGATGGGGGTGTCCCGGCGGTTGCCACGACTGCCCGTAGGCAAGATCCTGCTTGGACAGCCAGCGACAGGTCTCGATCAGTTTCTGATGCTGTTCCGGGGTGGCTGCCGGCCGGCCCGGACTCGCCAGCAGACAGGCTAAAACAAGCAGTCTGACTGCTTTCATTCCGTAAACACCACGTCGTCCGGCTCATAGCCGGGAGCGCAACAGCAGAGAAACACCAGATCCCCACGACCCTGATGGCAGATTTGGTGCGGCGCCCCTGCCGGTATGGCGATGGCGTCGCCCGGTCCCACCCGCCGCTCTTCCCCCCTGATTTTCATCCGCCCCTCCCCACGGAGGATGTAGTAAATCTCCTCCGCTTTAGGGTGATAGTGGGTCCGCGTACTCTGCCCCTCCCTAAGGGTTGCCTCCGCCAGGCTTTGGTTGCGGATAGAAGAGTTGCGGTGCGCCAAAAGCTCCCGGATTTCCGACCCGTCCTCGGTGGTAAAGGGCAGACAATGGTTCCGGGCAACGACTTCCATCCCGATTTCTTCGCAAAATACCGACGCAGGGCAAGCGTTCCCCGCTGGTTTTCCCCTTCCGGTCGGGTTGGATAGCTCGGTGAAACTTTGGGAACGGCCTTTTGTCCAGCTGTTCTCCGGCTTCCTGCTGCTCGGCCTCTTTGCTTGGTGGACCTTTCAGGCCGTCTCCCTACCCCCCGTACTCCGGGATCTTTTCGAGGAAGATAGCGCCATCGCCACCGCTGCCATCCCACCCACCGAGGAGGAAAGATTCCAGCGGGAACTCAGTCGCCTCCCCGCGCCTCCCGAAAATCACGCCCCCGAGGTGGCCGAGTTGCTTTCCAGCCTTCGCGAACTACAGACAGTCCCCCCAGCTGTCATGTTGGCGGTCAAAAGAGACCGGGACACCCCCGAGAACCAAGTTCCGGCGGCTTGGAGCGACGCCGAACGACAATCCTTGAGAGACTACCAGGCAAGGTTTTGGCAGGCTTGGGAGCTTTTCTTGTCCAGACCTGCGCCAGATTGGGAAAGGTTTCCGGATTCAGCAACTTTCTTTCGGTCACTTTACCCCCCGATGGCCAACCAGTATAAGGATCTTCTGCGCTACGGTTTTTATGAACCCGAACAGCCCAAGACCTGGGGTCATCAGCTTGAAAGCCAACCAGAATTTTATCTTCGTCTTTTCCGCCAATCCACAACGATTGGAACCCTTCGTTTTGGCACTTTGAGCGGGTGGGCGGTGACTGACGTGACCTCTTCCGCCAAATATTCCGAAGAAACAATACGAAAGTCAGACTACTTTTTCTTCGATTCAACCCTAGATCCTCGCAGCCTCCTGCCTTTGTCTCCTCTGCCACCGACCATTTCCACTTTGCGCGCGGGACTCAGGACCGATCGGGCCGTTTTTTTGCGCAGCGCCGAGTATCTTCAATCTCTGCCCATGGACACCCCTGCCCAAGCGGCCTTAACCCGGCTTTTGGGAAATCAGGGGGACGCCGAGTGGTTCATTCGCAAGGTTAATCATCCAAAAACGGCCCAGGAACTTGCCACCATCCTCCAGCAAGGCGCAGATGAGATCGGGGCTCTCGAGCAAAAAACCTTTTTTTCGGGACCCGCTTGGCGTCAGTGGCTAGCTGGAGATCTTGGCACCGGGCTTAAACCCGTCATCGCGGGTGCGCTCACGGGAATTCAGGAATTCGAGGAAACCGCCTTAAAGTACCAGGTCGCCCTGGCTTTTCTAAATGCTGCGTCAGCCTTTCGGGAGTCGGGCGTGGAGGGAATGAGAAACATTCCAGATCCTGCTCGCCCGGGATTCTCTTTGACCGTCATGGAATCCACCAACGGCATCACCCTGTCGTCTGCTTTTCAGGATAAGACGGGCGAAAATTATCGTTTCACGTTTCAACCAGTCGCAACCCCTTAATCCAGCAGCCGGAAAAACTTCTCCGGATGTCCAAGGTCGGTGAAGACCGCATCCGCCCCACAGGCTTGGAGCTCCGCCACAGAAAACGATCCCGTGGCCACCGCGATCGCCTTCGCCCCGATGGCCCGCGCGCAGGCCACATCGTGGGGCGTATCCCCGATGATATAGATCCGTTCCGGGGAAAACTCCTCCCCATGCCTGTTTCGGGCCCGCCGCTGGGCGTGGGGACCTAGTTCATTCCGCACCGGAGAATCATCCGCAAAGGCGCCGAATTCGAAGAAATGGTTCACCCCGTATCGGGAGAGCTTCAGCCGCGCCCCTTTCTCAATATTCCCCGTCAACAA
>JBILFP010000011.1:0-24381 GCA_044351535.1 Methylacidiphilales bacterium
CTGGTGGTGAACAAGCTGCGCGGCACTCTGCAGGTCTGCGCGGTGAAGGCGCCGGGATTCGGCGACCGCCGCAAGGCCATGCTGGAGGACATCGCGGTCCTTACCGGCGGCAAGATGCTCAGCGAGGACCTTGGGATCAAACTCGAGAATGTCACGCTGGACGATCTCGGCCGCGCCAAGCGCGTCGTGGTGGACAAGGAAAACACCACGATCATCGAGGGCGCCGGCAAGAGCTCGGACATCCAGGGGCGCGTCTCCCAGATCAAGAAACAGATCGAGGAGACCACCTCGGATTATGACAAGGAAAAACTCCAGGAACGTCTCGCGAAGCTCGCGGGCGGAGTCGCCGTGATCAACGTCGGCGCCGCGACCGAGACCGAGATGAAGGAGAAGAAGGCCCGCGTGGAGGACGCCCTCCATGCGACCCGGGCCGCCGTCGAGGAAGGCATCGTGCCGGGAGGGGGCGTGGCCCTCATCCGCGGGCAGAAGGCCCTCGAGGGGCTCAAACTGAAGGGCGACCAGGCGATCGGCGCGGAGATCATTCGCCGCGCGGTCGAGCAGCCCCTGCGGACGCTGGCGGACAACGCCGGGGTCGAGGGCTCGATCGTCGTCCAGGAAGTGAAGAGCCGGAAGGGAGCCGAGGGCTACAACGTGGCCACCGGCGACTACACCGACCTGCTGAAGGCCGGCGTGGTCGACCCGACCAAGGTCACCCGTTCCGCCCTGCAGAACGCCAGCTCCATCGCCGGGCTGCTCCTCACCACGGAAGCCGTGGTGACCGAGTTGCCGGAAAAGGAGAAAGAGAAGGCTCCGGCCGGCGGTCACGGCGGAGGGATGGACTACTAAGCCATTCGTAAGATTTTCCCCCGGGGTACGTCCCCCGCGGGGAAGCCGATCGGGGGCGCGGTTCCGCAAGGGACTGCGCCCCCGCCGGTTTATAGTTGAAGATTAAGATTAAGTTTAAGTAAACGGCAGATCACAGCTCACCATCGCCAGGCTAAGAAAATGGCGGAGAGGACGAGGAGGATTTGGAAGATGAGACCGCCAGCGATCGAGAAGGGGTCACGGCCGCGGAAATGGCATCGGTTATGGAAACGGTGGATAGCTTCCAAAAACTTGGGAGGCTTTGGGCAAAGGTCGCGAATGCCGGTGCAGTAATCGGGAAACATTGAGCCAACGGCCCCGGCCAGCAGCAGGGAGAACGGGACTGACGAGAAAATGGGAGATGCGTAGAGGCACAAGAAGACGAACAAGGCTACCAATTGGTCCGCGAGGGACATCGAAAGCAGCCGGGTCAATTTGGTCCTTCGGTCTGGCGAGGCATCCACCCAGTGGCCGATGCCGGTGTCCCCGTGTGGGACGGCGTCCAGGGCGAGATGGCTGAGGACGGCGGCCAAAAAAACTGGAATCTCTCCTCCGGGGACGACCTTGGCCAAGGCCATGCCGGCAACGATGTGGACGGGGGAGAACAAGGGGTCTTAGGGGCGGGCTTTGGCCAAAGCCCGGACAAAGGCGTGGACGCGGGCTGGATCAATCTTTCCGGACCTTTTCAATGCGGTGCCAACGATGAAGCCGGAGGCCTCGGGCAGAAACTCGTGAAGGTTTTCGAGGGTGGTGCCGCTGCCGATGAGGAGCGGGGCACGGGGGGCAGCGGAGTGGGCGCGGCGAAGATGGTCGGGATCGGTGCCATGGCCGGTGCCGGCGCCGCTCAGGATGAGGGCATCGGCGCCACCACGCTCCCAAGCGTCGCGGGCCTCGTCCTCGATGGTGTATCCGGGGGCCATCGGGGCGGAGTGTTTGACATCCACATCGGCAAAGATGCGGATATGACCGGCCCCGATCCGTTTGCGGAAACGAAGGAGTTTTTCAGCGATGCCGTTGAGGATGCCTTGGTCGGCCAGGCGAGCGCCGACGAGGACGTTCACGCGGATGAAGTCGGCCCCAGAGGCGGCGGCCACGGCCATGGCGCCGACCCCGTCGTTGCGGAGGAGGTTGATGCCGAGGGGGCCGGGAAAGAGCTCGCGGGCCTCGCAGGCGAGGGAGGTGAGACAGGCAACGGCGGCGGGGCCGGCGGAGTCGGCGGCGAAGGGCGCGTCGCCGAAATTTTCGATGATGACGGCGTGAGCGCCGCCCTTTTTCAGAGCCAGAAGGTCGCGACGCATGGATTGCCGGATGAGATCGAGTTTTCCGCGGTAGCTGGGTGCGCCGGGAAGTGCGCTCAGATGAACCACGCCAAGCAGGCATTTCTTTAGAAGAAGAGCCGCGATGGATTTTTCCCCTGCAGACATTGGTGTGGAGTATCCACTGGGGAGGTGGGAGCAGTCAAAAGTTAAACCTCTGGCCTAAAAATCAGAATTCCGGAGGTAAAATTCATAAAGCACTGACTAAAAGTGACTTAAAATGTGAATAAAATTAAAAGGAGTGATTGCAAGCAAGAGATCTAGTAGCAGATTATTATTGAAGACGGCATTTATGGAGTGCATCCAGCAAATGATTGTCGGGGCCCTAAAGAATTCCGGGCATACCGTGGCGCTGATTGACCGTGAGCTCCGCATCCGCTGGGCGGCGGGGTTGCACCGCAAAGTAGTGGGGGCCCCGGTTCATGCGATTTGGAAAGGGGCGCATGTGGCGAAGGGGCAGATCCGAAGCCTGATCCGGGACCTTTCTAACGGCAACGGCTGCAGTGCGGAGGGGAAACCGTCCGCCAAAGGTCAGGATCGGATGCGGATTGATTTTATTCCCCTGCGGGATGCCAGTGGAGAGGTAGAAGGTTTCGCAGTGATTCGGCAGGTGGTGGGTGCGGCCGCGATGGGGATGTCAGATGGAGTGGCGGAGATTTACGAACTACTTTTCGAGCTGAATGCGGATGAGTTTTCGGGCTTGTTGGCGACTTAGGTTGGCGATTCGTCGACTTGCCGAATTCAAATTTCGGCGGGGGGTTTAGGTTTACTTGAAGATGAAAGCATTGAAATCAAATGGATTTTTACCGCAGAGGCGCGGAGGTCGCTGAGGCAAGTTTGCAGAGGTCTTGAAACTGCTGGCCGCGACGAAGCGCGGCCCTACAGAATCGTGAGCGTGACTGATCGAGGCTTTGACAGTGCGGTACCGCAGGGGGAGTTTTTTGAGCGGTACGAGAAAGGGGATTTGCCATGGCAAATTGATCGGCCGCAGCCGGAGGTGTTGCGACTGATCGAGGAGGGAAAGTTTGAGTCGCCCGTCTTGGATCTGGGTTGCGGGGCGGGGGACAACGCCCTGGAGCTGGCCCGGCGGGGATACCGGGTGCTGGGGATGGATGTGGTGCCCGAGGCCTTGCGGAGGGCGCGGGAGAAGGCGGAGAAGGCAGGGTTGCCCCAGCCGCCGGAATTTTGTTTGGGCGATGCCTTAAAACTAGAGGAAAGCGGACTGGAGGTGGAGACGATTCTGGATTGCGCGCTTTTCCATATTTTTGAGGATGAGGAGAGACCCGATTATGTGCGTGGCCTGGAGGCGGTGCTCTCTCCTGGCGGCCGACTGCATATCTTGTCCTTCAGCGAGTTGGAGACGCGGGAGCCGGGTCCACGGAGGCTCAGCCGGGAGAGCATCGCCGGGGCTTTCGGCAAAGGTTGGACGCTTGAGGAGGCGGTGCGATGCCGCTACTGGGACCGCGTACGGCCGGATGGTGCCCAGGCCTGGCAGGTCACTTTTCGAAAAGGTTGATGGGTAAGGGCTCGGAGATGTGAAAAAGGCGGGGATGGGTTCTTGACGCTGGGCGACAAATTCTGAAGTATGTTTCTTTCACACCAACACCCTCAAAAGCAGACATGACCCACGACAACTCCCAGACCGTCATCGGTAAAACCGTCACCATCAAGGGTGAAATTTCCGGCAGCGAACCCCTGATCATTGAGGGCACCGTGGAAGGAAGGGTCCAGATCGAGACTTCCGTGATGATTCGTGACAGCGGTTTGGTCAAAGCGGACCTGGATGCAGCCAACCTGAACATTGCCGGGGGCGTGGTGGGCAACATTGCCGTGAAGGAGAAGGTGGAAATTGTCAACGGCGGCTACGTGGTGGGTGACATCCGCGCCCCGCGGGTGGTGATCAACGACGGGGCCAGCGTGAAGGGCCATATTGAGATGGAAGTGGATCCGGACAAGGCCCAGGCCCGGCGTCACCAAAACGGTCATGCCGCTCCAGCCAGTCCAACCAGTTCCGAGGATCAGAAAAAGCCGGGATCTTTGGGTGGGCTCTTGGGTCGGAAACCGTAAATCTTTTTACCGGGCTGGCAGCAAGCTGCTGGCCCCTACCGTTGGCGTTTTTTCAGCTGCCGGGGAGTTCTTTTTCGAGCCGCTCGGCGATCCACTGTTTCATCATCGACTGGTAATTGAGGTAGCGGCGGGCGGCGATCCGTTTGAGCCGGCTCAGCATCCGGGGATCCATGCGCAGGGTGATGGTGGTGGAGTCCTGACCTTCACTCCGCGATAGGGATGCGGCCATTAAGGCAGGATCGAGTTGGTGGTCCTTCCAGTACGCGGCCTCTTCCTTGGGATTCGGAAAAAAAGGAATTTCCTCCCACTTTCGGATGATGGCGGGGGTGCTCAGAGGGCCTCCTTCGCTTTCCGTTCATAAAAATAGGACTCGGGCTCGGTCATGGGGCGGGAGGCAATGGGCCGCATTTTCCGGCCGTCCGAGCTGTAAATGGAGAAGACGGACTTTCCGGAAAGGCATTTGCCCAGGCAAAGAAAACGGGAATGCTCCGCAAGCGGTCCCCCGCCCGGGAGGATGCGGAGGCAAAAGGGGTCCTCGAAACTTTCCTGGACCTCCGTCGGGGGGATTTCAGGAGTGGAGTAAAGAGACCAGTCAAATTCCATAAGAGCGGGACATTGTCTTCAATTGATGTTGCGAGCGTAGGGGGGCGGGTCAAGATGCCGTCTTATGGGCCGGGTGCTTTCCGCAAAGGAGTTGGGCGATTGGCGCCGAGGTGAAAAGTCCGCCGGCCGCCGCGTGGTGGTGACGAACGGGTGCTTTGATCTGCTGCATGTGGGGCACGTCCGTTTTTTGCAGGAGGCCAGGGCTTTAGGGGACGCTCTCTTGGTGGGTTTGAACGGGGACGCCAGTGTGCGGGAGCTGAAGGGAGCCGGCCGGCCCGTGAATCCTGAAGAGGACCGGGCGGAGGTTTTGGCAGCGCTGGGATGCGTGGATGCCGTGGTGGTGTTTCCGGAAAAACGGGCCACGCGGTTCCTGGAGGCGGCGCAGCCGGACATCTACGTGAAGGGGGGGGATTATCGTCCGGAGGATCTGGATGCGGATGAGCAGGCTACGGTGAAACAAGCGGGCGGGCAGGTGAAAGTGTTGAAGCTGACGCCGGGCAAATCGACAACGGCGGTTTTAGCCAAAGCCAAAACGTGAAGCCCCTGAAGCTGGGGGTGATTGGCTCCGGCAAGGGAAGTAACTTCGTGGCTTTAACGGAAGCGATCCAGGCGGAGGGAATTCCAGCCGAGATTGTCCTGGTAGCGAGTGATCTTGCGGAGGCGAAGATACTTGCCCATGCTCGAGAGAGGAAACTACCGGCCTATAACTGCCGGCGGAGTGCTTTTCAGACGAAGTTGGAGCCGGAGGTCGAGGAGGAGTTGGCGGCAGCGTTGGCAAAAGCTGGCACAGAACTGGTGGTATTGGCGGGTTATATGCGGGTCCTGAAAAAGCCCCTGCTGGATAGATTTTGCGGAAGAATCATTAACATTCACCCCTCGCTGTTACCCTCCTTTCCGGGTCTGAAGGCCTGGGAACAGGCGCTGAGGGCGGGGGTCACGCAAACGGGATGCACGGTGCACTGGGTGAATGAGACGGTCGACGGCGGGGCGGTGATTCGACAGGCGAAAGTGAAGGTGCGGGCGGGTGACACTGCGGAATCGTTACACGCCAGAATCCAGGAAGCGGAGCATCGGCTCCTGCCGGAGGTGGTTCGTGACTTGGCGACGGGCAAGATTCCTTGGGCGGAAAATCCACGCAGAGATGGCGGGAAGTGGAAGGTTTAGGCGGGAGGAATGGGTAGGCCACTTTCGATGAAAGTGGCAGCCCCTTTTATCAAAAGGGGCCTACCGGTGGAACCATGCTGCCGGCCCTGGACTCGAACCAGGAACAGCCAGATCCAAAGTCTGGAGTGCTACCATTGCACCAGCCGGCAATGATTTCAGTTTAAGCGATTCGGATACGATTTCGAGAATGTTTTGGATGTCGGGCGGGAGGTGGAAAGCGGGAGGCAGGAGAATCTTTAATTTTCAGTCTTAAGGGTTCTTTCCACCTAGCACTTCCCGTCTTCCACTAGGTGGGCCTCCGTTTTATGGAGGAGGTAATTACAAAGCTAAAACGGGCAGGCCGGCGGCTTGGCGGATCGGGGTCAGGGCCTCGGTGCCGAGCCGGATAGCGTCTTCAGGGGTGGCGGCCCGCACGGTCAGATGGCCCATCTTTCTGCCCGGACGAGCCTGGGCTTTCCCGTAGAGATGAAGGACGCCTCCTGGGAGGGCCAACACGGGGGACCAGTCGGGCTCGCCCTTGGCCCAGAGGTCACCGAGCAGGTTGAACATGGCGGCCGGACAGAGGGGTGCCACAAGACCGAAAGGCAATCCGCAGACCGCGCGAATCTGCTGTTCAAACTGGCTGGTGTGGCAGGCCTCGACGGTGAGGTGGCCAGAGTTGTGGACGCGGGGGGCGAGCTCGTTGACGAGAATCCGGCCGTCGGCGAGTTCGAACATCTCTACGGCGAGCAGGCCGACCAGGTTAAGTTTTTCGGCGATCTGGCGGGCCAGGGCGAGAGCCTCGTTGGCAACCGGGTCGGACAACCGGGCGGGGAAAACGGTGCGTTCCAGGATCCCGGCGTGATGCCGGTTTTCAAAGGGTGGAAAGGCGAGGGAACGGCCCTGGGCGTTCCGCGCGACCAGAACGGAAAGTTCACGGATGAAAGGAATGTGTTCCTCGAGAATGGCGCGGGGAATGCCAAGCTGATTCCAGGCCTTGGAAGCATCCGTGCCGGGCTCCAAGGCCAGCTGACCTTTGCCGTCGTAGCCAAACGCCGAGGATTTCAGGCGGCTTTTTCCGGGGAACTTTTGCAGGGCGGCGGCGAGATCGGGGGCGGAGGCCACGACCTCAAACTTCGGACAAGGAAAACCGCAGGTTTGGAGAAACTGCTTTTCCCTTTCGCGGTGTTGGCAGATGTGCAACACCGACGGATCGGGGAAGACGGGCCGGATGGAGGCCATATGCCGGAGGGAATCCGTGGGGATGTTTTCAAATTCGTAGGTGACCACATCGCTGGCCTCGGCGAGACGGCGGAGGGCCTTGGAATCGTCGAACGGGGCGGTCAGGGCCAGGTCGGCCACCGGGCCGGCGGGGCAGGCGAGCTCGGGATCAAGGACAGCGATGCGGTAGCCCATCCGGCGGGCGGTGAGGGCCAACATCCGGCCGAGCTGGCCGCCGCCAACGATTCCGATGGTTTTCCCGGGGGCGATCACGGGATTTTTTTCAGCAGAGCGGCGGCAAAGCGGGCGGCGGCCAGGGCGCCCTTCCGGCCGATGGGAAAGGTGGCCACCGGAATGCCGGCGGGCATCTGGGCAATGGAAAGAAGAGCATCCAGTCCGCGCAGGGCTTTTCCGGGTATGGGCACGCCCAAAACAGGAAGGGGGGTCAGGGAAGCGGTCATGCCGGGAAGATGAGCGGCGCCGCCGGCTCCGGCAATAATCAGGCGAAGCCCCCGTCGCCGGGCCGAGCGGGCGTAGGAAAAAAGACGCCCGGGGGTGCGGTGGGCGCTGACCACGCGCACCTCCACGGGAATGCGTTGCCGCCGAAGGAAGGTTTGGGCGGGGCACAGGTGGGGCCAATCCGAGCGGCTGCCCATAATGATGCCGACCAGCGGGCGGGATGATTTCAAGCGGTCAAGATGGAGGGATTTTTCGCTCGTGAGAAGTCTTTAGGGGCGCCGAATTCGGGCTAAGGTTTAATCATGGGGACCGGGCCACGGATTCCGGGGGCGCTTACCGCCTGGATCATCGCGGGGATCCTTTGGCTTTGGACCTTTTGGGCGTGCGCGGGGGAGTGGCAAAACACGGACGCCTACTCCTACGGTTTCTTTGTGCCGATGCTGGCAGGGTATTTTTTCTGGCGACGCTGGCCGGAACTGAGACCCGCGCGGATTCCGGATCTGGACGCATCCCGAGCTTGGGGCTTTTTGTTTTTGTTGGTGGTGTTGGCCGGGCCGATCGAGCTGTTGCGGCAGACCCCGCTTTATTGGCGCCCGATTCTCTGGGCGATGGGGGCGCTGGCCGTTGGGGCAACGTTGGCGGCCACGTTTCTCACCGGGGGCCGCACGGCGGTGCGCGGGCTGCTCTTTCCGACGTGCTTTCCGCTGATCGGAATTCCCTGGCCCGGACAGGTGGAGATTGGAACCACGGTCCTTTTGCAGGGTTGGGTGGCGGTGGCCACGGGGGATATCCTGAACTGGTTGGGGGTGGCCGCGGTGGTGGAAGGAAAGACGATCCGGGTCGCCAATTGTGTTCTGGGGGTGGAGGAGGCATGCAGCGGGTTACAGAGCCTGCAGTCCTCCATCATGGTGGCGTTGGCGGGAGGCGAGGTCTTCCGGCGGGGGATCCGGACCCGTTGCGCGTTGCTGGCCTGGGGCGTGGGTGTCGCACTGGCAGGGAACCTGATCCGGGCGGTGATCCTGGGCCTGATCGGGGCGCGATCGGGACCCGAGCGGGTGGAGCATTGGCACAATCTGCTGGGGATGGGGATTTTGTTGGCGGTGGTGTTGGTGGTGTGGTGGGCGGCAAGTCGGGACAGCGGGGTGGGACCGGAGCAAGAACACCACGCGAAAAAGTTTCTTTATCCGGAGCAGGGCCGAAAGGTGGGGTTGGCGGCTCTGGCCTGGCTGTTGGTTTCCGGAGGCCTCGTCCATGCGTGGTATGCACGCCCGCAGACCGCGGGCCACGATTCGTTGCTGGTGCTGGGGTCGGGAGCGGTGCGGGAGGAAGTTCCGGCAGAAGTGGCCGGGGTGTTGCGTCCGACGGAGGGAACGTATGTGCGGGGGCAGGAGGGAACGGTGGGGTATCATTTTTGGTGGGGGCCGTCGCGGGGCAACGCCAACCAGCTTTATCATCGCCCGGACGCCTGCATGCCGGGGGCCGGATGGCGGCAGTCTGGCCCGACCCAGGAGCTGGTGTTGAAGCTCAAGGGTCGGGAGACGGTGTGGACAGCCTTTCCCTACGAACGACCGGGCCAGGAGGCGGTGCTGTTGTGGGCGGTCTGGCTGGACGGGGAACCGCTCCGTTTGGGGGCCTACGACCAGAACCGGCAGGTCTATCTGCAGCGGGAGTTGCTGGCGGAGTTTGTGAAGCGGGGGAAAAGGATTTTTTCGTTTGAAGTGGCGGCCTGCCTGATTCCGGGCCAGGAGGTAAAGATGGAAGAGGCAGAGCGAGCCCTAGGGGAGATGTTTGCGTGGAGGGAGCAGGATGGCGTTCGGTAGGAATTCCTCTTAGGCTCAGCTCTCTTGAAAGCCTCGTTCCGCCAGCGGAAGGGTCGGCCAGGTTTGTTTTCCCGGGTGAATTACTTTTTGTCTCTATCGACCTTGGATTTCCTGGTGCTGGCCTTCATGTTTGCGGCCTTCCACATCTACCGGCGGGGAGGCCATCCGACTTTTTGGCCGCTGGAGTCTTTCATGATTTCCTTCCTTTTTTGCTGGGGGGCGATTTTTGTGGCGGGAGGTTACAGCAACCGGACGGATAAACTCTCCCTCGAATATTCCACGGTCCATCTGTCCTCGTTTCTGGTGGTCCTGCCGATCCTGCTGAGCTTTGTGTATGTGTTCACGGCCTACACGGAGACATATAAGCCGTCCCGCGGCGTGGTGATTCCCAGTGTGGCCAGCCTGGCCTTGGTCTCCCTGGCGATTCGGCGCTCCCTGGAACAGCGGATGACGCATCGGCGTCGCGACCGCCATTTTGCGATCCTGGGAAGTGCGGATGATCTGAGGTCTCTTTGGCACGAACTTTTGGAAAGACCCCGCGAAAAGCCGCTGGAATACCGTCTCTACGATGTGGTGCAATCCGGAACCGGTCCGATTGCCGGAGAAACATCCCCCCGTCTGCAGCCTTGGGACCCGCGACTTTTGGAAGAGGGGGCTGACTCCGTGGAAGGGGTGGTCATGGCTGGTCCTGCCGCCACGCTTCCCCCGGGGTTTCGGAAAAGTCTAGCCCAGGCCCATCTCGATGGTTTGAGGGTTTACACGGCTGAGGCGTTCGCGGAGTCGGTCTTCCGCAAAGTGTTACTGAGGGAGGTGGACGACGAGTGGGTGCTGGATCGTGAGCTGGCCCTGGCGCAAAGCGCCAGCTACGCACGGGTCAAGGAGGCGCTAGATCGCTTTATCGCCCTGGGGTTGTTGATCCTGTTTCTGCCCGTCATGGTGCTGACGGCCTTGGCGATTCTGGTGCTGGACGGGCGCCCCATTTTTTACCGGCAAAACCGATACGGGGAGAAAGGAAGAGTTTTTTCCCTGTACAAATTCCGGACCATGAAGAATCGGGCGGAGGAGGGTTCCATCTATACGGCGGAGGGAGATGAACGAATCACCTGGCTAGGAAAGTTTCTGCGGCCGACGCGGCTCGATGAGTTTCCCCAGCTCTGGAACGTGCTGGTGGGGGACATGAGTTTGATTGGTCCCCGGGCGGAGTGGGTACGGTGCGTAGAGAAATACGAGGAGGAGATTCCTTACTACCATCTGAGGCATGAGGTGCCTCCGGGACTAACGGGCTGGGCCCAGGTGAATTATCCCTATGGCTCCAGCGTGGAGGACACGAAAGAAAAGCTGCGATACGACCTTTTCTATATCCGCAACCACTCCTTCTTGCTGGATTTTCAGATCGTACTGAAGACGATCCATGTGGTCCTGGCCAAGGTTGGCGGAAAGTAAAAACAGAGGGTTTAAGAAACTGTAGGACCCCGGTCCTCTGGCGCCGCGAGGATACAGGGGCCTGCGTCCCCACAGAAAAATAGGGTTTGGAAATTAAAAGACTCTATGCGGATTCTTACCGCAGGGCGTTGAGGACGATGGCCGGGGTGAGGATTTCGGGGAGGAGAACGGGGGCCGAGCCCTCCGGACGGAGGATCACGTAGGTGGGGACGCCTTCGCGGCCGTATTTTTGTAAGGCGGCAGTGATGGCGGGATCGCGGCGGGTCCAGTCAGCCACGAGAAAAGCGACATTCTTTTCGCGAAAGGCAGCCTGGATTTCGGCCTTCGACAAGACAACACGCTCGTTGACTTGGCAGGTGAGGCACCAGGCAGCGGTGAAGTCGATAAAGACGGTCCGGCCGGCGGCGAGCTGGCGGCTCACCTCCTCCTCCGACCATGCAAGGCGATCAGGATGGCGGTAGACCAGTTCGGTGGTGGCGGTTTTCAAGGCGGTGGCAGGGATGACGGCCGCAAGCAGAACCAAGGCGAGACCGCCCCAGCGGAGTTCGGCTTTGGGCGGAAAGTCGCGTTGGCTCCGCCCGTAAATGAAGAGTCCGGCTGCCAGATTCACACCTCCGATCAACAAAATCCAGATGGCGACGGTTCCGGAAATGCGGAAGAGAACCCAGGCCAGCCAGCCGACGGCCAGGAGCATGGGCAACGCCAGGAAATTTTTGAAGGTGTTCATCCAGGCGCCGGGCTTGGGGAGGAAGGAGAGGGCCGCCGGGAAAAAGGAAAGAAGAAGGATGGGGGAGGCGAAGCCGAGGGCCAGGGCGGTGAAGACGGCGAGGGTGCCGACTGCCGGCAAGGCGAAGGCGGCGGCGAGGGCGACGCCCATGAAGGGTGCAGTGCAGGGGGAGGCGACAGCCACGGCGAGGAGGCCGGAGGCAAAAGAGCCGCTCCAACCTTGGCGTGGGCCTTTGCCGGAAAGGTTGCCGAGCAGGACATTGAATTCAAAGAGGCCCAGAAGATTCAGGGAAAGGGCAAAGAGGAGGGCCAGCAAAAGCCAGACCACCGGTGGGGATTGGAGCTGAAATCCCCAGCCGAGGGCCTGGCCAGAGGCGCGCAGGATAAGTAGCAAGGTGGCTAAGGCCAGGAGGGAAAGGAGAACGCCGCCGGTGTAGGCGAAACCTTCGGAGCGGGCGGAGGCCCGGCTTTCACTGGAAAGCTGGACAAGGTGAAGGGCCTTGAGGGAGAGAACCGGCAGGACGCAGGGCATGATGTTGAGGATTAAGCCGCCGAGGAAGGCGAAGAGGAAAATCAGCGGGAGGCGGGAGGATGAAGTGGAAGGAGATTTTAGGGCGACGGAAAAATCCAGCGCGCGGTGGCCGGATGAATCCCAAGCCTTTTCGCTAACGAGGAGTCCTGAGACGGTGTCGGGAACCGTGGCTTTTTCCTTCAGGGGGATGCGCAGGATGGAGGTGTTGCCGGAGTGCTCGGTGGGAGCGGGCTTGAACTCATCCACGTAGTCGCCCTGATCCGGGAAGAAGGAAAGGTTGCCGGGCCCGGTTGCGCCCATGACCTTGAGGATAAGGAAACCACCGGAAAGTTTGCCCTGCACCGAAACGCCGGGAAGTTGGACGGGCATCTCGCGGCGGATTTCGTCAAAGAGGCCCTGCAGATCGATGTTGTCCTTGGGTTGGGAAGAGACATTGAGATCGAGGCTGGCTTTGCCGGGCAGGCAGATTTCCTTGCAGACGAGCCAGTCCAGATCTGCCCCGATCTTGATCTTGGGAGGTAGGGGCTGTCCGGCGGGCGGGGTGATTTCCGCAAGCAGAAGGGTTTCCATCTCGTAGCCATAGGTGACCAAAGGAGGGGCGAGGATTTTCTCCGGTAAAGGAAACTGCAGGGGTCCGGCGGTGTAGCCTTCGGGCAGCTTCCATTGGACCGTGGGCGCCATCCCAGAGTCACCGGGATTTTTCCAGTAGATGTGCCAACCGGGTTCGGGTCGGAAGCGCAGGCCGACGGTGAAGGGTTTTCCGGGTTCGATGGGTTTGGGCTCGGCAATCAGGTCGACGGTCAGCTGGGCATCCTTGAAGAGGGGGGCGGCGGCAAGGGAGCTGGCAAAGCCAAGAAGACCCAAGACAAGAGTGGGTAGGATTGGGCAGGCCATAGGAATAGGTTAATCTCCTTTCCGGCCATGGAAACCGTTTCTGCCGACCTGACCAAGCAGTTGCGGGACCTGCCGCACCGCCCCGGGGTGTACCTTTTTCGTGACCGGTTTCACCGGGTGATCTACGTGGGCAAGGCCCGGGACCTGCACCGGAGGGTGAACCAGTATTTCCATCCCTCGCGCAGGTTTGTGGCGGACCTCAAGACACGGGCGTTGCTGCAGAGCATGGCGGAGCTGGAGACCCATGTGGTGCGAAGCGAACCGGAGTCGATCCTGCTGGAGGGGCGGCTGATCAAGGAGTATCGGCCCCGTTACAATGTCAGCTTCCGGGATGACAAAAGGTTCCTGATGGTGCGGGTGGATCTGGAAGAGCCCTTCCCGAAGTTTCAGCTCACCCGGGCTAAAAAGGAGGACAAGGCACGTTACTTTGGTCCGTTCGCCCATGCGGGGGCGCTGCGGCAGACGCTTTCCCTGATGCGGAAAAAGTTCGGGCTGCGCTCCTGCCGACCCGAGATCCCCGGGGAGCGGGATTACCGGCATTGCCTCGACCATGTGATCCAGAACTGCAGTGCACCGTGTATCGGCAAGATCTCGAGGTCGGGGTACGCGGAGCGGGTGCGACAGGCTTGCGAATTTCTCGAAGGGCACACGATCGAGATGCGGGAGTCGCTCAAGGAGCAGATGAAGAAGGCCGCGGAGCGGCAGGATTTCGAGAAAGCAGCCTCATTGCGAAATCTGCTGGATGATTTGAAAAAGACGACCCGGCCGGCGCGGAAATTTTTTCGGTCGTTGCCCAGCACGGTGGTGCCAGAGAAGGAGCTCGAGGCCTTGCGGGACGTGTTGCGGTTGCCGGCGGTGCCGGCGCGGATTGAGTGTTTCGACATCTCCAATATTTCCGACACCCACAGCGTCGCTTCCATGGTGGTGTTTCGGAACGGCCGGCCCTCCAAGCCAGCATATCGCCGCTACCGGATCCAGGGTGTGGAGGGTCAGGACGACGTCGGATGTATGGCTGAGGTGATCCGACGGAGGTGCCGACGGCTGAAAGCGGAGGGGGTGGAGCCGCCGGATCTGCTGGTGGTGGACGGAGGCAAGGGACAGCTCGGGGCGGCGGTGCGTGAGTTGAGGGAGGCCGGTTGGGAGGCCGTGCCGGCGATCGGCTTGGCCAAGCAGAACGAGGAGATTTTCCGGCCGGGGCGGCCGGATCCGATCGCGTTGCCGCAGGAGCATCCGGCGGTGAGGTTGTTGCAGCGGGTGCGGGACGAGGCGCATCGGGTGGCCAACGGGTATCATCAGCTTTTAATGAAGCGGCGGATGGAGGAGAGCGAGCTGGATGAGGTGCCGGGGGTGAGCGCGGTGCGAAAGCGGGCGTTGTTGCGGGAGTTTGGTTCGGTGGAAAAGGTGGCCAAGGCGACGGTGGAGGAATTGGCTAAAGTGGAGGGCGTAGGGAAAAAGATCGCCGAAGAGATCACCGCGTATTTTAGGAAATGAAGCTGGTGGAAGGTTAAAGGCGGGAGGGGACAGATTGTTCGTGAATGCGTGACGTGACAGTGAACGAAAGCGGAAAGTTTTCTTTTCCCCTAGCGCTGGTCTGGGAAAACGGAAGGCTGCATGGCAGTGAAGAACACGGTGTTGATTGTCGGCAACGGGGGGCGGGAACACGCCTTGGGGTGGTCCTTCTCGCAGGATGCTCGGATCGAGAAAATCTGGTTCGCCCCGGGCAACGCGGGCACGGCTGGGTTGGGAGTAAACCTTCCGTTGGCGGCAACGGACGTGGACGGAATCGAGGGTTGGGCGGCGAAGGAAAAGCCGGGATTGGTGGTGGTGGGGCCGGAGGCACCGCTTTGTGCGGGCTTGGCCGACCGTTTGCGGGGACTGGGATTGAGGGTCTTCGGGCCTAATAAAAAGGGGGCCCAGCTCGAAGGAAGCAAATCGTTCTGCAAGGAGTTGCTCGTAAGCCAAAAAATCCCCACGGCGAAGGCGGGGAGTTTTCAAAACTTCGAGGAGGCCATTCGCTTTAGCGAGTCGCTAGACTGTCCGCAGGTGGTCAAAGCGGACGGCTTGGCGGCCGGCAAAGGGGTGGTCATCGCTGAATCCCACGCCGAGGCGGCCACCGCCATACGGCAGATGATGGCAGAGAAGGTATTTGGGGAGGCTGGCTCCACGGTGTTGATTGAGGAGTTTCTCGAGGGTGAGGAGCTGAGTATTCATGCGGTGACGGACGGAAAGAATCTGGTGATCCTACCTGGAGCCCAGGATCACAAGCGCGTGGGCGAGGGGGACACCGGGTCCAACACCGGCGGCATGGGTGCGTATGCCCCTGCGCCCAAGGCCACGCCCGACCTGATCCGGGAGGTTAAGGATCGGGTTTTAGTTCCGACTTTAAAAGGGTTGGCCCAGGGGGGGATCGAATACCGCGGAGTGCTGTATGCGGGGCTGATGCTCACAAAGAGCGGGCCGAAAGTCCTCGAGTATAACTGCCGATTCGGCGACCCGGAGACCGAGGTGTTGCTGCCTTTGATCGAGACGCCGCTTTGGGATCTGCTGGGAGCGGCGGCGGATGGAAACCTTTCTGGACTGCCAGTAAAGATTCGTTCCGGGGCGGCGATGACGGTGGTGTTGGCAGCGCCTGGATATCCCGCCAAGCCGGTGCTGGGCCAGGCGATCCAGACCGGTAAGGATTTACCGGACTCTTGCCTGTTTCACGCTGGCACGAAACGAGGAGCCAAGGGAATCGAGGTGGCCGGGGGTCGGGTGCTGGCAGCCACGGGTTGGGGGAAGGACCTGAAAACGGCCAAGCAGCGGGCCTATGCCCGAGTCGCGGAGGTTGCCTTTGAGGGGATGCATTGGCGCCGGGATATTGGTTATCGGGCTCTGGGGATGGCCAAATAAGAGTGGGATCGCGGAAATGATGGGAAGAGATATGATGGTGATTCACTGATGAGAACCCTGCGAATTCTCTTTCTTCTCATCCTGGGAATCGGGATCGGGGTGGGGGTGACGCCTTTCCTGCCCGGGATGAAGGCGCATCTGGACGGGATCCTGGTTAAGATCCAGAGCCGCAAGGAACGGAAAGCCGAGGCGGAGGATTTCGCACCCGCGCGTCCGGCGGCCCTGCCTGCGCCAAAGCCAGTCAGCCCGCTCAAGCCGGCGGAGGCGACGGAGATCGCACGGATAGTGGGGTCGGATCCAGCGACGGCCGAGGCGAATCCGGTTTCCGTGACGAGAATGTTGGACCAGTCGGCCGGGCGGATGGCGGTTGGGGAAGCGCAGAAGCTGGCTTCCCCTGACCGTCCATGGGTGGCGGAGCTTTTGCCGGGGCCGATCGCCTACTGGCGCGTACGGACAATGGGGGCGACCTTGGCTGAGGCGATGGGACGGGATTGGGCGGCGTGGCGGCAGAAGAATCCTCTGGGGGCAGTACTCGACCTTCGTGAATGCCTACCGGCGCAGAGTCTTGAGGCAGCCGCTGAGTTGTGCGCACTTTTTGTGACCCCCGGAGAGGTGCTTTTTTCCTGGAGGGATGGGGCTGGGAAGGAAAAGGTTTTTCGCTCGGATCGTCAACCGCTCGGTTTGAATCCCGCGACCCCATTGGTGATTTTGGTCGGGTCGAATCTGCGCGGGGCGGGGGAACTGGTCGCGACGATTTTACAGGAACGGGCGGGGGCGATTTTGTTGGGGCAGGCGACGGCGGGGCAGGCGGGATGGCTGGCCGAGTCTCGCCTTTCCACCGGTCGGTCGCTTTTCCGTGCTCGTGGTGAAATCCTTTTACCTGGTGGACGCACGGGATCGGGCCGACCGCTTCCACCGGATGTCGTGCTGAGCGCGGCTAACTACGCGGATGCGGAGATCTGGACCGGCGGGGAGATGACAATCTCTAGCACCATCGCGGAAGTGGCTCCGATCAAGCGGGCGAGGGAGTCGACCCTCATAAACGAGGACGAGGCAGATGTGGAGGAGATTATCTCCTCCTCGTTGTCAGAGAAGGAGTTGGAAGTGAAGCGGCCGCCCCAGGACCGGGGCCTGCAGAGGGCCGGGGACCTGCTCCGGGCGCTTCGCAAGATGCCCCCAAGCCGGCGGGCATAGGTTGACCCGCGGGATTTTCGGGACCAATTTTCTCCGCTACCCTCTCATGGTGAAAAGGATCGTCTTTGTCTGCACCGGCAACGTTTGCCGCAGTCCCATGGCGGAAGAGTTGTGCCGCCGGGAACTGAACGGAGAGCGGGCCATCGAGGTGGAGTCGGCCGGCATCGGTGCGGTGACTGGACAGACGCCAAGCCCCCACGCCGTGGAAGTGATGCGGGAGCTGGGTAGCGACATTTCCCGGCTGCGTAGCAAGCCGATCAGCGCCGAGCAAGTACGCCGGGCCGATCATATTTTTGTGATGACCTACGGGCATCTCGATTCGTTGCTTCTCCTGTATCCGAACGCCGCTGATAAAATTTTTCTCCTGCGTGAATTTCAGCCGGGCCTCTCCCCGGAGGAGCGGGAAGTCGATGATCCCATCGGTCAATCCAGGGAAACCTACCGCGCCTGCCGCGACCAGATCCGCCAAGCTATTCCCCATCTTCTTGAAGTGGTGAAGAATGGAAAAGTGCCGGCGATGGCCGGCGCAGCCAGCGGCCAGATGACCGTGGGTCTGGGCGGCGATGCCACGGCCCGAATTCTTTTGGCCGAGGCAACCGAGGTGCTCCGCCGGGAGGGCTGTGCGACTTTGAGTCTTCCCTCCAACGATGTGGCCGAGTATCCGGAGATCGCCAAAGCAGCAGCCGAGGCAATCTCCGAGGGCAGGATCCAGGGGGCGGTGCTGGTGGGGAGGACGGGGATTGGTTTGGCCATGGCGGCGAATCGGTTTCCCAAGGTAAGAGCGGTTTCGGCCGACACGCCCGAAGCAGCCCGGAAAGCGCGGGAAAGGTACAACGCGAACGTGTTGTGTCTGGGGGCAGACGATTTGGGCGCCTCGGATGCGCGGGCCTGTGTGCAGGCCTGGATCACCAGCTCGTTCTCGGCGGGGCGGTTTGAGGGACGGGTGGAGCGGCTGGCTTCCTTGGGCGGCATCGGCCGGGGCGAGGCGGCGGGTCCGGATCTTTCCCGGACCGACCCGGTGGTGGCCGAGGCCGTGCGGAAGGAGCATCGGCGCCAGTCGGAAAACATCGAGCTGATCGCATCGGAAAATTTCACCAGCGCGGCGGTGATGCAGGCGCAGGGCAGCTGCCTGACCAATAAGTATGCGGAGGGGTATCCGGGGCGGCGCTGGTACGGCGGCTGTGAGCATGTGGATGTGGTGGAGCAGGCGGCGATCGACCGGGCCAAGGAGCTGTTCGGAGCGGAGCATGCGAACGTGCAGCCCCATTCCGGCGCCACGGCCAACTCGGCGGTCTACTTCGCGTTTTTGAAGCACGGCGACAAAATTTTGACGATGGATTTGGCCCACGGCGGGCATCTGACCCACGGCCATCCAAAAAACTTTTCCGGGATGTTCTATACCGTCCGGCATTACGGCGTGCAGGAGAAGACGGAGCTGGTGGACTACGACTCGCTTGAAAAGATCGCGTTGGAATTTCAGCCCAAGATGATCACGGTGGGCGCCTCCGCCTACCCGCGGATCCTGGATTTTGCGCGGATGCGGGAGATCGCCGACAAGGTGGGGGCGCTGCTTTTTGCGGACATGGCCCACATTTCCGGCCTGGTCGCAGGGGGCGTACATCCGAGTCCCGTGCCGTACGCGGATTTTGTGACGACGACAACCCACAAGGGCCTGCGCGGCCCGCGGGGCGGAATCATCCTATGCAAGGCGAAGTATGCGAAAGAGATCGACTCGATGGTGTTCCCCGGGGTGCAGGGTGGGCCGCTGATGCACGTGATCGCAGCCAAGGCGGTCTGTTTCCTGGAAGCACTGAAGCCGGAGTTCAAGGCGTACCAGGCGCAGGTGGTGCGAAACGCGCGGGCCCTGGCGGAGGGATTGAAAAAGAACGGCTACCGGATTGTTTCGGGCGGGACGGACAACCATCTAATGCTGGTGGACCTTCGGCCGGCGGGGATGGACGGGAAGATTGCGCAGGAGACGCTCGACCTGGCCGGCATTACCGTGAACAAGAACTCCATTCCCTTCGACACGGCCTCCCCGATGCGGCCTTCGGGCATCCGGTTGGGTACGCCGGCGATGACGACGCGCGGGATGCGGGAATCGGAGATGTTCGACATCGCCAACCTGATCCACCAGGCGCTGCAGAAGCGGAACGATCCGGCGGGGCTGGAAGCGGTGCGGGGCGAGGTGCGCAGGCTGACGGCCCGTTTCCCGCTGCCGGCCTGAGGCGGGACGGTTGCAGGCACCCGCCGATCTGCAGGTCATCGGCTCCGAACTGGCGATCCGCTGGCCGGATGGAAAAGAAAGTTACCTTTCCCTGGAGAAGTTGCGAAAGCGGTGCCCTTGTGCGGCCTGCTGTGGAGAGCCGGGGTTAACGAGAGATTTACCTGGGGCCGGGGGCAAACTGACGGGGGAAAGCTTTCGGCTGAAGGGTATGCAGACGGTCGGCGGATATGCGATTCAGCCCACCTGGGAGGATGGGCACGGCACAGGAATTTATTCTTGGGAGTATTTGAGAAAAATCACAGCCTCCGGATGAGGAGCCTGTTTTTTTCGTGAACGTGAATATGAAGGTGAAGGAAAGATCAGAAGTGGGGAGGGGGGAGATTTTTGCATGGTGTTGGTATGATTTTTCCAACAGCGCGTTTGTGACGGTGGTGGTGACGGTGGTGGGAGGGGTGTTCTTCACGCAGCTCGTCTGCGGCGGGGCGGAGTGGGCAGAGTTTTTGTGGGGGACGGCGCTTTCGGTCTCGGCCGCCATGGCCATGTTGGCGGGGCCACTTCTGGGAAGATGGGCGGACCGCAAAGCGTCGAAAAAACCTCTGCTCGTTGGGCTGACGCTGCTCTGCGTGGCGGCAACTTCGCTCATGGGTTTGCCGGTGTGGGGTGTGGCAGCGGTGGCCGGGCTGGTGGTGGTGGCCAACGCCTCCTTCCTGCTGGGGGAAAATCTGGTGGCGGCGTTTCTGCCCGAACTGGCTCCACCGGGGAAAAGGGGAAAGATTTCGGCCTACGGATGGGGATTCGGTTATGTGGGCGGTCTGGCTTCCTTGGGGTTGGCGCTCTGGATTCTGAGCGGTGCGGAGGGATCGGTGCGGAAGGTTTTTCCAGCGGTGGCAGGATGCATGATACTGGCGGCACTGCCGACGATCCTTTTTTTGAAAGAGCGGGCGAAACCAGGTCGGAGTGCGGTCACTGAACCTGATTGGCGGGCGGTGTGGAATACGATCCGGGACCAGCCAGAGTTGCGGCGTTTGTTGCTGGGGCTGGGCGCATCGCTGACGGGACTTAGTGCAGTGGTGGGGTTCGCCTCGATTTACGCGACCAAAGAAATAGGATTCTCGCTGGAAGACACGGTGAAACTGTTTGTGGTGCTGCAGGTGGCAGCGGTGGTGGGGGCGCTGGTGACCGGGCCCTGGCAGGATCAGAGTGGAGCGAGGCCGGTATTATTGTCGGCGTTGGGACTTTGGGTTTTGGTGAGTGTGGGAGCGTGGTTGAGCCGGTCGGCCGAATCCTTTTACGCGGTGGCGGCGTTGGCGGGGCTGGGGATGGGATGGCTGCAGTCGGCCGGGCGGGCGGCGGTGGCGGAGATCACCCCAGCGGGGCAGCAGGGAGAAGTTTTCGGGTTGTGGGGTTTTGCGGGGAAGCTGGCGGGGATCGTGGGGCCGCTGGCGTTTGGAGCGTTGGCGGGAACGGTCGGGTTGAGGGAGGCAGTCTTGATCAACGGGGTGTGGTTTGGAGTGGCTGGGTATGTGTTTTGGACTACTAAAAGATAGAAATTAGGGTCATTCGTTTACGTTTACGGTTACGTTTACGAGAGCGTGAGGGGACGGTCCTAAAGTTTAGAAAGTTTTGTTCGAGAGACATTCGGAGGTTGTTTGAGGAGGAAAGGGGAAGCGATGGGCAGGAGGGGCATGGAAGATAGAAAGGAGTCATGAGCCCGAGGCCGTGGGAGCAGGACAGCAGCACCAAGAAGAAGGAGATGGTTTCCTACAAGATCCTTGGTCTGGGGCGGGAGATGAAGTCGAAGCGCCGGCGGACAGCGGCGGAAGATGCGGGGCTGTACCGGTACATCGGGGAGGGGACGGCGGAGCGGCCGTGGCTGAAGGTGACGAGGATTGATTACCTGGTGACGAGGCGGATGGTGATGGTGGAGCTTTTGGGAAAAAAGCCGGCGGGGGACGCGGACCGATTGAAGATCGAGAGAAAGACGTATGACCTGATGGCGCGGAAACAGGAGGCGGCGATCGGGCTGCAGGAGTCGTTCCGGCAGGCGCATGGGCGGGGGATGACGCCGCGGGAGCTGGAGATGTACAGCCGGGCGGGGGGGATGGAGGGAAAGCCTTTGGATCCGAAGACAATGGCTAATGGAATCCGCAAGCGGTTGCTGGCCGAGGTGGTTGAGAAGGTGGAGAACCGGGTGCGGGGTGGAAAAATGAGACTGCAGGAGGCGTGGGCGGCGGCGGCGGGGGAGGAGGCAGCGCAGGAGGCGATTCTGGACGGGGTGGATGGGTTGAGAGGTGTAGCTTACATCCGTTGTCTGAGCTCAACCCGGAGGCATCAGCTGGCGAGGAAGGATGATCTCAAGGCCAAGCTTTCGGAAAAGCTCGGAGTGAAGATCAGCAGGCTGGCGTTTCGGTAAGGGCGGCTTTTTTGGACGCAGAGGCCTGCGTCCCTACAGGATTTTCGATTTAGTATTTTACGCTGCAACCGTACGGGGTGGTTTTCGGCGTGGGGACGGGTTTTCCGGCAAGGGCGGCATCCAGGGCCTGGCGGACGTGGTTCTCGGCTTTGGCGATGTCGGCGGAGTTCGTGGATTTGATGCTGTCGATGGCGCCGGCGTAGATAATTTTCCCTTCCTTATCGATGACGAACATTTCGGGGGTGGTTTTGGCGCCGTACTTCTGGCCGACTTCGCCAGCGGGGTCGAGGAGGACGGCAGTGGGGGCGGCGTCCCTGTCCTTGGTGTCGACGTCCGCTTGGGGTCCGGTGCGATGGCCCTGTTTGCCGGGGGCGGAGGAGATGATGGAAAGCCAGACGACGCCCTTGGCGGTGTACTCTTTTTGGAGTTTCTGCATGTCACCGCCGGAGTAGTGCTTCTTCACGAAGGGGCATTCGTGGTTGAGCCATTCGAGGACGACGAGTTTGCCGCGGAAGTCGGAGAGTTTGTGGGAGGTGCCCTTGGAGTCGGTGAGGGTGAAGTCGGGCGCCTCCTCGCCGGGCTCCACGGCGGCGAAGGCTGAGAGATTTAGGCCGAGAACCAAGAGGGGTAGTAGGAGATAATTCATCCCCTAAACATTCCATGGAATGTGGGATGGTCAAGGGCCAGAAGGGCGAAAACAGCCGCATGCCCCAAGTTTGAAATCGGGGTCAGACCCCGATTCAAGATTCAGCCAGAAATCCTAGAGCAATCTGCTTCGGGGTCGGACCCCTTGATCAGCAAGAGGCCAGGGCGGACTGGATCTTGGTGAAATCGGGGAGCTCGAGCGGGGTGGGGGTCTGTTCGGAGTGCTTGATGACGCCGGCTTTGTCGATGACGAAGGCGGCGCGAGCACTGACGGAACCCAGCCCGATCAGATCGGGCAACAGGGTGCCGTACTTCTTGCTGACCTCCTTGTTGAGGTCGCTGAGCAAGGTGATCTTGATCTTCTCTTTGTCAGCCCAGGCTTCCTGGGCGAAGGGGGAGTCCACGCTGATGCCGTAGACGGCCGCGTCCAGCTTTTCGTAGGCGGAGAGGCCGGCGGAAACATCGCACATCTCCTTGGTGCAGACGCCAGTGAAGGCGAGCGGGAAGAAAAGGAGCACGGTCTTTTTCTTTCCGAAGTTGTCGGCAAGTTTGACGTCCTTGGGGTCGCCCCCGCGTTTGGTCTTGAGGGTGAAGTCGGGTGCTTTGCTGCCGGCGGAGAGAGCCATGGTCTGTTCCTCCTGGGTTTTAGTTGCGTCCGGGAGCGCCGTTGGTGCCCCCGACCTCGCGGAGGACGGCTTTCCGGGAAAGTTTCACGCGGCCCTTGTCGTCGACGCCAATGCATTTGACCTCGAGGAGGTCGCCCATCTTGACGGCGTCCTCCACGCGAGCGATGCGGGCCTCGGCCAGCTCGGAGATGTGCACCAAGCCGTCGCGACCGGGGAAGATTTCGACGAAGGCGCCGAAGTCTTTGATGGAGACGACGCGGCCCTTGTAGGTCTTGCCGATCTCGATCTCGCCGGTGAGGCCGGAGATGAGCTCCTTGGCGCGGGCCATGGCAGGGCCGGAGTTGGCGTAGATGCGGACCGTGCCATCGTCGTCCACGTTGACCTCGGCGCCGGTTTCGGCGCAGATGCCCTTGATGGTTTTGCCGCCGGGGCCGATGAGGAGGCCGATCTTGTCCTGTGGGATCTTCACCATCTCGATTTGTGGGGCGTACTTGGAGATCGTCGAACGGGCCGAAGGAATCACCTTGCCCATGAAGTCGAGGATCTGGGCGCGGGCGTGGGTGGCGCGGTCGATCGCATCCTTGAGGAGGGCGAGCGGGAGGCCGGGGAGTTTGAGATCCAGCTGGAAGCCGGTGACGCCCTGGCGGGTGCCGCAGAGTTTGAAGTCCATATCGCCGAAGTGGTCCTCAGAACCGATGATGTCAGTAAGGAGCTGGTGGCGGAGGAGCTTGGTGCCGGCCGCATCGTGTTCGGTGACGAGGCCGACGCTGATGCCGGCGACGGGAGCCTTGAGGGGCACACCGGCATCGAGCAGGGCGAGGGTGCCGCCGCAGACGGAGGCCATGGAAGTGGAACCGTTGGACTCCATGACTTCCGAGGTGACGCGGAGGGCGTAGCCGAACTCCGCCGAAGAGGGGATGACAGGCTCGAGGGAGCGTTCGGCCAGGGCGCCGTGACCGATCTCGCGCCGGTTCTGGCCGCCGAAACGGCCGGTCTCACCGACGGAAAAGGGCGGGAAGTTGTAATGCAGGATAAAGCGCTTGGTGCTTTCGCCGCCGGTGTAGGCGTCGATCTCCTGGGCTTCTTCCAGCGGGCCGAGGGTGGCCAAGCAGACGGCCTGAGTCTCGCCGCGGGCGAAGAGGGAGGAGCCGTGGGCGCGGGGGAGGAAACCGACCTCGCCGGAGAGGTTGCGGACCTGGTCGGCGGGGCGGCCGTCGCAGCGCTTGTTTTTGTCGAGGATGGAGGTGCGGAAGGCTTTTTTCTGGAGGTAGTCGAAGGCCTGGGAGATCTCGAACG
>JBILFP010000072.1:0-8382 GCA_044351535.1 Methylacidiphilales bacterium
CCTCCATCGGTGACGGCCCCATGCGAGGCGTCCTGCGCAAGAAAGGCGAACTTCGCCAACACCCCCCGCGTGTATTTCGGCTTCGGCCGCTTCCACGACTTCGCCCGGCGCTTCAGCTCCGCCGCCGGCACCAACAGACTCATCTCCTTCGCTTTGGCATCGATCACAATCCGGTCCCCGCTCTTCACCAGCGCCAACGGCCCGCCGTCGTACGCCTCCGGCGTGATGTGACCCACGACAAACCCGTGCGTCCCTCCGGAAAACCGCCCATCCGTGATCAGCGCCACGTCTTTACCCAGCCCCTCTCCCATGATCGCGCTCGTCGGCGCCAGCATCTCCCGCATGCCCGGACCCCCGCGCGGCCCCTCGTAACGGATCACCACCACGTCCCCTTTCACGACCTTGCCCGCCAAGATCGCCTTCATCGCTTCCTCTTCCCCTCCGTACACCTTCGCCTTGCCCTCGAACCGCTCCCCTTCCTTGCCGCTGATCTTGGCCACGGCGCCGCCCGGCGCCAAATTGCCCCGCAGGATAACCAAATGGCCCGTCTTCTTGATGGGATCGCTGAAGGGCCGGATGATCTCCTGCCCCGAGGGGTAGTCTCCGCAGTTCCGTAGATTCTCCTCCAGCGTCTTGCCCGTCACGGTCATGCAGTCGCCGTGGAGCAGACCCTTCTCCAGCAATCGCTTCATCAGCGGAACCAGTCCGCCAATTTTCACCAGCTCCGACATCACAAACCTTCCGCTGGGTTTGAGGTCCGCCAAAACCGGCACCCGCTTGCCGATCCGGTTGAAATCGTCGATCTCCAGCTTGATTCCGGCCGTATGGGCAATAGCCAAAAAGTGCAGCACCGCGTTCGTCGATCCCCCCAGCGCGGTGATCACCGTGATCGCGTTCTCCAGGGACTTGCGCGTGACGATGTCTAGCGGACGGATTCCCTTCTCCAGCACGCCATAGGCCGCCCGTCCCGCCGCCCGTGAATCCGCCCGTTTCTCCGGCGAGACCGCCGCCATCGCTGAGCTGTTCGGTAGGCTCAAACCCATCGCTTCGATTGCGCTGGCCATCGTGTTGGCCGTGTACATTCCTCCGCAGGAACCAGGCCCGGGGATCGCGCACCGCTCAATCTGGCCCAGCTGATCGTCGTTGATCTTTCCCTTGGCCCGTTGCCCCACCGCCTCAAAGACGCTCACGATGTCCAGGTTCTTGTTGTAAAGGCAGCCCGGCAGGATGGTTCCGCCGTAGACAAAGATCGATGGGCGGTTCAGCCGTAACATGGCGATCACACAGCCCGGCATATTCTTGTCGCAGCCACCCAGCGTCACCAGCGCGTCGAACCCCTCGCATCCCGCCACCGTCTCGATCGAATCCGCGATCACCTCCCGCGAGACCAGCGAGTACTTCATTCCCTCCGACCCCATGGAGATGCCGTCGGAGATGGTGATGGTGTTGAAAATGAGCGCCTTGCCACCCGCCTCGTTGGCACCTTCGGCCGCCTCGCGGGCCAACTCGTCGATATGGATATTGCAAGGGGTCACCTGACTCCAGGTGGAGGCGATGCCGATCTGCGGCTTGCGGAAATCGTCCGGCTGGAACCCGACCGCATGGAGCATCGCCCGGGTCGGGGCCCTCTCCGGGCCGTCCACCAGAGGCCCCGAAAACTGCCTCATCCCCCCGCCGGTCTTCTTGCCTTTCATTCCGGTTATTTTGCCGAGGATGGACGCTATCTCAAGCTAGACCGGAATGCCGTTCCGCGCCCTGAACCGCAGCTGGAAGTTGGTAGATGGGATATAGGGAGCAACCCATCTCCCATCTCCGACCTCCCATCTCCCCAAAAAACTTCAACTTAATCTTAAATCTTCAAATAACCCCTGCCCCCTCCCGCCTTAAACCCTCCGTAGCTGGTTCGCACAGCGGGCAGCAGCGAAGGAGGGCCACCTTCCGCCAATCAGCCTAGACCCACCCCAGCTTCATCTTCCCCGCTTCCGAAATCATCGATTGATTCCACGCCGGCTCCCACACCAGCTCCACCTCGGCCTCCTTCACCCCCGGCACGGACAACACCTTGTTCCGTGCGTCGGCCTGGATCGTAGGCCCCATCCCGCACCCGGGCGCCGTCAGCGTCATCTTCACTTCCGCCCGGCTCCCACCCGCCGACAGAGGCTTGAGCTCCAAGCTGTACACCAACCCCAGATCCACCACGTTCACCGGGATCTCAGGGTCGTACACCTCCTTCAACTTTTCCCATACCTTCTTCTCATCCGCCGGCTCGTTCGAATCCTTTGCCGGAGCAGCGGTCTCTACTTTGGCCAGACCGAGCGCATCCTGATCCTTCTCCTCAATCCGCGCCAATCCAAACGACCCCGCCACCGTGTGGCTTCCGCCCAGCGACTGCGCCAGCGTCACCTCCGTCTCCGCCGGTAGACTCAACGGGGAACCCGACGGAATCGCCGTCGCCTTTAATTCTCTACGCAGCTTGGTGGTGTCGCCCGGTTTCATGCCTTCCTCACTTCAGCTTCTGGAAAAAGAACATCTCAATCTCCCCGTGGTGCTTGATCGGCTTTTTGCCGCGCGCCTCCGCCTCGATCCGGTCGCCCAGGAGATCCCTAAAATGCTTCGAGAGGTTGATCCGGCCAGGCTCGGACCCCTGCTGGATCCGTGCAGCGACGTTCACCGTGTCACCCCAGATGTCGTACGCCATCCGTTTCACCCCGACCACCCCCGCCACCAACGGCCCGCAGTGGATCCCAATCCGGATATTCCAGTACTTTTTCCCAGCGGCTTCCACCTCCGTCTTCCGCTTTTGCACGAAGGAGAGAATCTCTTGGGCAAACTTCAACATCTTCACTCCCGCCTCTACGGGATCCCCCTGCAGACCCGCCACGCACAGGTAGCCGTCCCCGATTGTCTTCAGCTTTTCCACGCCGTGCCGCGCGCTCAAGCCGTCAAAGAGGCAAAACGCGCGGTTCAACTCCTCGACCAGATCCGCCGGGGAGTAGGTGGCCGCCACCGAGGTGAAATCGCTGAAATCGGAGAACATCACCGTCGCTTTCTCATGCCCCACCGCTCTCACCTTCCCATTGGCGCGCAGCTCATCAGCCACGTCCCCCGGGAAGATGTTCTTCAGAAGAAACTCGGAGTTCTGCTTCTCGGCGGACAGGTCCGTCACCGCTTTCTCCAGCTCCTGGCTCTTCTTTTCCAGCGCCTCCTTGGCCTTGAGCGTTTCGATCTGCATCTGGATCTTGTCCAGCAGGGTGAACTCCCGCTCCACCAGCTTGCCCAGCTGAGCCAACAGCTCGAGATCGTGCTCCTTGAACTCCCTCGCCTCCTTGTCCGCCAGACAGAGCGTCCCCACCTTGTGGCCGGACGGTCCCCGCAGCGGCTGCCCGGCATAAAACCGGATAAACGGCTCCCCCAACACCATCGGGTTGGCGGCAAAGCGGTAATCCTGCAACGCGTCCGGCACCACCATCGCTTTGTCCTCCAGGATCGCATGACCGCAAAAGGAGACGCTGCGGGAGGTCTCGTTGGCCTCGAGCCCCACCTTCGACTTGAACCACTGCCGATCCTTGTCGATCAGGGAAATGTAGGCGATGGGAACCTTGAAGAGCAGCTGAGTGAGCTGGACGATCCGGTCAAACCGCTCCTCCTGGGGAGAGTCGATCAGCTTGAGATCCTCCAGCGCCCTCTGCCGGTCCTCCTCGTTCATGGGAATGGCAGGAATCGAGCAGGCCTGGGCTCCATTCGCGGTCATCAGGAAATCCTATCGCAAAGGCGGGCGGCGTTCCCGCCCCAATTTACTTCGCCAGACCCTGCAGGGCGCGAACGTTGATGGCTTTTTTCAACCCCTTCACGGCTGGCTTCTTGGCTTTCGTCAGCTTGGCCACGCGCACTGTTCGTTTTCGCACCGTTGCCTTCGCCCTGCCCGTGGGGCGCATCGAGGCAAACTTCTCGGCGACCGCCGCCCGCACCGCCTCACCGATCTTCTTGTCGGGAACCCGGTCGATCAGCTCCTCAAAGAATCCGTGGGCCAGCAGCTGGGCCCCCGTCCGCGGGTCGATCCCCCGGGCCATCAGGTAAAACAGCTGATCCTTGTCGATCTGGCCAGTCGTCGCCCCGTGGGTGCAGCGCACATCGTCGTTGAGAATCTCCAACCCGGGCATCGAGTCAGCCTCCGCCTCGGGATTCAGAAGCAGGTTTCGGTTATTCTGGTAGGCGTCGGTCTTGGCCGCGCCTGGCGCAACCCGGATCAGCCCCTTGAAAATCGATTTCGATCGGTCATCCAGCGCGTTCTTGTAAAGCAGATCACTCCAGGTGTTTGGGACGTCGTGACACTGCAGGGTGCGCTGGTCGAACTCCTGCCGGTCGCTGCCGACGGAGAGCCCGAGCATCTCACTGCGCGCCCCGCCCCCCACCAGCGTGCTCCGGCTCTCCTGCCGGGCGTAGGCTGCGCCGAGATTCACGAACAGGCTGCGCGCCTCCCCATCTTTCTCCACCCGCGTGGAGTTGAGCTGAAAGCTGGTCACCGCGCTGCCCCAACGCTGGAAACAGACGTAATCCACCTTGGCACCGGGCCCGACCAGCAAGTCGTTCAGCCCGCAGGCCAGCCCGCCGCCCTTGGAGTCGGTCGACCCCAGAAAATCCACCACCCTCACTTTCGAATTCTCCCCCGCAACGATTAGGGTGTGCGGATAAACGGCAGTCTTGGCCGCATCGATCCAGTGGAAGGAGACCAGCGGCAGCTCCAGCTCTACATTTTTCGGGACGTGGATCAGCACGCCAGCCGAAGCATGGGCCGCGTGCAGGGCCGCAAACTTCTGCGCCCCCAGATCCACTGGGTGCGCCATGAAATATTTCTGCAGCAGGGCCGGATGTTTCTCGATGGCCGTGGAGAGGGGTTCAAACACCACCCCCTTCCGGGCCAGCTCCTCCGCCCCCTCGATCCGCACCAGCCGGTCGTTGGCAAAGACTGCCCGAGCGGCGACCGCGAAGGGCGGCTGGCTGCGCGCGAGCAGCTTGGCCTCGGGAGTTTTTCCTTTCGCCCCAGGCTTGAAGTCATCGAGCCGGATGGAGTCGATCGTGGCAAAACGCCAGTCCTCGTCCTTCCGCTGGGGCATCGGCAGCCCCTCATAGCGGCGGCGCGCCTCCGCACGGCGGCTCTCCCACCACACGGGCAGGGTCGCACCGTTACGTCCGGCGGACGGGGACTTTTTCGGCACCCGGATCAGGCTCCGTTGCTTCCGATCGCCTCGACCGGGCAGCCTTCCATCGCCTCCTTGGCCAACTTCTCCTCCTCGGGAGTGCTGGGCTGGTGGTAGACGAAGGAGTAGCCGCCGTCGTCGTTGCGTTTGAAGCTGGCCGGCGCCGTCTCCCGGCACAGGTCGCAGTCAATGCACTGGTTGTCCACGTAGTAGCTTCCGGCAATGTTTTCCGGATAGCGGTTGGCAATGTCGGCCATGGTCTTGTTCTCCTGGTTGATGGATCCGGGGGTTAGCCCACCGACCCCTCCATCTCGAGGTCGATGAGTCGTTTGAGTTCGACGCTGTATTCCATGGGAAACTGACGGACGAGGTCGTTGACGAACCCGTTGACGCTCAGGCTCATCGCCTGGCCTTCCGACAGTCCCCGCTGCTGCATGTAGAAGATCTGCTCCGCGCTCACCTTGGAAACGCTCGCCTCGTGCTGCACCGAGTTCCCCTCCCCGCGGGTGACGATGGCGGGATAGGTGTCCGTCCGGGAGTCGGTGTTGATGAGAAGCGCGTCGCACTCCGTATTGTTTTTGCAGCCCTTCAGGTGCCGCGGAATGTGGACGAGCCCCCGGTAGGTGGCCCGACCACTGCCGATCGAGATCGATTTCGAAATGATGTTCGAGGTCGTTTCGTCGGCCGCGTGGATCATCTTGGCCCCGGTGTCCTGGTGCTGGCCATTGTTGGCCAGGGCAATGGAGAGAACCTCCCCGCGCGCCTTACGGCCCTTCAGCACCACCCCGGGATACTTCATCGTCAGACGGGAGCCGATGTTGCAGTCGATCCACTTGATCTCCGACTCCTCGTGGGCGATGCCGCGCTTGGTCACGAGGTTGAACACGTTCGGGCTCCAGTTCTGCACCGTGATGTACTGGATCTTGGCGCCCTTGAGAGCCACCAGCTCCACCACCGCACTGTGCAGGGTGACGGAGTCAAACTTCGGGGCTGTGCAGCCCTCCATGTAGGTCACCTCCGCACCCTCGTCGACGATGATCAGGGTGCGCTCGAACTGGCCGAAGTTCTCCGCGTTGATCCGGAAATAGGCCTGCAGCGGATGCTTCACCTTCACGCCCTTGGGCACATAGATGAAGGAACCCCCGGAGAAGACCGCGCTGTTCAGGGCGGAGAACTTGTTGTCGGCCGTCGGGATCACCTTGCCGAACCACGGACGGAAAATCTCCGGATGCTCCTTGAGCCCCTCGCGGCTGCCCACAAAGATCACGCCCTGCTCCTCCACCGCTTTCTTGATGTTCGAATAGGCGGCCTCGCTGTCGAACTGCGCCTCCACCCCCGCGAGGAACATCCGTTCCTTTTCCGGGATGCCCAACCGCTCGAAGGTGCGCTTCACGTCGTCCGGCACCTCGTCCCAGGAGCGCTTCGGTTTGGCGCCCTTGGAGAGGTAGTAGCGGAAGTCGTCAAAGTGGATGTTCTCGAGGTCCTTGCTCGCCCAGTGGGTGGGCAGCGGCTTCTGCTGGAACACCTTGAGGGCCTTTTTGCGGAACTCCCGGACCCAGTCGGGATCCTGTTTCGCGTCGCAGATGTAATCGATGGTCTTCTCGGTCAGGCCGGTGCCGGCGTCAAAGGCATAGTCCTCGGGATACGAGAAGTTCCCAACGTCCTGATCAATGGCTAGATCCGGCTTTTCTTTGAGTTCGGTCTCGCTCATGGCCTCTCCTTTTAGGCGGCGACCAGGTCCTTCTCGACCCAGTCGTAGCCCTTTTTCTCTAACTCCAACGCCAGTTCCTTCGGACCGCTCTTCACGATCCGGCCACCGACCATCACATGCACCACGTCCGGCACAATGTAGTCGAGCAGACGCTGGTAGTGGGTGATCACCAGGATCCCCAGCTTCGGCCCGCGCAGGCTGTTGACGCCGTGGGAGACGATCTTGAGGGCGTCGATGTCCAGGCCGGAGTCGGTCTCATCGAGCACCGCGTACTTCGGCTCCAGCATCGCCATCTGCAGGATCTCGTTCCGCTTTTTCTCGCCGCCCGAGAACCCGTCGTTGACGGCGCGGGAGGTGAAGGACCGGTCGATCTTGAGAAGATCCATTTTTGCGTAGAGATGGTTGTAATACTCCACCGCGTCGATTTCCTCGCCTTCGGGCCGGCGGGCGTTGAGGGCCGCGCGCAAAAAGTTCGCGATCGTCACGCCAGGGATTTCGCTCGGATATTGGAAGGCGAGGAAGAGGCCGGTCCGGGCGCGCACATCCGGTTCCAGGCCCAGAATGCTTTCGCCGTCGAGCAGCACGTCCCCACCGGTCACTTCATAGTCCGGGTGCCCGGCCATGACCTTGGCCAAGGTGCTCTTCCCCGATCCGTTTTTGCCCATGATCGCGTGGACTTGGCCTTTCGGGACGGTGAGGTTGAGGCCGTGGAGGATTTCCGTGCCTTGAATGCCGGCACGGAGGTTTTTGATTTCGAGCGCGTTTTTCATGAGGAGGTTCCTTTCGAAAGATGACCACGAAAAACCAGTTCGACAGAATCGGCCTGATATTTGCCGGGCAACACATCGGTCAGCTTTTCCATCGTGCCGGCCGGCACAGGCACGTCGTAAACCCGGCCGGTGTCGCGGCAGTGGAAATGAGCGTGCGGCGCGAGGTTGGGGCAATAGCGGGTCGGCTCGCGCTCAATGTTCACCTGTTTGACCAGGCCGCTGGAGACGAGGGTTTCGAGGCAGTTATAGACCGTGGCCATGGAGATGGTGGGCATCCGGGACTTGGTGCGGGCGTAGACCTCATCGGCCGTGGGGTGATCCCGCTGGTCGAGCAGTACGCCGAAAACTGTCTCCCGTTGGGGGGTAGGTCGCTGGCCGGCATGGTCTAGGGCCGTGGCCAGCGTCTCTTTATCTTCTTGTCCGAGCCGTTTCATGGGAGTGAGGAAGTTGAATTAGAATAATTCTAAGTCAAATTGATAGAGGAGGTTTGATTTTTAAACCTCTGTCTATCAATGCTTTTCAATTTCTTCTTTTCTCTTCCGATCCAGCCAAACCTTACAAATCCCCTTAAGCCGGGAGAGAATGTAGTAGGTAGTCTGACTCCGAACCCGGACCAGCTGCGCCCCCACAATCTTCGGCACAAAATCACTCTCCAGATCCAAAACCTCCTTGGGTGCCACACCGTCCAATCCCTTGCACAGGA
>JBILFP010000012.1:0-24081 GCA_044351535.1 Methylacidiphilales bacterium
GGCAGGACTTCGACGTTGGCGTCCAGCTGATCGACTGGTTCGGCTTATCCTTCACCAGCGGTTTCGCTCTCAACTCCGTCCGCGCCAACACCGAGGGTATGACCGTCTCCGACGGTACCTTCTGGACTTTTCCCTTCATGGCCCAGCTCTGTTTTCAATATCCCAATGACAGCGGCTGGATTCCTTATCTGAACTTCGGCTTCGGCGGCGCCGTTACCGTCCTCAAGCTGGGCCAGGTCACTTACGCCGGCTCGCCTTCCATCTCCGGCACGGGCAACTGCGTCACCAATGCCTACCAGATTTCCGCCGGTGTCCGCTACCGCCTCTACGAGGATCTCAGCATCACCCTGGGTTATAAATTTTATGGCAATAGCCAAGGCACCGTGAATCTGAACAACGGCGTGCAGTTGGGCCTGGGCTCTCCCGTCACCAACTCCGCCGAAGTCGGCGTAAACCTTGCCTTTTAGCGGGGTCTAGCGGCTGCCCATCTGGGCCCGGTCGCGCAGGTAATGGTCCGCTAGCACCAGCCAGGTCATCGCCTCCACCATCGGCACCGCCCGCGGCAACACGCACGGATCGTGCCGGCCCCGCGCCTTCAATTCGGCCGACTTGCCCTTCACATTCACGGTCTTCTGGACCTTGGCGATCGTTGCCACCGGTTTGAATGCCACGCGAAAGACAATGTCCTCCCCGTTGCTGATGCCACCCTGCACCCCGCCGCTCTGGTTGGTCCGGGTCCGCACCCTCTTTCCTTCCAGGTAAAACTCGTCGTTGTGCTCGGAACCGCGCAACCGCACCCCGCCGAAACCCGAGCCAATTTCAAACCCCTTGCTGGCCGGCAGGCTCATCACCGCCTTGGCCAAATCCGCCTCCAACCGGTCAAACACCGGCTCCCCCAAACCCACCGGACAGCCCCGCACCACGCATTCCACGATCCCGCCAAGGGAGTCACCCTCGGACCGAACCCGCTCGATCAACCGCACAATCTCGGCCGACTCCTTGGCATCCGGCCAGCGCACCGGATTGGACTCCACCTCCCGGAAGGTGACCGCTCCCGCCGGCGTGCGCGCCGTGATCGTGCCCACCTGCCGCACAAAAGCGGTCAGGCTGAGTTTCGGCGCCAACTGGCCGAACATTTTTTTGGCGACCGATCCGCCGATCACTCGGCCGATCGTCTCCCGCGCCGAGGTCCGGCCTCCGCCCTGCCAGTTGCGGATCCCAAACTTGGCCTGATACGTGTAGTCCGCATGGCTCGGCCGGAACATCGTTTCCATTTCCTTGTAGGCCTCGGGCCGCGCGTCCTCGTTCCGCACCCACACGGAAATCGGGGTGCCCAACGTTTTTCCGCCGAACACCCCGGAAAGGATTTCGCAGCGATCCGCCTCTTTGCGGGGCGTGACGATTTTGCTTTGACCGGGCCTGCGTCGGTCCAGATCGGGCTGGATGTCGGCTTCGGCCAGCGGGATTTGGGGCGGACAACCGTCAATCACCGCACCCACCCCGCCGCCGTGGGACTCGCCCCACGTCGTTACCCGGTACAGATGACCGAAGGTGTTCGCCATGGTCCGACTCTGCCCCGAAAAGGCCCCTAACCCAAGCCTGCGGATGCCCCGCTCTCGCAAGCCCACCGCCTACCTGCCAAGCTCCCCGCATGGGAAACCCCCGCCATCTTTGGCTCCTTGGCCTCAGCGGCTCGGGTAAAAGCACCGTCGGCCCCCGCCTGGCCCAAGCCCTCGGCCTGCCTTGGGTGGATACGGACGCGGAAATTGCCCGGGAATCGGGAAAATCGATCCCGGAAATCTTTCAAAAGGAGGGCGAGGAGGCTTTTCGGGAAAAAGAATCGGCGGTGCTGGCGAAAGTTGCTGCCGGCCCCGCTTCCGTGATCTCCTGCGGCGGTGGCATGGTCCTGCGCGAGGCCAACCGCCAGACCATGGCCTCCACCGGACTCCGCATTTATCTCCAGGCCGACCCTGCCACCCTGGCCCGCCGGCTCCGTTCGTCCCAAAATCGGCCCCTGCTTTCCGGAAAACCCCCCGAAGAAACCCTGGGGGCCCAACTCGCAGAGCGGGCCCCGGGCTACGAAGAAAGTGAAATCCAGATCGAGGTCACCCGCTTGAAGCCCGACGAAGTGGTCACCGCGATTCGGAAAAAACTGCCCGCCCCGTGGTCCCGCTAAACGCCGCCGAAATTCTTCGCCAAACGGCCACCCGGCTCGGCTTCGACGCCTTCGGGATCGCGCCCGCCCGCGCTCCCGCCCATGCCCAAAATCTCCAAGAATGGCTTTCCCAATCCTTCCAGGGAGAGATGAACTGGATGGAACGGGATCCGGAAACCCGCGCCGATCCCAACCGGTACGACCCCACCGCTCGCACCATTCTCGTGGCGGGCGTCTCCAGCCGTCAGACCTCCCCACCGCTTCGCCGCGGCCGGATCGCCGCCTACGCCCAGGGCTCGGACTACCACGATTTTCTTCGTGAAAAACTGGAGACCCTGGCCCGCGAGACCCTCACCGCTTGGAAAGGATCCCACCGCGTCTGTGTCGACACCTCCCCGCTGCTCGAGAAACCGCTCGCCGCCCTCGCCGGCATCGGTTGGCAGGGAAAAAACACCCTGTTGATCCATCGGGAACACGGGCCCTGGCTCCTGTTGGGTTTTTTGCTGACCGATCTGGCCATCCCCGCCGAAACCCCCGACTCCGATCACTGCGGCACCTGCACCCGTTGTCTGGATGCCTGCCCCACTCAGGCCTTTCCCAAGCCCTACGTCCTGGATGCCCGCCGTTGTCTTGCGTATCTGACCATTGAACACCCGGGCGCCATCCCGGAGGAGTTCCGTCCGCTTGTCGGGGACCGACTGTTTGGCTGCGACGAATGCCTCGAGGTCTGCCCGTGGAACCGTCACGCCCAGAACGCCCGTGAGATTAAGCTCACCCCCCGCCCCCGACCCGATCTTCGCGACATGCTCGCTTGGGACGATGCCCGCTTCCGTTCGGAATTCCGGGGAACACCGGTGTTTCGGCTCAAGCGAAACCGCTGGCTGCGCAATGTCAGCGTGGTCCTGGGCAACATCGGGGAGACAGCGGATCTGCCCGCCTTGGAGCAGGCCGGGAAGGATGAGGATCCCTTGGTTCGGGAACATGCCGTCTGGGCCGTCAACCGGATCCGGAACCGTGCCTCCGGGAAGGCTTAAAAAACTAGGGTTTCGACGGAAGAAGATTGTCCGACTTTTTATCCTCTTCCTTCTTCACCCCGGGCAAAAGAGTCTGCAGTTCGGTAATTCTAGCCTTTCCGTCGTCCTCAGGAATTTTCTCCGCCTGCTCCCCGGTGAGATACCCCTTCTCGACCAAGGAATCCGCAAAGGTGGCGTTGGCGTCGGGCGGATAAATTCGGTATGCGGAACCCACGAACTCCATCGCGGCAGCCTTGTCCCCTTTCACAAAAGCCTCGGCGGCTTTGGAGAAGTAGTAGATGGGGCTGTTGGGACTGGGCTCCAGCGAATTTAAAAAGTCCTGCGCCCGGGCTGGGTTGGCTCCCAGCAAGTCGCAAAGGTAGATCTTGTAGAGTCCTAGGTCGTTTTTCGGCTGGCTGTTGACGAAGATTTGGAAACGTTCCCTGGCCTCCGGATACTTTTTATTAAGAAATAAAACCTCCCCTAGGTTGAACTGGGCCATCGGCAAATCCGGCTGGAGCTTGAGAGCCTCCTCAAAAGCCGCTTGGGCCTTGGGCCAATCCCGTTGCCGGGTGTAAATCGCCCCGCGCAGGTTGGCCGTGTTGGCCTGCCCCGGTTTCGACTGCTCAGCGATATCCAGAAACTTGATCGCGCTCTCGAGATCGTTCCGGGAAAAGGCCTGCGCCGAGCGGACATAGGCGGTCTTGTACTTTTCCTCGGGATCTGTGGGCAGATCGTCCGTTCTTTTGGCCGCCGCTTCCGCCGCGGCTTGGGGCGCCGATTCCGATTTTTTTCCGCAGCCGGACAAACCCAGTCCACCCGCCAAAACCATCAGCCAGGCCAACCTTTGCATCTGTCTTTTATCCCAGAAGTACCACCCCCCCTCAATCCGTTTTTCCTTCATAGTTTTCCCACCTTCCTAAATTCGAATTCCCAAATCCAAAATCACCAGGCGTTCACGTTCACATTCACGTTCACGAAAACCCCTCCGCGTCTCTGCGCCTCTGCGGTAAATCCCCCGGCGAAAGACAACCATTCGCCCCATCGCGGAGCGACTGGATCGGATGGGCGGGGGAGGGTCTTAGGGGGCCAAAAAAACTCTTCGCGTCTTGGCGTCTTGGCGGGAACATTAAGGAGTGAAATTCCTGATTACCGGCGGCGCCGGCTTCATCGGCAGTCATCTGGTGCGCCGGCTCTCCGCCCGCGGCCCTGTCACCGTGCTCGACGACCTTTCCTCCGGCAAAAAAGAAAATTTGTCCGGTCTCGACTGCGCTTTTTTTTCGGGATCCATTCTCGATCCCGCCCCGCTCGCCGAGGCCTGTGCCGGCGCCACCCATATGTTTCATCTGGCCGCGCTCGTCAGCGTTCCCGAATCCGTCTCTCATCCTGCCCTGTGCGACGAAATTAACGTTGAAGGCACCCGTCGCGTCCTCGCCGCCGCCGCTCAGGCCGGCGTACGCCGACTGGTCTTGGCCAGCTCCTGCGCCGTGTACGGGGAAGAGCCCACCATGCCGAAAACCGAAAGTTCTCCCGTCGCCCCGGCCAGCCCGTATGCGGAGTCGAAATTGGCCGCCGAAAAGCTCTGCGCCCAAGCCCCGCTCCCGGCCGTGGCCCTGCGCTTTTTTAACGTCTACGGCCCCCGCCAGGATCCCCGCGGCCCGTACGCCGCTGCCGTCCCCAAGTTCCTTAAGGCCGCCCGGGCCGGCACCCCACTTACCGTCTTCGGGGACGGCCACCAGACCCGCGACTTCGTCTATGTCGACGACGTCACCGCCGCCCTCGAGCACGCCGCCCTCTCCCCCTCTATGTCCGGTGTCTACAACGTCGCCTCTGGCCAATCCATCTCGGTCCTGCGTCTGGCCGAGCTGGTTCTGGCTCTGACCGGTCTTCGCTCCGAGATTCGCCATGCCCCGGCCCGCCCCGGCGACATTCTCCACTCCTCGGCCTCCATTGAGAAACTTCGCGCCACCGGCTGGAAACCCGCCTACGACCTCACTGCCGGCCTCCAAAAAATCCTCTCCGCAACGTAGCCTTCATCCTCCTTTATCCTCCCGCCCGATCGGCCCAAGATGGCTCCGCCAGCCCGGGTGGTGGAATGGCAGACACAAGGGACTTAAAATCCCTTGGGGAGAAATCCCCGTGCGGGTTCGACCCCCGCCCCGGGCACTTCGTTTTTTTTCCTTCCCTCCATGACTAAGGACCAAGCCGCTAAATCCCTCTTTGAATTGCCCCTCCCTCATAATTGTCTATGTTGCATCGCATGGCCGACAAAACCCGCATCCTGAAGGAGAATGTTCCCGGCAAATGGTACGTGGACGACTCCTGCACCCCCTGCCACGTCTGCCTCGAAGAGGCCCCCAAGCTTCTCAAGTACAACGACGACCAAACCTACGTCTACTTCTTCAAACAGCCCGAGACCCCGGAGGAGCTCGACGCCGCCCAGCGCGCCCTCGATATCTGCCCCACCGGTTCCATCGGCAACGATAACGCCTGACCGTCCCCATGTCCGAGACCGCCACGGCCGCCAAGGCCCCCGCCTCCCCGTTCAACCGCAACAACCCTTACGCCTCTCGCCTGCGGGAAAACGCCCACCTGAATAAAAAGGGTTCGGCCAAAGACACCCGTCACATCGTGATTGAACTGGGCTCCGCCGGCCCCACCTACGTCTGCGGCGACTCCCTCGGCGTCGTCCCCCGCAATCCCGACCGCCTCGTCGACGAGTTCCTCCAGAAACTCAGTCTCACCGGCGACGCCTCCCTCCGCGAAATCCTCGCCTCGACCGTCATCCTTAACCGCGTCGGCAAAAAGTTCGTCAAAGCCGTCGCCGATAAGGTCACCGGCCCGGCCCGTGACAACCTGCAGGCCCTCTGCGCCGATGAGAAGAAACTCGATGAGTACGTCTTCGACCGCGATGTCGTCGATGTCATGAACGATGCCCCCGGGGTGAAGTTCGACCCCGCCGAGCTGCCCGGCCTCCTTAACAAGATCGCCCCCCGCCTTTACTCCATCGCCTCCTCGCCCGACCACCGGCCCGGCGAGGTCCACCTCACCGTTGCCGTGGTCCAATACACCACCCACGGCCGCCCCAAACAGGGTCTCGCCTCCGGCTATCTGGCCGACCTCGCCTCCTCGGCCTCCGTCCCCGTCTACGTCCAGCCCACCCGCCATTTTCATCTTCCTGCGCCGGACCGCGACGTGATCATGGTCGGCCCCGGCACCGGCATCGCCCCGTTCCGCGCCTTCCTCCAGCACCGCGCCAAACACGGCCACACCGGCCGCAACTGGCTCTTCTTTGGCGACCAGCACGCCGCCACCGACTTCCTCTACGGCGAGGAGTTTGCCGCCGCCCAAAAAGCCGGCCACCTCCACAAACTCTCCACCGCCTTCTCCCGCGACCAGGCTGAGAAGATCTACGTCCAGCACCGGATGGAACAGGAAGGGGCCGAACTCTGGCGCTGGCTTGAAAAAGGCGCCTACTTCTACGTCTGCGGCGACGCGAAGCGCATGGCCAAGGACGTGCATCAGGCCCTCCTCAGCATCGCGGCCAAACACGGCGGCAAAACGCCCGAACAGGCCGAGGAGTACGTCTCCGTCACCCTCTCCAAGACCGACAAGCGCTACCTCAAGGACGTGTACTGATCCCCATGGCGAAACGAGGCAAATCCCGCGACACCCTGGTCTGGACCGTGGTCGCCGGCCTCGTCCTGGTCGGCGTTGGCCTCTACCTCCGCGATCGCGGCCTTCTCAAGCTCCCCGAGCCCAAGCCCGTCGCCCCGGCCGAGCGCGCGAAAGATCTCGTAAAGAAATATCCCGATGCCGAGGTCTTCTCCGGTCCCGAAGCGGATAAAAAAAAAGAGTAGCTGACGCCCCGGCGGTTGTTTCGTCGCCTGCCCCCCTTCCTCCTAGACCTAATCCCACAACGGTTCCGGCGACCCCATATGGCCCTCCTCCGCCGCCCATGGGAAAAGAAGTCCGCCGCGCACAACCCATCGCCACCGACCGCCCCCGGGACATCATTGAAATGGGCGGCTGGCAGGCTCTCCTCGATCGCCTGAACTTTTCCTGCGGCACGATCGACGGCCACTTCGCCAAACGCAGCCGCCGGGCCGTCACCCAATTCCAGATCCACCGCGGCCTCGCCACCACCGGTGAGTTGGATATCGAGACCCGCCTCAACCTCGGCAAACCCGGCGACGCCTATGTCGACTACACTGTTACTGCCGAGGACCTTGCCCGCATCGTCCCCCGCCCCAAGGGCTACCTGGAGATGAGCAAGATGGCCGCGCTCGATTACCACGACCCCTGGGAAATGCTGGCCGAGAAATCCCACTCCACCCCCGCCTTTCTCCGCCAGCTCAACCCGGGCGTCACCAACATCGCCGCCGGCACCCAGCTCACCATTCCGAACTTGGAAGGCACCCGCAAACTTCCTCCGGTTGGCCGCATCGTCATCATGATTTCGGAGACCACCCTCCTCGCCTTCGACACCAACAACAAGGTCGTGGCCTGTTTCCCGTGCTCGATCGCCGCCGACAAAACCAAGGTCCCCAACCAGCCTCTGACCGTTGCCAATATCGCCCCCAATCCCAACTACACCTTCGACCCCAAGGTCCTCACCCTTGCCGCCCAGCAGGAAGGCATCACGAATAAGCTCATCCTTCCTCCCGGGCCCAATAATCCTGTCGGCACGGCCTGGATCGGCCTTTCCCTTCAGGGGTACGGGATCCATGGCACGCCCGAACCGGAAGATATCTCCCGCACCGGCTCCCACGGCTGTTTCCGCCTCGCCAACTGGAACGCCACCAAGCTGGTCAACGCCGTCCGCCCCGGCACGCCCGTCGAGGTTGTTCCTTAGTTCTTTGTATTAAACTCGGTAGGCCACTTTTGATAAAAGTGGCTGCCACTTCCATCGGAAGTGGCCTACCCAACTTCAAGCTTCAGGCTCATCTCAACTTCAACTAACTAGGTTGCCGTCCACCTTCACGTTCACGAACGACCAACGGCCTAAACCAAAAACTCCCCCGGCCTTAGGGATTTTCCATCGATCCATTCACTCTCCACCAGCATCGTCTTCACCGCGTCTGGCAGACCCAGATCCCGTCTCGCCAGATGGGCCGTCAAAAGTTCCGCCCCGAACGCCCCGACCTTGTCATTGTGCTGGTTCATCCCCGCCCATCCTTCAAACGATGGGTTCCAGTCCAGATGGGCCAGGGCGATTTTCCGCGTTCCTCCAGGGGCCGACTTCAACCACCCGGCCACGTCTGTGTGCACGGTCAGAATCACATCCGGCTTCGCTTCGTCACACCATTTCAGAAAACCCACCGCATCGTTCGGTTGGTATCGCCAGATCATCGCCGTCGCATTTTCCTCCCGCCATCCCGCCTCCTCGAGGGCCCGGCGGAAGCCCATCGAAATCCGCCCATCCAGCGCCCGGTCCACGGCCAGTGATTTAACCAACCCCACGCGGAAGAAACCCTTGGAGACCATTTTCTGAGTGGCGAGGAGCGCCGTGTTGTACTGGTTGTTGGCACAGCAGTGGACCAGCGGCTGAGTCAACCTTACCCCTAGCCCGACGAAGACGCTGCGGGAAAGGACCGCGTGGACGGGATCCGGCAGATGGGCCCGCTCAGACATCCCCACAAAAGCCATCCCCTCGATCTTCCGGGTGAGGAATACTTTTTTCAGACGCTCGGGATCGGCAAATATCTCGTCCCCGATCCACAGGTCCTCCACTTGGTAGCTCAACTCCGCCGCCCGTTTCCGGAAACCGTCCGCGATTGTGCGAAACGTCATGCTCGTCCGGATCGCATCTTCACGGGGAGCCACGTTGATCAGCGCGACCGTCGCCCGGTACTCCGAAACCTTGGCCGAGCGCAGTTGGCTCATCACATGGGCCACCATCGGGTTGGCCGCATATCCCCGCTTGTCGGCATGGCGCTGCACCCGTTCCCGGGTCTGTTTTCGAATCCGGGTATCATCCCGCAAAGCCAGGGAAATGGTTGCTTTGCCAAGGCCCAACTCCTTGGCAAGGACCGCAATCGTCACCAGATTTCTATCTGCCATGCTTATCAGGCTTTAGGTTAGAGATTTAAACTGATCAATAAAAAACTTAATTTGCCCCCTTGATTTTTATTCCGAATGCTATTAATTATTCACACGAGGGAAATTTGAACAAAACCAACTCAAACCCCATCCAAGGAAACAAACCTATGAAAATTATCATCCTCACCATCATCACAGCGCTGGCGCTAAATCTCACAGCTTTTGCCGAGATTGGAATCGTTGAGACCACGGCAAACATTAATAACGGTGCAACGAACGTCTATGCTTCAACGGTGGGTGCCGCTTCCAATCCACGTTGGGCCGGATTAAACCTAGGAACCTTTGATCTAAATGCTGGAGCCACTCTTGCTTTGAATAACTTTTACTTTGAGAATTACGCTTACAATGGAGGAAGTGTTCCCGCCGGAGGCCAGTACGACGACAACTGGCTTGATGGGAGCAGTACTGCAATTTTTAAAATCTATCGTGACAGCACTCTTTTAAATACCACGACCATGCGAAATTCTGCCACAAATGGTAGTAACAAGAATTGGGATCTGGCTGCCTTAGGAGTCTCCATCAATCTGCTAGATGGTTTAAGTGGTAACGGAACCTACAATCTTTCATGGACCATTGATTGGACTTACAATCAATGGAGCGGATCCGCTGTTGTTGTGGGATCAACTCAATCCACCTCAGGTGGAAATGCCACATTCTCGACGATTCCTGAACCCTCCAGCTCCCTGCTGATGGGCCTGGGACTGGCTGGTCTTGCGATCCTCCGCCGCAACCGCAAAAACGCCTAAATCGTTCGCTCTTTCAAAAACCCTCCGGCTCCGGCTGGAGGGTTTTTTGTTGCAGGGGTCAGACCCCGAATCACTTTCTTGGCCACTCACATCACAATCTCGAATCGGGGTCTGACCCCGACCCCAAATCAATGATCCGCCGTTTCTTACCGCTGAGACGCAGAGACCGCAGAGATTTTTTTCGCTTGGAATTCGGGCGTTCAAGCCTCTGTAGGGCCCCGCTCCGCCGGGGCCATCCTCCGCGTCCTCTGCGCCTCGGCGGTAAAAAAGCCCCTTCGCGGCTCCGCGACTTCGCGGGAACCACAACCACCCCTGGTTGCCCGTCACTCGTAACCCGCCACTCGCCACCCGCAACTCCCCTTCCCAAATCCGCAATCCCAATTCCGAAATTACCCTAATCTTTATCTTCATCTTAATCTCCCCAACGCAGAACCACCGGCCAATGGTCACTGGGCACATTTGAATCCTGAAGTACTCCTGTTTTCCTCTTACCCCTTTCCCCTAACTTCCCCCACCCCGGCGAAAGCAAAATATGGTCAAAGTCAGCGGCAGGAAACTTCCCCTCCGGGTCCGGCCTCACGGTGGCCGCTTCCGGCCACGGAATTCCCTCCGTCGCCGAAACCCACCCCTCTTTCAACAACCCCCGAATCGTCTGCTCCTTCGCAAACTCGGGATTCCTCAAGGAACAGTTGAAGTCCCCTCCCACTAGGATCCGGTCTTTGTCCGAATCCAAACCCCACTTTTCCCAATCCTTCCTCAGATAGTCCATCGCTCGCTCCCGTCGCAGACCCGACGCCTCCCTGCCTCCCCGATTACTTTTCAAATGAACCGTATAAACAGTCATACCCTGCTTTTTCGTCCCAAGCCTTGCGGCCAAAAAACCTCGCACCGGACGATCCGGCGTAAGGGGCAAGGCATGAAACCCCACCTCCCAAGACTCCCGGATCGGCACCTTGCTCAGGATCGCCACATTCTGCACTGGCAAATCAGCATCCTCATCCCCTGCCCGTTGAAAATTCGAGAACACCCTCCACGGGTATTCTTTTGCCACTCTCCCGAGAGCTTCTCGGTCCACCACTTCCTGTACGAGTAGCAGATCCGCCCCAAGCTCGCGGATGACTCTGACCACCTCCCGCTCATGCCACCTCCGCCCCGAATCGGTGGGCTCCGGTCGATTTCCTGGAAACCATTGCAGGTTCCAGGTCGCCACGCTTTCCGGCAGCCTTGCCGGCTTCTCGACCGCTGGCTGCGTCTGGCTCGCCGGCGGCAGAGGCAACCCCGCCCAACCGAATCCTACCAAACCCACACCCAACCCGACCGCAAGGATCAGCAACTTTGGCCCCCGAGCTCTTAACCTCATAAGGGATTAGACTCGTTTTTTAGCCTCTGGATGCGGCCAACTTTATATTTTCGGGGACGGGCCTAGGCCCGTCCCTCCCCCGCCCCCCTCTCGATCTTCCCCCTAATTTTACATTCGAATTCCTGCTTTTCTTGTTGTCTATCAATTATTTAGGTTGGGTCAGAGGTTGACTTTTGACCTCTTTTTTCTTTCCGATTTCCGACTTTGGCTTTTCCAAAACGTTACCTTCCACTCGCCGTTTTTCTTTCAAGGACTAAGCTTTGGAGACGGGCCTGTGGCGAAACTGGCAGACGCGACAGACTTAGGATCTGTTGGGGCAACCCATGGAGGTTCGAGTCCTCTCAGGCCCATTTTTTTATTCACCCCTGTTCACGAGTCTTTGTTTCATGACGCCCTGAACCCTTGGAGCCCAACCCAGGCTCTTCATTCTTTGAGCCGAATGATCAGGGTTTTACATAACTCCCTCCGCTGGGTTGTGCCCAGCGTTTGGATGCTTTTTCCGTTATCGCTCAACGCCATGGACGCGGAGACATCCCAAACGATCGCCGACTTAAAAACCCAGGTTCAAGCCCTGATGGACGAAGTCAAAAAACTAAAGGAACAGGTCGCCAAGGGCAGTCCCCCGCCGGCCCGTCTCCAGGCCGCTGTCCCCGATGATCCGGCAACCTCCCCCCGTCCTCCCACCCAATCCGGACAGTTTGATCCGGTTCCCAGTGAGGCCGAACAACCCACCATGGAACTACCGGAAGGAGGAACCGCCGAGATGGCTCCTAAGCCGGAACAGGAGGGGGATAAGCGTCTGCCCATGGTGGACATTTCCGAAAAAGGGCTGATTTTCCGCTCCAAGGACAACGCCCACTCCATCCGCCTCGGCGGTCTTTTGCAACTGGATGACCGGGAATTTGTCGACCCTCCTACTTCCCAAGAGTCCAAATTTCTGATCCGCCGCGCCCGGCCCTACGCCTCCGGCTATTTTTACGACGACTGGGAATACCGCTTTGCACCCGAATTCGCTCTCTCCGCTCCCAACGCCGTTACCTACACCACCACGATTGCGGACGGGTTCATCAATTTTAACACCATCGAGGAGATTCAGGTGGAAGCGGGTAAATTCAAGCCCCCGCTGGCCTTGGAGATGCTCGTCCCTGACGCTTATCTCCAATTTGCCGAACGAGGTTTGACCTCAAACCTTTCCCCGGATCGGGATATCGGGGTGATGCTCCATGGAAGACTGTTTGAAGGGAAACTTTCCTACTCCGCCATGGTCGGAGCAGGAGCCCGCAACGACACCCTCCAGACCGGATTGGACTACGACAGCGGGGAAACCGGTTACTTCCGGCTCTATGCCCAGCCATTTTTAGGCGAGGATAAGTTTCCTAAAGCACTCCACGGACTTCGTCTGGGGGTAGGAGGAAGCATCCAGTGGGCCACCCAATCCAGCGCGGCCACCAGCCAGCTCTTCCAGAATTATAGCACGGACGGTGGTAACACTTTCCTGGCTTTTCCCAACGGGTTGAATGTCCAAGGCGAACATTGGCGGATCTGCCCCCAAATTTATTACGAGTACGGACCTTTCAGCCTCCTTGGCGAATTCATTGCGGAAAAACAGGGCGTCAACACCGCCGGGCTGGGTGCAGGCGGAGGCTTCACCAACTACGAGACGACCGCTTGGGGCGTGACCTTCAACTATATGCTGACCGGGGAGAAAGCCACGCTGAACGGAATTGTGCCCGAAAAACCCCTGAACTTTGAAACCGGCGATCTGGGCGCCTGGGAGTTGTCCTTTCGCTATGACGGGATTGCCATAGGTGCAAATATGTTCAGGCCTGTGAACCAGGGAGGCCTCGGAATTTCTGCCATCGAAAACGCCACAGCAGTGAACGGCTTTTCCGGGGCTCTTAACTGGTACATTAATCGAATTATGAAGCTCGGCCTCACGGTCGAGTATCAAGCCTTCACGGGCGGAGGCGGGCGGGACACGGTTGTGGAAAACGCTGAGCTTGGCTTCATCACCCGACTGCAGCTGATGTATTGATCTTCGCTTCCCCTGCCTCCCCTTTCATTGTCATGCCAAAACGATGGTCCCGGTAGAGGGTGATGGAGACATCCTGATTCGTGCGGATGCACTCCTTGATCGCCTCAGGATCCTTTTCACAAAAAAGCAAAGTCTTCCAACTGATCAGGTGCTTCGGTTTATGAAAATCACTCCCGGCAATGAAGGGCATCCGTTTCAGGCCCACCGGATTGAAAAGATCGTCACGGTTCCCAATCTCCCAGGCATCGATCAGCTCCCGAAACTCCTCCTTCCTCTCCCAAAGATATAAGGTGTCCCGGCCCCAGGCAGAACTCATGTGATGCGGGTGGGCCGCGATCGTGAGTCCCCCTTGCGCCCGGATCTGCTGACAGATCTCCTTCAGGGACAGCGAAGGATCGATCGGCTGCTTTAAGTCCACTCCCAAGAGGTGCGCCGAGCCCTTAGCTGTCAACCCGTCGTGATTGAACTCCAACCCTGGAAAAAGAATCAGCCGATATTTCGCCCATGCCCGGTTCCGCTCTTCCCCTAAAGCCCGAAAATATTCCGGAAGGTCTTCGGGGGTCAGGACCAGCCCGGTCATGCCCGCCAGCCGACCCAGCAACCGCCGCGGATCCACCAGATGGTCCGTGACCGACAAGGCATCGAAACCCCGGCGACCATAAAAATCCACCAGTTCCCGCAATGTCAGTCGTCCGTCAGAAAACATCGTGTGGGCATGAAGATCTACCATCAGTAGTTGCTTTCGACCCGAATCCGCCATCGGCGGCAACAGCCGAAGCTCCGGCGACCGCTCGGTCACCCGTGAACTCTTCGCCATTTGTAGAACTCTTGCCGCCAATCCCTCCACCGCCCCTTTGGATCGTTGGGCCTCTCTCCGGGCCCGCCGCCGCCATTCCCGCAACCCCACCCCACCCCCCTCCAACGCGGTTTTCACCCGCTGGGCAATCTCCTTGGGAGAATCCGCCAAGGCCCCGCAACCGATGCGGGTGACCAGCCGACACATGTCCTTCCGTTCCTCGGACCTTTTTCCACCCTCCACCAGCACTACCGGCTGCCCCACCGCTAGGATCTCCCTCACGCTAATCGTCCCCGGCTTGGTCACCACCAGATCATGTTCGCGAATCAGTCCCGCCAAATCCTTCACCCAGCCCCGCACCGTCAGCCGTTCCTTGGCTTCGGGCAAGGCCTCCCGCAGGTTTTTTTTCAGCTCTTCTTCCCGACCCACCACCGCGGTGACCTCCACCTTGGAAATCGCCAACAAACGCTCAGCCGTCCGCACGGCTTTACGCCGGCGGGAGTTCACCAAATAAAGGATGCGGAACTTGCCGGCCGCTGGTTTCGCATCCTGCTTTTCCGGGTAAACAAACTCCGGCCGAACCGGCCAACCTCCTGCCATCACCTCCTTCCCCTCCGGATTCTTCTCCTTCAAAACCTCCGCCGACCCCTCATCCGCCACCCAGATCAAATCCGCCGGCACTTTCTCCCACGCCCGCAAATCCTCGGCCTCTAATGCCACGCCCACCCGTTGAAATCCCGCCTCGGAACGGTCCCGCACCCGCTCCTGCAACGCCATCCCAACCGCCGGATCAAAAAAAACCACCAACTCCGGCCGGCTTTCCTCCAAAGCCCGGGCCACCCCTCTTCGTAGCTCCGGCCAGCGGGACTGCCCGAGCGCCCCGTCCGCCGCACGCCTTACCCAATTCAAGACCTGATCCCTGCCTTTTGATCTCTTGGCCAACCGCTCCCGTAACCACGCCAGCCAACCTTGTAACCCATCCTGCCCCAACTCCCTGACCTCTACCCGTAAATCGCTGCCCGCCAACTCCTCCAAATGGTCACGCAAATTCCGGGCGACATAAGGATGCTCCTCCTGGCCGCTGGTTAGGATGAGTACATCCCTCATGCAGGGATGTGAATAAGTTTTGAAAAAGAAAGGACAAGAGCCGGAATGTTACAATATCAAGACAGCCTTGCCGGTCGGAGCGATTAGACGCAAATGGTTGATGATTAATTTTTACTGGCTTTGGGAAACTTCTTCAAAATCCTCTGTTCCGACTCTCCCTCCAGCTTCTTGCGTTTGGTTAACAACTCCTGCCTCAACGTCTGATCGATCTGCACCCTTTCCATCCAATACATTCGGACGAACTCCTCCTCTTGGCCCGGTCCAACCTGCAGGTTGAACTCCTTCGCCACTTCCAGCGCCTGCTTTTGCGCTGTTTGCCGGACCTCATCGATTCGTTCCACCAACCGCGCCCGCTGCGCTTCGTTCAATTCCTGATAATTTGGCCACTCGGCCAGACGATCCTGCAGCTGCTCCCGTGGCACCAGGGTCAGCAGCAGAATCTGGGCGAAACGACCCTCATCCGGAGGCCCCGCCCAAAACTGCCCCTTCTCCCGCTTGACCATCCCTCGCTTCGGCACAAACGGCCCATCGGGAATCCTGGGCGGCCGTTCTTTTTCCTTCCGTGCCTCTTTCGGTTTTGCGTCCAGCTCCTCTTCTTGGGCGGAAACTGGCATCGCCAAAAAGCCAGAAACAAAAATCCAGAAAACCAGTTTCCTCATAATCCGGCCCACCAACGGTTTTCCTCTTCCTGCTCCACCAACGCATCCAGGGCGGCAAATACCATCGCATCACTAATTTCGACCGAAGGATCCGGCCGATTCCATAAAACCCATCCGGCCACCACCGCGGCCGTGCCCGCCGCCCATACCCATCGCCACTTCATCCAGGCGGAAACGGTCTTTTGATCTTCCTGCTTCTCCTGGCGCAGCCGGGCCAGCGTTTTGGCGGCGAACCAAGCGGGTGCCTTGGAGGGCGGAGCCTTCGCCAGAAGCCCTTCCAGCTCCGGCCCCAGCCCTTCCTGCCCCTCTTCAGATGACCGCTTCATTTCCATATAGGATTAGACCACGATTTTCTTATTTGGATGCGGTCAAATATCCAGAAAGTTTCTTTTTCAGACTCTCCCGGGCTCTAAACATCAAGGCCTTAACCGCCGTCAGGCTCATCCCGGTGATTTTTACGATCTCCTCCAGATCCATTCCTTCATATTGCCGCAAGTGGACTACAAGTCTCTGGTTTTCAGGAAGTTCTGCACAAGCCTCCGCCACAGCTTTTTCCAGTTCCCGGTAAGCCAAGGCTTCAGCCGGGCCCCGGCCTGGTTGGGCAGACTGATTTTCCATCAGACTTTCGCCGGTCTCCGGATCCACCGGGTCCTCCCCATCAATGTCTTTCCGCCTTAATCTTTGCCCCAGACGGGTAAACACCAGATTCCGCACCACGATCATAAGCCAAGTGGTGAACTTGCTGTCCCCCCGATACTGGCCCGCCGATCTCCAGACTCGCAAAAAAACATCCTGCGCCACCTCTTCCGCCTCCGGTCCGGCGCCGCCCATCATTCTGGCCACGGTTCCGTAAACCCGGTCCTGATGCCGCTCGATCAGTTGGCGGAAAGCCTCCTCATCCCCGGAGGCCACGCGGACCATCAACTCCCCATCGCTCATCTCCTTGGGCATGACCCCGAATAATTCCCCATTTTCCTCTCCCTGCAACGCCCTTGTTAGCCCCTGTTTTGCTAAACCGCGTTACCCCCATGTTCCATTTTCGATATTCCATCTCCCTCTATCTGGACACGCTCCCCCTCCTCCATTCAATCTTGAACCATGGCCGGCCATAGCCACTGGGCAAAAGTCAAACGCGCGAAGGGCGCCACCGATGTCAAACGCGGAGCCCTCTTTTCCAAGCTTGCCAAGGAAATCACCGTGGCCACCCGGCTGGGCGGGGGTGACCCGGGTTTCAACCCGCGCCTCCGCACCGCCATCGCCGCTGCCCGCGCGGAGTCCATGCCGGTCGACAACATCGACCGCGCCATCAAAAAGGGCACCGGCGAACTCGAGGGGGGTGGTTCGATTGAGGAGATTACCTACGAAGGCTATGGACCCGGCGGAGTCGCCCTCATGGTCGAAACCCAAACCGATAACAAAAACCGAACCGCCGCCGAAATCCGCCACCTCTTCACCAAGCACGGCGGCAATCTCGGCGGCTCCAACTCCGTCGCCTGGATGTTTCGCCGCCGGGGTGTCTTTCTCCTGGAAAATGCCAACCCGGATGCTGCCCTGGAAGCCACTCTCGAGGCCGGTGCCGACGATGTCCGCCCCGCCGGCGACAGCTCCACTGAGGTCGTCTGCCCCCCGGACCGGTTCGACTCCGTGGACAAGGCCCTCCGCGCCAAAAACCTAATCCCCGCGGCCAGCCGGTTTATCTATGAGCCGGAAAATCCCGCCCCCGCCCCTGACGCCGAAACCTCCACCAAAGTCACTGCCCTGATCGAAGATCTCGAAAACCACGATGACGTCCAAAACGTCTGGCCTAGCTGCGAGCTTCGCTAAAATCTAATCCTCATCTTGCTCTTGAATCTGGGTGCTACCCCCCCGCCACGACCTTCACAAATTCCAGCCGATCCCCATGCTCGACCCTCTCTTTCTCCCACTCCTGTCGTAACAAAGCCCTTCCGTTTCGCTCTACCAGCACCGCCGCCGGGGTGAGCTTCATATCTTCCACCATCTCCGCCACCGTCTTCTCCGCCGAAACCTGCCGGGCCTTGCCGTTGGCAAACACCGTGACCTTGGTCGCCATGGCTCAGGATGTAAGGGCCCGGTCCCAGTCCTTCCAGACCGGATCCAGCCCGCGCTGCCGCAGCGCCAACCCCAACTCCTCGGCACTCCGTTCGTCGGAAATCTCAAACTGCTCCGTAGCCACCGCCCTTTCCCACTCGCTGGCTTCCAGCGCCACTTCCCGACCCCGCACGGTCCGATGCAACCTCTCTTTGCCCACACCCGTGTATCCGCCAGGCTCGGTTTCCGAGCCCGCACTCATCATCGTCACTCCCAGTTCCATGAGTCCATCGCGCAACTTCCTTGGTTCCCGGGTGGAAAGCACGATCCCCGCCTGCGGGAACGCTATCCGGTAGGCACAAATCGCCCGGACAAAGTCCCGGTCGGACATCGCCACCCTCGGTTGAAATCCTCCCGCCGCAGGCCGCAACCGCGGCAATGCCAAAGTGATCTGCGACCGCCAGCAAACCTTCATCAAATGCGAAATGTGTCCGGCTAAAGCCACCAGCTCCTTCCTCCAGTCAGCCAGTCCAATGAGCACCCCCACCCCGATCCTTCGGAAACCCGCCTCATACCCCCGCTCCGGACCTAGCAACCGCTCGTCAAAGTTCCGTTTTGGTCCCGACATATGCATCTCGGCATACGCCGCCCGGTCGTAACTCTCCTGATAAAGCACCAATCCCTCCGCTCCCGCCGCCACGACTTGCCGGTACTCCTCCACCTCCAGGGGTGCCACCTCGACGGCCACGGTCGGAAAGAGCGGTAACGTTCTTTGTACACATTCCGCGATGTATGGGACCGGGACTTCCCGCGGATGCTCCCCGCTCACCAGTAGGACACTTCTAAAACCGGTTCCCGCCAGATGCCGGGCCTCCGCTTCCACCTCTTCCGGCCTAAGGGTCACCCGTCGGATCGGATTGTCCTTGGAAAAACCACAGTACTGACATGTGTTCACACACTCGTTGGAGAGGTAAAGCGGGGCAAAAAGCCGCATGGTCCGCCCAAAATGTTTCCGGGTCTCCTTCCTTGCTTGCTCCGCTAACTCCTCCAGCCGGATCGGCCCGAACATCAAATCCTCAAACCGCGCCACCTGGGCCGACCGCTCGAAAGGCAGCCCTTCGAGGGCGCTTCCCGGCCAACCGCTCATTCGTCGAGAAATCCGGTCAACGGACTGGTTGCCGAAGCTTCCCGGCGGGCCGGGCCCAATCCCCCCTCAAAAGCCATCCTCCCTGCCTCCACCCCCAATCGAAACGCCGTGGCCATGGCCGCCGGATCCTCCGCCACCGCGATCGCCGTATTAATCAGCACGGCATCCGCCCCCATCTCCAGAGCGGCCGCGGCATGGGAGGGCGCTCCCAGCCCCGCGTCCACAATCACCGGCACGCGGGCCTGTTCGATAATGATCTCGATCTGGGCCCGGGTCTCCAGTCCACGATTCGAGCCGATCGGTGCGCCCAACGGCATCACCGTGGCTGCCCCCGCCTCTTCCAGCCGCTTGGCCAACACCGGATCGGCATTGATGTAGGGCAAAATCGTGAATCCCTCCTTGGCGAGGATCTCGGTCGCCTTAAGCGTCTCGATCGGATCCGGAAGCAGGTAGCGCGGATCGGGATGGATCTCGAGCTTCACCCACTTCGGCAGGCCGGCCGCCACGGCCAACCGCGCCAACCGCACCGCCTCTTCGGCATTCATCGCCCCGCTTGTGTTCGCCAGGACGAGATACTTCTCCTGATCAATCTCCTCGAGCATGTCGGCCTGCGGATCCTTCTGGCCGGTCAAATCCACCCGCCGCAGGGCCACCGTGACAATCTCCGTCCCGCTGGCCTCCAACGCCACCTGCATTGCCGGGACCGAAGGAAATTTCCCCGTCCCCACCAACAGCCGGGACTGAAAGGTACGGTCCCCGATTTTCCAAGGCTCCAGTGCCATCGTCGTATCCTAACCCCGCTTGGAACAGATTCCAGCCCAGCCCTAACGGAATCTGACCTTGCGTTTTTGGAAGATGGTTTGTTTTCGAGCGGGCCGCTGGACCTTGCCGGAGGAGACACCGCCTTCCAGGCCATGAGTCTTTTTCCACTCGTCAATCTGATCCCGCAACAACGCTGCCCTCTCGTATTCCAGTTTCTCGGAAGCCTCCCACATCTCCTGTTCCAACTCCCGCAACACCTCCTGCGCGTCGGCCTGATTCTCGGAACCCATCACCTTCGACTCCACCCCCCGGGCCGTTCGGACGATGGTCTGCAGGCTCTCCTGTACACCCCGGACTACCGACCGCGGCACCAGGTTGTGCTCCCGGTTATAAGCCTGCTGCCTGGCTCTGCGTCTTTCCGTTTCACGGATCAAAGCTTGGATCGATTTCGTCTCTCGATCCGCAAAAAGCACCACCTCTCCATTTAAATGCCGGGCCGCTCGGCCCGCCGTTTGGATTAAGGAAGTCTCCGATCGCAAATACCCCTCCTTGTCCGCGTCCAAAATGCACACCAAGGAGACCTCCGGTAGGTCCAGCCCCTCTCGGAGCAAGTTGATGCCCACGAGAACATCGATTTCCCCGGAACGCAACTCCCTTAAAATCTCCACCCGCTCAATCGCGTCGACCTCGGCATGCAGATAACGGGCCTTCAAACCAGCTTCCTTCAAATACTCCGCCAAATCTTCCGCCGTCCGGCGTGTCAGGGTCGTGATTAAAACCCTTTCCTGCCGGGCAATTCGCTCCCGGCACATGGCAATCGTCTCATCCACCTGGCCCTTCAGCGGCCGGATCTTCACAGGCGGATCCAACAGCCCGGTCGGCCTCACCACCTGTTCCACCACCTGCCCGTGGGCCTTGTTCAACTCATAAGTAGCCGGAGTAGCCGAAACGTAGATGACCTGCCCGACCTTCTCCTGAAACTCATCGAACTTCAGAGGCCGGTTATCCAGGGCGGAGGGCAAACGAAATCCGTGCTCCACCAGGACAGTCTTCCGACTCCGATCCCCCGCGTACATGCCCCCGATTTGCGGAACGGTGGCGTGGCTTTCATCCAAAACCGTGAGGAACTCCTCAGGGAAGAAATCCAGAAGGGTGTTGGGCCTTTCCCCGGGAGCCCTCCCCGTCAGATGCCGGCTGTAATTCTCAATGCCGCTGCAGGTCCCCATCTCCTCCATCAGATCCAGGTCATACTCCGTCCTCATCTTCAACCGCTGGGCCTCCAGCAGCTTTCCCGCCAGTTCGAACTGGGCCACTCGTTCGGACAACTCGGTCCGGATCGCCGTGATGGCCCGTTTCATCTTATCCCCCGGAGTCACGTAGTGCTTGGCCGGAGTGAGAATCTCCCGCAGGGGTTTGCCGAACTCTTCGCCGGAAAGGGGATCAAACCGGGTCAATCGGTCGACTTCGTCTCCGAGTAACTCCACCCGGACAGCCACATCTTCGTGGGCCAGCAAGATTTCGATGGCATCGCCCCGCACCCGGAACTGACCCCGCTCCGGGGCCGCATCGTTGCGCTCATACTGAATTTCCACCAACCGGGCCAAAAGCTCCTCCCGGGAAAGTTTTTGCCCTGGCTCCAAGGCCAGGATCATCCGCTCATAATCTTCCGGTGAACCCAAGCCGTAGATGCACGAGACGCTCGAGACCACGATCACGTCCTTGCGGGTTAGTAGACTGGTCGTGGCGGAAAGCCGGAGCCGCTCAATCTCCTCGTTAATGGAGGAATCCTTCTCGATGTAGGTGTCCGTCCGCGGGATGTAGGCCTCCGGTTGGTAGTAGTCGAAATAGCTGACGAAATACTCCACCGCATTCTTCGGGAAGAAGGATTTCAGCTCGCTGTAAAGCTGGGCAGCCAATGTCTTGTTGTGACTCATCACCAAGGTCGGCAAGCCAAGCTGCTGAATGACATTGGCCACGGTGAAGGTCTTGCCCGATCCCGTCACCCCCAGCAGAACGTTGTGTTTTTCCCCGCGCCGAATCCGCTCCAGCAAACCGGAAATGGCCGCGGGTTGGTCCCCCGCCGGTCCGTAGGGGGCTTCGATTTGAAAGTTCATGGGGTCTTTGGGTCGTGTAGGATTCGAACCTACAACCTACTGGTTAAAAGCCAGCAGCTCTACCGTTGAGCTAACGACCCCAGAAAAAGGGATTGTATCCCAAACCCCCCAATCGTCCACCCTGTGCCCAGGGCGGAAAGTACGGTTATCGAATTCCGCTTTCCGCTTTAAGGAGACCCGCCACTCGTCACCCGCTACCCGCCACGAAGCTTCACTTTTCCTTCATCACCCACACCCCGTCCCACTTCTCGCCCGGGGAGTTCTTTTGGAAATAGTCGCACCGTTCGGTGTAGATCTTGCTGAGTTTATCGCCCGGATGGGCCTTGAGGGCTTCGCAAAACGCGGCCTTGGCTTTGTCCCACTCCTGTTTCCGGTACTTGCCTAACCCGTCCTTAAAGTGATTGATCACCTCCATGGGGTTAGGGAAGGTTTTGTCGGTGTGGTAATCCAGGCACTCAAAAATGACCACCGGCTCGGTCTTGCCCTTCACGACCACTCGGTCCGCCTCACGCATCCGGTAGGTTCCCTTCAACTTTTTCACCGTGGCATCGCTTACCAGCATCTTGGCCCCGTACTGTTTGCAGGCCGTCTCGAGACGGGCCGCCAGGTTCACCCCGTCCCCGATCACCGTGTAGTTCATCCGCTTGGGTGACCCGATGTTTCCGCTGACGATCTCGTCGGTGTTGATCCCCAGTCCCATGTCGATGGCCATCATGCCGCGCTCCTTGCGGGCAGCGTTGAAGCGGTCCAACTCCTGCAGCATGCTGATCCCCGCCCGAACCGAGCGGTCGGCATCGTCCTCCCGAGGGAGCGGCAGACCGAAAACGGCCATGATCGCGTCCCCGATGAACTTGTCCAACATCCCTCCTTCTTTCTGCAGGCAGTCCACCATCAGGGTGAAATACTCGTTAAGTAGCCCGACGGTTCCTTGTGCCCCGAGGCTCTCGGTCAGGGTGGTAAAGCTCCGCACATCCGAGAACAGCACCGACGCCTCGCTGATGTTCCCTCCCAACACCTCCTTGCCCGTCGCCATCAGCTGGTCGGCGATGGCCGGATCCATGTAGCGGGCCATCGTCCCCTTCATTCGCTTCTCCTCACTGATGTCTTCGATCATCAGCAGGGATCCGAGCGGCTTGTCTTTGACGCTGATCAAGGGAAGCACGCTGACGTTGGCCGAAGTCTTCTCCCCGCCCCACTCCATCTCCGCATCCATCACCATGGCTGGTTCTTTGGATTCCGCCGTCGACCGGATCTTTTCCTCAATCCAGGTGTTCTTGCCGGTAAAAAACTCGCTGGCTTTCTTTTTAAGGATCTCCTTGGCGCTGGTTTTCAGGATGCGGTATCCCGCCTTGTTGCAGGTCTGGATGACACCCTCTTCGTTCAGAGTGACCACGGCGTTCGACATGCTCTCCAGCATCGACTCCGCGTAGTTCTTCATGTTCTGCACGTCGTCGAACAGTTTCGCGTTTTCCAGGGCCACCGAGACCTGGGCGGTGAAGGCTTTTAATTTGGCCTCGTCCTCGTGCGTGAAGGCTCCGCCTCTTTTATTGAGAACTTGGGTTGCCCCAATCACCTTGCCGGCCTTGTTGATGACGGGCGTGCAAAGAATGGAGCGGGTGAAGAACCCTGTTTTTTTGTCAAAACCCGGATTAAAGCGCAGATCCGCGTAAGCATGCTGAATGTTGACCGTCTGGGCGGAGGTGAAGACGGTTCCGGCAATCCCCAGGTGGTTCGGAAAGCGGATCTGGGTGGCGCCTAACCCTTCCCCGATCTCGGTGTACAGCTCATTGGTTTTTTCATCGTTGATAAAGAGCGTGGAACGTTCGGCATGCAGGAGCCGGGTGATCGTACCGATAATTTTAGCCAGCAGGCTCCCCAGCTTGATCTCCCCGGAAATCTCCGAGACCACGCTGAGAAACTCCGCCTCTTGGGCTTTTTCTTTTTCCGCAAGTTCAACAAGAAGACTTCTTTGGAGGGAGACGGAAGCCTGCGTCGCCATGGCCTCCAGAAGCTTCAGATCTTTGGGGGTGAAATGG
>JBILFP010000073.1:0-8128 GCA_044351535.1 Methylacidiphilales bacterium
TGGGATTGCAGGAAAAAGGAAAGCCCGGATGGAGAGTATGCTTGAAGCGGTGAAACTTGCCTGTCGATTGGCCAGGAGGATTCAGTGAGCACGTTCCTGCGGGGTGCGGTCGCGGATCTGCAGGCGACCCTTCCGGATGGCGGGCTTTTTCGGGGGAGAAGCTGGCGCTGGTCAGATCAGGCACTGCGGCTGGATCCGCAGGACCTGAAGCTTCTGGAGACGTTGGGAAAAAAACTCGCAGCGTTTCTGAAGGCTTCCCATCGCCTTTATCACGCCAGTGCGGCCGGGGAAGCGCCGGCTTTTGTGGCGGAGTGGTTGGACCAAGGGAAGCCTGGGGAAGTGGTCCGACTCGGTCGCGAAGAAAAGCTAATGAGCGGAATTCCACGGGTGCTTCGGCCGGACCTCTTAAGGACGGAAGAAGGCTGGGCTTTGACAGAGATTGATTCCGTCCCCGGCGGGGTCGGCCTGACGGCGTGGATGCAGGAAAACTACGCGAAACTTGGTCATGGCGTGATCGGAGGCGCCAACGGATTGCGGGACCTTGCGGAAAAGGTTTTGGGACCGAAGGGTGAAGTGGTGATTTCCAAGGAGGCCGAGGACTACCGGCCAGAGTGGCAGTGGTTGGTGGGGAAGGAGCGGGTAAAATCCGCGGAGGGCTACCGATGTGGCGATCGGCCCATTTATCGCTTTTTTGAAATGTTTGATTGGATGGGGCTAGAGGGAATCCGCTCGAGCTGGAGTTCCAACGTTTCCATGGAAGCTCCTCCCAAAGCATTTCTGGAAGATAAACTCTGGTGGGCCTTGTTCTGGATGAAGCCACTCGAGGATTGGTGGAGAAAAGAGCTGGGGGAGGGGTATTTCCGGGATCTGCGGGCGCTGGTGCCGAGGGCCTGGCCGCTGCGGCCTGTGGATCTACCTCCGGAGGGGGTTTTGCCAGAGCTGGAAATTCACCGCTGGGAGGAGTTGGAGAATTTCAGCCAGCGGGCAAGAGACCTGGTGATCAAGGTGAGCGGCTTTTCCCCGAGGGCTTGGGGGTCCCGCGGCGTGACCGTGGGTAGTGACCAGCCCAAGGAAAAATGGGCGCCAGCCCTACGGCAGGCTTTGGCCGAGTGGCCTACGCAGCCCCACCTTTTGCAGCGTTTTGCCCGACTGGGCACGGTTTCCCATGCGGCATGGAATGACGCCACCGGGGAGAGCGAGGAGTCACGCTGGCGACTGCGTTTGTGTCCCTACTATCTGGTGACCGGTGACAAGGTTGAGTTGAAGGGCGGCTTGGCAACCCTCTGTCCGGTGGACAAGAAACTGATCCACGGGATGGAGGATGCGGTGCTGGTTCCGGTTTCCAGCGAAACCGGAACGAGAGACAGTAAATAGGAGGGGAGCTGGAAGGGTGCGGAAGAAGAAGCCTAAGCCTACTTCTTCTCGCGGTGGACGGTGTAGCGGCGCAGGAAGGGATTGAACTTTTTCAGCTCGATCCGCTCCTTCTGAAGCTTCTTGTTCTTGGTGCCGAAGTAGCGGGACGCAGGTTTTCCCTCAGCCTTGGCTTCGGTGCACTCGAAAATGATCTGCTCGCGCATAGCTTGAAATATTGCCAACTCTCCCGGCTTGGGTCAAGGCTACCGGATGTTGGCCCCCCGCTCGGCAAAACGGTTGGGTTTGGCGCTGCCATGACGAGGGGGATCTCTTCGGATGCTGTCCTTGGCTGGTCCAAGGCTGATGAAACCCTTCAGCAGAAAAATATCCACCCAGACATCAGCTTGGGGTTCGTAGGCGCGGTAGGGGGCGAATTCGCCGTATAATTTGTACATGTAATCCTTGTCATCGCCCGGTCGGGGAAGAAAAGCGTGCGGAACTGGGCAGACTTTTGGATCGTACTCGATCGCAATCCAACGCCCCTTGTTCCAGCCCTCTCCTTCCTTCCGGACCCACCCCCAGCCGCAGTAGTCCTCCACCAGGGTGCGCTGTCCAATTAGATAGGATCCAGAGGTATCGCCGTGGCGGGCCGGCGTGAGCGCAGCGGGCAGGGTGGCCCGCATGACTTTTTCGAGAACCGGCTTTCGAACCTCCTCATCCTCTTTGGACTCGGGTTGCGCCACCGTCTCGGCCGCCGGGGGCGCGGGTGCATTGGTGTTGGTGGAAGGCGCGGGTGCGCTCGGTTGATCGCCGGTGTCCCGGGTCGGCAGAGGACGGGCGAGGCAGAGGTCGGCAGCCCCCAAAAGCAGAAATAGCGGGATCAGTACACCCATGAGCCTCCCCGGCGCTCGGAAAGTTTCGGCATGCCACCGGCGCTGTAATCGGTTTTCCCGACTGCGCCGACCATGGGACGACCTACCACCATCCGCCAGCGTTGGGAAAACTCCTCGCCGGAGTGACAGCCGTAGCTGACGCACATCGCGTTGGGGGTGAAGCTAGAGCCGGAGATGTTTTCCAAGTCGTCCACGTGGACGACCTGGGTCTCAATGGCGCCGCCGTCCACCCGGTTGCTGTAGTCGAACATCAAACACTTCTTATTGGAGTGTCCGTAATATTCGAGCCGGGCGATGAGCGGTCGCTCGGGGGATCCGTCCCGGCGGAGGAGGGTAAAAAGCTGTTCCTTATCGTCGAAGTAAATTGGGGTCAGGCCATGGAGCTGCCCGCGTTCCTCGAGGATTTTTAGGTAGTCCTGCTTTTCCTCGATCCCCCGCCGGATGTAACCGGGTCGGAACACCAGCCAGGTGATTTTGTCGTCCGGTCCAAACTCCTTGCGCAGTTCCTTCACGCGGGCCAAGGCGGAATCCACGAAGTTACCCCAATACCGATCGTGGGTGTTTACCTTGAAACGCTCGTGGGAACGCAGGGCCGGGCCGCCGGAAATGAGGACAATGTCGTAAGCCCGGGTGACTTCCGGGCAAACGAGGATCAGCAATGCGAGGGCTAGGCGACAGGTCATCGAGAAAGGGTAGAATTTACCCTGCGAAGGCTCAAGCGAAGTTGGAAAACGGGTTTTCCCCATTGACCCCAGAATGCTGAGGGGCAAGGATTTCCAACTTATGTCAAAAAACACCCCCATCACGGTCGCCCGCGGCGACGGCATCGGACCGGAAATCATGGAAGCCACCTTGGCGATCTTGAAGGGGGGCGGGGCCCGGCTGGATATCGAGGAGATTGAGATCGGGGAAAAGGTTTATCTAAGGGGAAATCCGGCAGGCATCGAACCTTCTGCTTGGGAGTCTTTGCGGCGGACAAAAGTCTTTTTGAAGGCCCCGATCACCACTCCGCAGGGCGGAGGTTTTAAATCCCTGAATGTCACCACCCGCAAGGCGTTCGGCCTGTATGCGAACATTCGTCCATGCCTGAGCTACGATCCTTTCATCCGGACGAAGCATCCCAAGATGGATGTGGTCATCGTGCGTGAGAACGAAGAGGACACTTACTCCGGGATCGAACACCGTCGCACCTACGACGTTACCCAGTGTCTCAAACTGATCTCCCGGCCGGGCTGCGAGAAGATCGTGCGCTACGCGTTCGAGTACGCGCGGGCCTACGGCCGGAAAAAAGTGACCTGCTTCACCAAGGACAACATCATGAAGATGACCGACGGTCTTTTTCACAAGGTGTTTGACGAAATCGGGGCCGAGTATGCCGATATCGAGAAGGAGCATTGGATTGTGGATATCGGCGCGGCGAAGCTGGCCGATACGCCCGAGGTGTTTGATGTGATCGTGATGCCGAACTTGTACGGGGACATTCTTTCCGACGTGGCGGCGCAGATCGCCGGCTCGGTCGGGCTGGCCGGCTCGGCCAACATCGGGGACGCCTGTGCGATGTTTGAGGCGATCCACGGATCGGCCCCGCGGCGAGCCGGACAAAACCTCGCCAACCCCTCCGGACTTTTTCTCGGTGCAGTGCAGATGCTGGTCCATATCGGCCAGGCCGACGTGGCCGAGAAGGTGCACAACGCCTGGCTCAAAACCATCGAGGACGGGGTGCACACCTACGACATCTTCCGCGAGGGAGTATCCAAACAGAAAGTGGGCACCAAGGAGTTTGGTCAGGCGGTGGTGGCGCGGATCGGGCAAAAGCCGTCGAAGCTGAAGCCGGTGGACTATTCCAAGGCGCCAACCCGGCCGCTGACCTCGCGGCCGCCCTACAAGCGGGATACCGCCAAACGGGAGTTGGTGGGGGCGGACATATTTGTGTTTTGGCCGACTGGCACAATGGATCAACTCGCCGCCAAACTGCAGCCACTGGCGGCCGACGGGATGAAGCTGGAGATGCTTTCCAACCGCGGGATGAAGGTTTGGCCGGGTGGGATGGCCGAGACGTTCACCGTCGACGAAACTCGCTGCCGGTTTCAGCTTCCCGAGGACAAACCAGGCTCAATCTCCCATGAAGCACTACAAAACCTCCTCGGCCGGATTCAAAAAGCCGGGGTGGAGTGGGTGAAGGTGGAGAATCTTTATAATTTTGACGGGAAACCGGGCTTCAGCCGCGGCCAAGGGCAGTAGAAGCTAACACGGCAATCCGGGTGGGCCCTGCGTTCGTGTACGTTTACGATGACGTTTACGAAGCGGGTCGTGAGGTGAGTACGCCGAGCTGGTCGCGGGCGCCGAGAGTTCTCGCAAGGCGGCGGGGGTCGTTTCTGCCGCTGAGGGCACCGCGATAGGCTTGAAACAGGCGGACGGCCTCTTCGGGAGATTCATCCAGCAGCTCAATTCGGAATTTTCTCAGTCCAGCTTGGAGAAGGTCGGGTAGGTGGGAGACTCCGGACTGGGGGCGGGCGTTAAAGACGGTGTTGCGGCAACCGACATCGGCCCGGATGGGATGGGCCTCGCCAACGCGGTCGCGGACGGCGATCCGGTGGCGGTCACAGGGGCGGCCGCAGGTGAGGTGGTCTTTACCTTGGGAGAGAAAAGCGGCGAAGACACAGTGCTCCATGTGAAACATCGGGATGTGCTGATGGAGAGTGAGCTCGAACCATCCCGGCGGGGCGGTGCGAAGGAGCTCATGAATCTGGGCGATATCGAGGTCGTAGCTTGGGGTGAGGGTGCGGAGTCCTTCGGAAATAAAAAGGTCGGCGGAGAGCGGGTTCGCCACGTTGAGGGAGAAGTCGCCCAACATCGGGAGTTGGAGGGATCGAAAATGATCAAGGCCACCAAGGTTTCGGATGAGGACTCCATCCGGCTTGGCGTTTTCGATGAGGCGGAAGAAACCGGCTTCTCCTGCTTTCTGGATCCGGGGTGTGGCGAGAAAGACGGGAACCTTGGATTTTTGGCGGATGGCCTCGACGGTGGGGGCGAAGCGGCGGAGATCCTCGAAGTCGAGGTAAAGGAGGTCGGGGGATTCGGCGAGGAGAGCTTCGGCTTGAGCGGGGTCCCGGCAAAGGACGGAAAGTTTGATGGTTCCTGCAGAGGTCCGTTTGGCAGTGATGGGGGCGAGCAGCTTGGGCAACTGCGGGGCAGTAGCAGGGGTAGATTTTTCCTTCGGTGGGCTTGAGGATAGGCGGGTGACCAGGTCGCGACGAAGGCGGTTGAGTTCGGAAATGGGCAGGATGACTGGGTCGGGCAGGTCGAGAGTTAACTTACCCAGGTGAAAGGGCGTGCCTCCCAGCCGGCCTAGCTGTTCCCGCAACGACTCTTCCGTCAGCGGACGATTTTTGGCGGTAGCGAGAGGAATGCCGGAGTGAATGGTTTCTGCTTGGCTCCCGACCTTGGCTTGGATTTTGAGAGGTTGGCCAATCCGACCAGAGACATGAAGGTCCAGAGGTGCGGTGGCGGCGGGGATGTCTTTGGACCGCTCCGCCTTGAGCTGCTTTTCCAGCTGGGGATCGCGGGTTTTCCAGACCTGGTCACCAGGCTTGGCGGTGTCAGACGGCATGGAACCTCTTCGGAAGAGGAGGCGGTTGCCCTCCACGCCAAACAGAAATCCCCCCGGCTCTTTTTCAGTATCGGTTCCCCGGTCGATGACCACCCCGTCGCCAGGGCTCAGGGCAACGAGAGAGTTTTCCAATTCCACCCAGTCGGGGCCTGTGCGGGCGATCCGGCCGGCGAGGGGTCCTCTCTTTTTTCCAAACCGGGCGTGAACCAGTTGCTGGTGGTCGACTCCGTGGAACCAGCCGGAGAAGAGTCCCCGGCTAAAGGTCATTTCGAGCCGGTATTTATCTTCCATTGAGGCGGGTGCGGGATGTTTGGCCAAAGCCCGGTCGATGGCTTGGCGGTAGACCGAGGTGACGGCGGTGATGTAGTCGGGCGATTTGAGGCGTCCCTCGATCTTGAAAGAGCGGAGGCCGAGCCGGATCAGCTCAGGGATCTCGTCGACGGCGGCCAGATCCTGCGGGGAGAGAAGATAAGAGCGGTCGCCGAGGTCGCGGGTCTGGCCATCGACCTCGAGGGAGTAGGGAAGCCGGCAGGCCTGGGCACACTCGCCCCGGTTGGCGCTACGACGACCAAGAACTTCACTGGTTAGGCATTGGCCTGAGTAGGCGACGCAGAGGGCGCCATGAACAAAGACCTCCAGGGGAAGGCCGGCGGGGTCGGTGGCGGCGGGAAACTTGGCCAGTTCCCGCAGCGAAAGTTCCCTGGCGAGGACGGCGAGGTGGAGCCCTTGGCGTCGGGCAAAGGCGACGCCTTCGGGTGAGGTGAGGGTCATCTGGGTGGAAGCGTGGAGTTCGACTTCCGGACAGACGGATTGGGCGAGGCGGACCAAGCCGAGGTCTTGAATGATTAGGGCGTCGACCTTGGCAGCGGAGGCTAGACGGAGGAGCCGTTCCGCCTCGGCGAGCTCGGAGGGGAAGATAAGAACATTCATCGTGAGGTAACCGCGTCGGCCCCGGGCGTGGAGGTAGTCCATGACCGCAGGGAGATCTTGTTCGGTGAAGTTCTCGGCCCGGAGGCGGGCGTTGAAGGCGGGGAGGCCGAAGTAGACCGCATCTGCCCCTGCCGTCACGGCCGCCTTGAGGCAGTCCCAATCCCCCGCTGGGGCCAATAATTCAGGCTTAAGCCTTTTCATCTTCTAAAGACCCTACCCGAATACCGGGGACGGGCCTAGGCCGGGGGAGGGTCGGGCGTAGGCCCGTCCCAGGCCCGTCCCCGAAACTCAAAAGAGAGTTGATCGAAAGGGGTATGGGCGAATTAGCCCCTAGGTTTGGAGAGAGATCACCCAATCGGAATCGCCGAGGGGCCGTTGCCAAGTCTCGTGATTTTGAATTTGCAAACGCGTTATTTCATCGAGCGGCTTGCGGACGGTCTCGGGCCAACTGCGTGGCTTGGAGATGGGCCATTCGGACAGGGCGGGAGATGATGATCTTTCCTGGCTAGCGCTCGACCAAAGCCATTCCTCGGGAGACCGGCAAAAGTTTGCTTCGACAGGGTTTCTTTCGATGTAATGGGCGACCCGATAAAAGGCGCCGTTTTTCTGAACCGGGTAGGCTCGAAAACGATTTTGATAAACCGCTCCTCGACCGATGGAGGCGGTATCCTTTCGCAGGCGAATGGCGTGGGTGGTGGCCAACCAGTGGAGTGCCTCACTAACCCCCTTGCCGCTGTCTCCCTCAAGAAGGAGGTGCCAGTGGTTGGGCATGATGCAAAAGGCGAAAAGTCGGAGGGGAAACTTCTCGAGCATCTCTTTGAGACATATTTCAAAACGGATGTAGTCCGCGGCCGAGTGACAGATGGTGATCTGGCCGGCCGAACGATTGCAGATGTGTAGCGGGTGGCTGCTTGGAATGGTCCGTGCTCTTCGTGGCATACAGAATAAGACTTCGGTTTTCGAAAAAGGATGCGGTTGAAGGCGTATTTTTTTATTTTGGGGACGTGCGTAAGCCCGTCCCGGGGCGGGGTAGGGACGGGCCTGGGACGGGCCTAGGCCCGTCCCCGAACATATTTAAGGGGGGGGAGGGGAGGTGACGAAATGGTGGCTAATTTGTGGAAAATATGTGGCAAGATGCATGCCTAGAGGGAAGTAATGGGGGGAACAGAGACGGGATACCCCTTAAAATCAATTGAACAGTTCCGCAAATTTCTCAAAAAAACCCCTTGAAAAAGTGATTTGCTTGTACCATGTTTCGAAAGTTAATGATGACTTCGAAATCATCTCTAGCGAATTCGTACAGCGAAACGTACCCAGAAGGGGCTCCCACGATGAGCGTGGA
>JBILFP010000074.1:0-7979 GCA_044351535.1 Methylacidiphilales bacterium
GGTTTTGGTTCCTCCTCCGGCTCCAAAAAATCCAGCTTCCCCTTTTCCGTGCCCTTCACCTCACCTTCGTCGGCTTTTTTTTCAACCTCTTCCTGATCGGCTCCACCGGAGGCGATGCCATCCGCCTTTATTATCTGATCCGCTGGTTTCCCGACCGCAAAGCCCGCTCCGCCCTCGCCATCCTGCTCGACCGCGTCTTCGGCGTGGCGGTGCTCTTTGGCTTGGCCCTGGCTCTGCTTCCCGCCACCGCCTCCCGCCTGGCCCAAGATCCCACCTTTGCTCCTCTGGCCCAGGCCATCCCGTGGCTGGGGCCCACCGGGGCCTTGCTTCTCGTGCTCGGCTTCATCATCCCAGGTCTTCTTCCTAACCTGCCGCTCCCCGCCAAACTCCCCGGACGCACCGTGATTCTCGACCTGCTCCACGCCCTGCGCGACACCATGCACGGCGGTTGGACCACCGTGGCCGCCGTCCTTGTGGCCATCGCCGTCCACCTGTTCAGCTTCGCTGCCGCCACCCTTCTCGCCCGCTCCCTAGGGTTACCCATCGACTACGCGCTCGCCGGCCTGATTCTTCTCCTCGTTTTCTCCGCCGCTGCCTTGCCCATCAGCGTCAGCGGCCACGGTGTTCGGGAAGGGGTCATGGTCTTTCTCTTCGTTCACCTGGGTGTCAGCCAAGACGCCGAATCCGCCATCGCCTACTCCCTGCTGATCTACGGTCTTGGCCTCTTTTGGAGTCTCTTTGGAGGCCTCGCTTATCTCACTTTGAAATCACCGGAGAAAAAATGATCCGCCACCCCGAAGCTGAAGCCGTCGTCCGCCGCCTGACCGAGGCCGGCTATCAAGCTGTCTACGCCGGCGGTTGCGTACGCGATGCCCTCCTGAATCGGCCCTACCCCGACGTGGATATCGCCACCTCCGCCACCCCGGATCAGGTTCAGGCGGTCTTTCCCAAAGCTTCCGATCCCCAAGGCAAGGCTTTCGGGGTGATCCGGCTCAAGCAAGGCGACCATGTCTTTGAAATCGCCACTTTCCGGGTCGATGGACCCTACCTCGACGGCCGCCGGCCTTCCTCCGTCACCTTCACCACCGCGGAAGAGGATGCCAAGCGGCGCGACTTCACCGTCAACGGCATGTTCTTCGATCCCCTGGCGAACAAGGTATTGGATTTTGTCCATGGACGTACGGATCTCGACTCAAAAACCATCCGTGCCATCGGTGACCCCGCCTCCCGTTTCAAGGAAGATCGGCTCCGCCTTTTTCGTGCCATCCGTTTCGCCGTCCAGCTGGGCTTCAACATCGAGCCTAAAACCTGGGAAGCCCTCTCCCGCCTCGCACCCGAATCCAAAAACCTCGCGCCCGAACGGGTCCGGGACGAGCTGGTTAAAATTTTCACCAGCCCCGATCCAGCCCGTGGTCTGGACCTACTCCACGATTCTGGCCTGATCGCCGTCTGGCTCCCGGAACTTTTGGAAATGCGCGGCTGTGCCCAGTCACCCGAGCATCACCCCGAAGGCGACGTCTGGGTCCACACGCGGTTGCTGCTGACCCACCTAAGAAACCCTTCCCCCGTGCTCGCTTTTTCCGCTCTTCTCCACGATGTCGGCAAGCCCCGCACCTCCCGCACCGAACCGTCCGGAAGGATCCGTTTCTTCGGCCACGAGGGCGTGGGGGCCCGGATGGCGGAGGAGATGCTCCGCCGGCTCCGCTTTTCCAACGATGATATCGGCGCGATTGTCGCCTGTATCGCCAACCATATGGCCTTCAAAGACGCCCCGCAGATGCGAGTCAGCACCTTGAAACGCCTTCTTGCCCGATCCACGTTTCCGGACGAACTGGAACTTCACCGGATCGACTGCGCCTCCAGCCATGGCGAACTGGATATCCACCGTTTTCTGGTCGCCAAACAGTCCGAATTTTCCAAAGAAGAAATCAAACCCAAGCCGCTGGTGACCGGTCATGACCTGCAGGAAATGGGGATTCCCCCTGGACCCAAAATGGGGGAGATTTTAAATAAATTAATGGATGAGCAGTTGGAGGGCCGGATCAGGGATCGAAAGGGTGCGATTGAATTAGCGAAGTCCATTTATCATCAATAGTTTATATAATATTTTTTACTATAGACCTTTGGGGCTAACCAGCACTTTTGCCCCTTGAAAAATAAAAATTTAGTGGGAGATTAAAAAGTGATGGTCTCTACACGGGGCTTCACGATGGTTGTCTTTTTGTGCATCGGCACATTTTCGAATTCTTTTTCCGGAACCATAAGTTACGGAAACCGCACCTCATCCAGTTACGACTTTTTGGAGATACAGGAAGTTTCAAGTTTAGAAACCTACTTAGGAGGAAATGCCACGAACCCTGTCTCTACCCCCGTTGTTTTGGGTAACACCCTCACCTTCTCTCCTAACACTAGCCTGCAAGTTTCGACTGCTTCGATCGCCAGTTCCTCAGGAAATGCCACTGACCATGCTTCCACGGCTTTCGGTTTCAAGATCCGCGCAAAAACCGGCCAGACAATCGATCAGCTGAAAATTGACATGACCGGCACGTACAATCTTTTTTCGGTGAATTTGGGGGGCAGTACCACGAGCATGGCTGTGGTCACGATCAACGTTCCCATGACGCTACAGCTTTTCGGGGTAAATGGGGCCGTCTATGCTCCGGCAACGCAACTGGGATTCAACCTCACCGTGACTCCCTCATCCGTCACTGCCTCATCCAACGGGATCGGAAACGTTGTGTCGCCCTCCGGAATTTGGACTGGCACTTGGGATGGAGCCCAAGTCAACGGCTCTTTTACCAAGGATTTATCCACTATCTTTAACATCCCTACCATGGATGTCACTGAACTACTGGTCACGGTCACCCCTGATCTCAATACCTTCCGAAGCATTAGCGATCAAAATTCAGCTTCGGTGTTCCTGACTAACGCCAGTTTTGCTGTTATTCCTGAGCCCAGCACCTCCGCTTTGGTTTCCGTGGGCTTGTTGGTTTTGCTTCGCCGACGCAGTCGCTCCTAAGCTCCCCAGCTTTTCTAGGCGTATGCTACAAACGCCTCGTAGACCTCGTCAGGAATATCGAGGAGCTTGTAGTCGGTGGATGAGACAAAAATCAACTGCTGCTTCCCCTTGCCGAGTTGGTTGCCGGCGGAATCAAAAATGGCGTGTTCCAAAGTGACGAACTTGCGGTTGTACTCCCCCACCTTGATTTTCACACTCACCCGCTCGAACTCCCGCGTTTCCCGCATGAACTTATGCTCGAACGAGCGCGTCAGAATGTAGTAAGGCGTCGTCTTCAGGTTGAATTTCGGAAGACAGCGGTTGAAGAACAGCTCCCGCGTCTTGCCCACCCACATCGCGTACATCCCGAAGTAAACGTTCCCTACAGAGTTGGTGTCCGCATACGTCGCCACGAAAGTGTGGACGAACCATTTGCCCTCAAAGTGACCAAAGAGATCCGTGGCGATCCCGCCGTCTGGTTTTGGGAACGGCACCACCCGACCCGGTTCCACTCTCTCCTCCTTCTCCAGCGGCACCACCAAAGGTCCGCCCGCCGTCCCCTCCAACTCCTCGACGCCCTTCACAAACTCGTGGGCAGAACCCGGCTTGAGCAACATCCAGCCGATGTAACCGACCGGCAAAACCGAACCGATGATCATGCCCCACGGGTTGGAAAGAAAATATCCATAGGCAAAGATCACCACCGCGACGCTACCCACACAAAACATCTTCACCTGCGGTAGGGCGTTGCCCTGGCCGGTGTGAAACGCCCGCACCAGCGCCAAGGCTGCATAGCCCACGAAGAACGTGGCGTAGAAAATCATGAAATATTCCAGCTCCAGCCGCAGATACACCGCCGCCAAGGTGAAGAAGCCTGAAAAGACAAGCGCCGGCACCGGTGAAGCCAGCAGTGCTTCCGGTAGCAAGCTAAGCGGAAACGGCCGACCCGCCCCGCCCGATTTGCTCAGATGCCAGCGTAGGGCGATGTATCCGCTGTCCAGCGTTGTGAGGGTCATGATAAACAGCGTCACCACGTAGGCCCCGAAAGCCCAGGGATGAAGGGCCGCAACCCCCCACAAGAACTTGGTGATTCCGTCCTGCCCGTAGGCCAGACCGTCGATTCCCATGTGCATCGGTGTGGCTCCCAGTTGTCCAGCCACCCAGAGCGCCAGACTTCCATGACCCAACAGCAGCAAAAAGAAGATGGAGCCGCCGATCAGGTAGCTGACGAGCGGGGACTTGCCTTCCCTCTGAATTTGAATGGCCCGTTGCCACTGCTGCAGATCCAGCCAAGGTCCGAGCGTGAGGCCCACGCAGATGGGAATTGCGTAGCCCCAAAAATTGAGCCCCATGAATGGATTGGCCCCGGTCATGATCGGTTGGCCTTTACCGATCGAGGGCAACTGCACCCAAAGCACGCCGATGCCTACCAAGGCGATCAGTCCCAGCACCCCGTGACTGAACTTGATCCGGCGAATATCGAACTCCTCCCCGAACAAGGTGGCCGCGGCCAAGATCACCAAAATAGTGAGGAGAAGGTAAAGACCCGCCGGCTCCAAGCCCAACGGTTGCCAGCCGTAACGAACCAGCGCAAAAACCGTCAGGGTGATGGCCAGAATTTGATAAAGGAAAAAGACCAAACGATAAGGACGGGACCAGTTGGCAAAAAAGGAGCCTAAGGCATCAGGCCCGTTGCCGGCCCGTTTGGCGATCAGTTGGGTAAGCCCCCCGAAAATCATTAGGCCGAGGGCGTTGGGAATGGCAAAGGTCAACAACCCAAACAGACCGTATTGAAGCGAGAACTGGACGCTGAAAAACAACCCCAATCCCCACATCCAGGACAGCGCGATCGAATTTCCCCAAAGAAAGTTCATAAAAGTTTGGAGCGGGCGAAGGGATTGCGCCCCGGCAAACCTGCCTGCGCCATCCAGATATCGCCTCCGGCAGAAAAGTTTTGGCCCGCTCTCACTCCTTTCGAGCGGGCGAAGGGATTCGAACCCTCGACATCAACCTTGGCAAGGTTGCACTCTACCAACTGAGTTACGCCCGCGATTGGATAAAATTATCCTCCCCCCCGAGGACTGAATCAACCCTATTTCCCGGCCTGAATCCCCACCCTTTGCCCCACCCGATCCGCGGAGGTCTCATGAATCCTAACCCCCGGCAAGCCGGCTTTCTGCAACGCCTCCTCCATCGCCCTACGGGCCAGCTCCGGCCGATTGCAGTCCTCGCTGATGTGCCCAAGAAAAAGCTCCCGCAGCTCCGGACCGGCCACCTCCTCGACCAACTTCGCCGCCGCCCCGTTGGACAGATGCCCGTGCCGGGCCGAAATCCGCTGCTTCACCGACCACGGCCTCTTTTCCTCCTGCCGAAGCATGGTTTCGTCGTAGTTCGACTCCAGAACCAGCGCGTGGCAGCCCTTCAACCGCTCGACCACCAGCCGCGTTACGAATCCTAGATCCGAAATCAGCCCGATCCTCACTTTTCCGGCGCTGACCCGCATCCCGATCGGTTCGGCAGCATCATGGGGCACGGGAAAGGTCTCCACCCGAAACTCCCCCACCAACAACTCCGCCCCTGCCTCAAATGATCTCCACTCCACCGTGGCCAAGTGGGGCTCCAGCGCATCCTTCGTCCCATGGGATGCATACACCGGAATTTTCCTTTTTTTGAGGAAGGTCTTTAGCCCGGCGGTATGGTCCCCGTGCTCGTGGGTAAGGATCACCCCCAACAACTCCGCCTGGACCGCATCCACCTCCTCCAACCGCGCCTCCAACTGCTTCGCGCTGAGTCCGGCGTCCACCAACAGGGCCGCCCCCCGGTGCTCCAAGTGCAAGGCATTCCCGCGGCTTCCGCTTCCCAAAACGGTCAAAATCGTCTCGGCCATGCAGTCTTTTGCCTTTTTTCAGGCCGACCCCAATCCCAAAATCCTTCCGAATGTCGATTTCCCTCCAAACCGGCCTGCGGCAGTCCACCACCATTTCCCCTCAGGTCCAGCAGTCCCTCCAACTGTTGCAGACCCCGGCCTTGGAACTGCAGAACCTTCTCCAGTCCGAACTCCAGACCAACCCCGTCCTGGAAGAAGAACCTTCTCCCGCCGAGCTCACGGAGGCAACCACGCCGGAAGCAGAGGAAGCGGACTCTCCGGAAGCCGATTCCGACTGGCCCATCGCCGCGGTTCGACCCGATCGACCCAAGTTGGATCCAAAACAGGCCATTCTGGAGTCCACCGTCCGCCCCGAATCCCTTTCCGAACACCTCGAATCCCAACTCGCTCTCGCCGCCGTCACTCCTGAACTTCGCGCCGCCGCCAGCGAAGTGATCGGCAATCTGGATGAGGACGGCTTTTTGCGCGTGGATCTCCCCGAAATCGCCCAAGCCGCCAAGGTTTCTCCAGAAACGGCCGCTCAGGCGCTCGATCTGGTCCAGTCCTTTCACCCGCCCGGGGTGGCCGCCCGGACCTTGCCCGAAGCTCTCTTGCTGCAGCTTCATGCCCGTGGGCGAGACGACTCCTTAGAAGCCCGCATCGTTCGTGAGCACTTCGATCTTCTCGGTAAACGGAAATTCACCGATATCGCCGCCCTTCTTTCCGTCCCGGTCGACTCCGTCCTCGCCGCCTCCGAAGCCATCGCCAAACTCTCGCCTCGCCCCGGCGCCGCCTTTGCCCCCGATCGCCCCGATCTTGTGGTCAGACCGGAAGCCTCCTTTGTCCGCGACGGCGACCGCTGGCTGCCCCAGCTGGAAGGTGACCTGCTGCCCCGTCTCCGTATCAGCGACCTCTACAAAGACCTGCTCGGCGACGGCTCCGCGGACGAACAGACCCGCACCTATCTCAAAGAGCGGATTCGCTCGGCGCGTTTTCTCCTGCAGGCCCTTGAGCGGCGACAGCAGACCCTGCAAAAGCTCCTTGAGGTGATCGGACTCCGACAGGCCGCCTATTTTGAGGGAGGTCCCGCCGCGCTGCGCCCGCTGACCATGACCGATGCGGCCGCGGAGATCGGCGTCCACGAGACCACCGTGAGCCGAGCCGTCGCCAACAAATATGTCCGTACCCCTTTTGGCGTTGTTCCGCTCCGCTTCTTTTTCGCCACCGCCGTGGGAGGGGAAGAAGGCCAAGGGCCCGCGGTGGCCAACACCAGCGCCAAAGAAATCCTCGCGGAGATTGTCGGCCGCGAAAATCCCGAAAAGCCCTACTCGGACGCCACCCTGGAGGAACTGCTCAAGGAGCGCGGCATTCCCGTCGCCCGACGCACGATTGCCAAATACCGTTCTGAGCTGGGCATTCTCCCCACCCATCTCCGGCGCAAACGGTGACCGCCTCGCTCCGCGCCCTCCCGGCCGTCTTTTCGCTCGGCCTGCAGCGCCAACTTGCTTACCGCTGGAACTACTTTTTGCGGGCTGCCTTCAGCGCCTTGCCCCTGCTGGTTTCGTTTGTGTTTTGGGGGGCGGTGTTCGGGGATCGGGAAACGGTGGGGAACTATACCTTTGCCGGAATCCTCACCTACTACGCTGTTTTGCTGGTGGTGGAGGCCGTTTCCCAGCCTTCCGACGACGATTTCCAGATCGCCACCGAAATCCGTGAGGGAATGTTGAACCCCATTCTTCTCCGCCCCCTGCCCTACGGCCTTTACCGCGCTGCCCTCTTTGCCGCCGGTCGCTGCGCCTACTTCATCGCTGCTCTGATTCCGGTTTCCCTCTGCCTTTTCCTGCTCGCCCAAGTGGTGGACCTCGAACTCGGAAATCTCAACCTCGTCCATGGCCTGCCGGCGCTCCTTGGATCCGCCCTGCTTCAATTCAGCCTGACCCTTTGTCTTTCCCTCTGCGCCTTTTGGTTGCTGGAGGTCAGCGCCCTCATTTTTCTCGTCTACGCGTTGGAGTATCTCGCCGGGGGCCACGTGTTTCCCCTCGATCTTCTTCCGGCGCCGATCTTCGCCGTCGCCCGGCTTCTGCCCTTCGCCTACGAGTACTGGTTCCCAACCGC
>JBILFP010000075.1:0-7969 GCA_044351535.1 Methylacidiphilales bacterium
CTCCTCGTTGAGCTCCGCCTTTTCGTAGCTCTTGCGCAGATCCGCCACGTTGGTCTTCCCGGCCATCCCCACACCCTACCATGCCATCTCCCCCCATGACACCCATCCCCACCCCGCCCTTCGCCCCCTCTACTATAAGTGCCGGGGTCGGGGGCACCCCCGACCCTGATCCTCTGGTTGGATGGGAAAACATTTCATGGAGCATTTTCATGCGTAGGATGGCCTAAAAGGATGCCTGTGGACTTAACTACCAAGGAAAGACGTCTCCATGAGCTGATTCAGGCCTGGCCCTCGGCTTTCGTCGCCTACTCGGGCGGGGTCGACTCCGCCTTCCTCCTCTGGACCGCCCACCAACTCCTCGGCCCGAAGGTTACCGGCATCCTCGGCGACTCCCCCAGCCTTCCCCGCTCGGAACACTCCGCCGCCCTTGCCTTTGCCCAGAAACATTCCCTGCCCATCGAGGTTCTTCGCACCCTCGAACTGGAGGATCCGTCTTATGCATCCAACCCACCCAACCGCTGTTACTTCTGCCGCTCCGAACTCTTTCAGCGCATGGAGGAATTGGCCCAACTTCGGGGAGTGGCCGTGCTCGCCTACGGGGAAAACTTTGACGACTCCCGCGAAGTCCGACCCGGCCGCACCGCCGCCGGCGAATTCTCCGTGGCCGCCCCGCTCCGCGATGCCGGCCTAACCAAGGCTGATGTCCGCGCCCTGGCACGCGAGGCTGGACTGGAAGTCGCCGAAAAGCCGGCCTCGCCCTGTCTGTCCTCTCGACTCGCCCCCGGACTCGCCGTCACCCCCGATCGCCTCGCCGCCATCGAAAAAGCTGAGGAGGCCGTTCGTCGTCACGGCTTCCGGATCGTTCGTGTGCGCCACTTCGGTGAGAAAGCCCTCGTCCAGGTTTCCCCGGAGGAAACCCCGCGGCTTAAGGATTCCAAGCTTCAATCCCAGCTTACCCCCGCCCTCACCGCCGCCGGCTTTAGTCAGATCGAATTCGACCCTATCGGCTACCAAGGCGCCGGCCTCCGCTGATTTCGTAAACGTAATCGTAACCGTAAACGATCGCTGATCTCTGTTTACCTGTTCTTGAGCTTCTCGTATTCAGAAAGCGCCATCCCCACCACCTGATCCATGTTGTAGTAGCGATAAGTCGCTAACCTACCCACAAACGTAACCCCTTTCTCCTTCTCGGCCCGTTCCGCGTATTTCGCATACTGGATCTTGGTGTCCTCCGCCGGAATTGGATAGTAGGCCTCTTTCCCCGGTCCGAAATCCTCCGGATACTCCCGCACAATCGTGGTCACCGGCGACTTTTGCCCGGTCGCATGCTTGATTTCCACCACCCGGGTGTAGTCATAGTCGTTCGGATAATTCACCTGCATCGCCGGCTGAAAAAACTCCTTCTGGATCGTCTCCGGCTCGAATCGCATGGATCGGTAGGGCAACCGACCCTCCGCAAAGTCGTAATATTCGTCGATCATCCCCGTGTAGATCAGGTTCCGATACTTCACCTGCGCCTTGGCCTCGCGGTAGTCGGTCTTCAACCGCACCTCGATCCGCGGATGATCCAGCATCCTCTGGAACATCGCCGTGTATCCATCCCGGGGCAGGGCCTGGAACTTTTCTGTCACGAACCGGTTGTCCCGGTTCGTCCGGACTGGGATCCGCCCGCACACGGAGGCATCCAGCTCGGAGGGGTCCCTTCTCCACTGCTTCCGCGTGTAGTTCCGGAAGAACATTTCATAAAACTCCTTTCCCACCTGCGAGATCACCACCTCCTCGGAATTCTTTGGGTGGTCTACCGGCACCCGCCACTTGGCCAAAGTTGCCTCCATCTCATCCGTGGTGGAGGGGCGGCCCAGATACTGCTCAAACGTGTTGAGATTGATCGGAAACTGCCAGTATTTCCCCTGCGTCCAGACCAACACCTGGTACTCCACGGGATGCCAGTCCGTGAAGCGACTCAGATACGCCACCACCTTGTCGGAATTGGTCCGGAAATAGTGCGGCCCGTAGGCATGGATTAAAATCCCCGCCTTGTCCGTCCGGTCATACGCATTGCCCGCAATATGGTCCCGCCGGTCTACCACCAGGCACCGCTTTCCCGAACCTTCGGCCAGCCTTTCCGCCAACACGCTGCCGGCAAAACCGGCCCCGACGATCAGGTAGTCGTAAGTTTCCGCCACCGGGGCCGCCTAGTTGCCGGAGCGGCCCAGCCCCAGACGTTGCCCGGCATATCCCTTCGCCTGAACCGATTCGCACCACGCCGGGTTGTCCAGATACCACCGAACGGTCTTCTCGAGCCCCTCCAAAAACGATGTCTTCGGTTCCCAGGAAAGCGCCTTCCGGAACTTGCCCGCATCGGTCGCATACCTCCGGTCGTGACCCGGCCGGTCTGTCACCGTCTCCATCAGCTCTCGGTAGGCCTTGCCGCCAGCCCTTGGCTTGAGTCGATCCAGCAAATCGCATAGAGCCCCCAACACGGCTACGTTTTCCTTCTCTTCATCGGCCCCCACTTGGTACGCCTCGCCCACCCCCCCCGCCCGGCGGGCTGCCTCCACCGCCCGAGCCGTGTCCTCCACATACATCCAATCCCGCACCTGCCGGCCGTCCCCGTACACCGGGATTTTCTCCCCCGCCACCGCCCGGAGAATCGCCAACGGGATCAGTTTCTCCGGAAACTGGTTCGGCCCATAATTATTGGAAGGACGCAGCACCACGGTCGGAACCGCATAGGTCCGAAAATAGGCTCGGCAAAGATGATCCGCCGCCGCCTTGGACGCCGCATACGGGCTGTTTGGGGCAAAGGTGGAGGTCTCGCGAAAAGGCGGATCGGAGGGCTCCAGGGAACCGTGCACCTCATCGGTGGATAGGTGCACAAACCGGAATAGTCCCTTCTCCGGCGCAGACCCGCCCTGCAGGTAAATCCGCGTGCCCTCCAGCAATACGAACGTCCCGGTCACGTTAGTGTGGAGAAACGGGGCCGGCTCGTCGATCGAACGATCCACGTGGGATTCCGCCGCAAAGTTTACGATCGAAACCGGACGATGCTGCTCCAGAAGCCTCTTCACCAAGCCGGCTTCCGCAATGTCACCCACCACCACCTCGCAGCGCCCGCTTTTCTCCTCTTTTTCCAGGTTTGGGCGGTGTCCGGCGTAAGTCAGCTTGTCTAAAACCACCGCCTTGGCTTGCGGCCGCACGCCCAGCAGATGCCGGACATAGTTCGACCCGATAAACCCACATCCCCCGGTCACCAAAACCGTCTCACTCATGGAATTGAGCTTAAACCCTCATGGAATCTCTTGCCATCCTCCATCTCCCGCATTCCACCTTCCACTTTCCACCTCCCGCCCGATTCCTTTCTCGCGACCGCACATGGTTTTTGGAAAGATTTCCCCTCCATGGCCTTCGAAAAAGACACCGTCGCGGCTTGCGCCACACCCCCGGGTGTCTCCGCCCTTGCCCTGATCCGGTTGAGCGGTCCCAAGGCCTCGGCGATTGCCACCAACTTGGCCGGAGAACCCATCCCCCCCCGCCAACCTCTGCCCCGGCGTCTGCGTCTGGAAAGCCAGGTGCTGGACGAGGTTGTGCTGACCTTTTGGCCTGGCCCCCGCTCCTACACCGGCGAGGATCTGGTCGAAATCAGCTGCCATGGCAACCCGCTTGTGGTGGAGGCCATTCTCCAAGCCCTCCAAAAACGTGGCGCCCGAATGGCCCGCCCAGGCGAATTTACGGAACGTGCTTTCCTTCATGGCCGCATCGATCTCACCCAGGCCGAGGCCGTTCTTGATGTGCTCCACGCCGGCTCGGAACGGGCCCTGCTCGCCGCCCAGCGCTCCTTGGCCGGCCAGCTGAGGGACCGGCTCATGGAAATCCGATCTGGTTTGCTCGATCTACTCGCACGCATCGAGGCGTATATCGACTTTCCTGAAGAAGACATCCAGCCCGAGGTGGGCGACGGCTTCCGTAAAGAAGTCAGCCGCTTACTCCAGATGATTTCCGGCCTTCTTGCGACCGTCCCACTCGGCCAAAGGCTGCGCTCCGGCTACCGTCTGGTTTTGATGGGGCCGCCTAACGTCGGCAAATCCAGCCTCCTGAATGCCTTACTCGGATCCGACCGCGCCATCGTCAGTGCTGTTCCCGGCACCACCCGCGACACGGTCGAGGAGTCCATCGTTCTCGCTGGCTTCCCCGTCCGCCTCATCGACACCGCCGGCCTTCGTCCCTCCACCGATCCAATCGAGCAGGAAGGCATCCAGCGGACCCGCACCGCGGCCGAACAGGCCGACCTGGTCATCGCCCTGATCGATCGCACCCAGCCGAAGGATCCCTGCGAATCAGAATGGACCCGCTTCAATGGAAAACTGCTCCGCGTTCTAACCAAATCGGATCTTCCGGCTTCATTTTCCGGCGAGGGCCAGGCCGTCTCGGCCAAGACCGGTGAAGGCCTGGAACAATTGCGGCAAACCGTAGCCCGACGGTTGGCCGGCGATTTCTTTGCGCCCGGAGCCGAGGAAATCGCCGTCAATGCCCGCCACGCCGAAGCCCTGCAAAAAGCCACGGAAGGCCTCGCCACCGCTTCCAGTTCTCTCGCTACCCGGGCCGCGCCGGAGCTGGTCGCCTCCGATCTCCGCCTCGCCTTGCAGGCGCTGGAATCGGTCTTGGGCGTGGGCACTTCCGAGGATGTGTTGGACCGGCTTTTCGCCCAATTTTGTATCGGGAAATGAGCCTCTATACCTCCATCGTCCGGCCGGTCTTGTTCCGATTTGAGCCGGAGACTGCCCACCGTTTCACCCTCGCAGCCCTGCGGGTCCCTGGGTTGGCCCGTCTGTTCGTTCCCGCCAAACCACCCCGTGGGGAAAAGATCAGCTTGATGGGGCTCACCTTCCGCAATCGCCTGGGCATCGCTGCTGGGGTCGATAAGAACGGCGACGCTCCTCTTGCCTGGAAGGATCTCGGCTTCGGCTTTGCCGAGCTCGGCACGGTCACCTTTCATCCCCAACCTGGCAATCCTCGACCCCGCGTCTTCCGCTATCCCCGCCAACAGTCCCTCGTCAACCGTCTGGGTTTTCCCAACATCGGCGCCAAGGCCTTCGCCGAACGCCTGCGCTGGCTGCGGACCCACCAGGCCGTCTACGACTTCCCTATCGGCATCAATCTTGGAAAATCAAAAATCACCCCCCTGCCTGACGCCCCGTCGGATTATCTCGGTTCACTCAAGATTCTCCACGCGCTCGGTGACTTTTTCGTCATCAACATCAGCTCCCCCAACACCGCCGGTCTTCGTGACCTCGCCCAGCCGGACGACCTCCGTCGGCTCCTTTCCGCCCTCCAGGAGTTCAACCGCTCCACCTCCGACCCCAAGCCTCTGCTCCTAAAAATCTCTCCCGACACCGAGGACCGCTACCTCCCTGACCTGGTCGCCATCACGAAGGAGTTCAAGCTCGCCGGGATTGTGGCCACCAATACCACCTCCCAACGCACCCCCGAAGATCCCAATGAATCGGGTGGACTCAGCGGCCGCCCCCTCACCCCACGCGCCTTGGCGGTTACCAAAATGGTTCGGCCACTTCTGGCGAAAGACCAGATCCTCATCGGCGTCGGCGGCATCATGAACACCGGCCACTACCAGGCCCGCCGCCAGGCCGGTGCCGATCTCGTGCAGATGTACACGGGGTTGGTCTACCTTGGCCCCACCGCTGCCTGGGATATTTTAGGACGCTCCTGATCGAAAATTATTTTTTCTTCTTTTTCGGTGCCTCGGTCTCTGTCGCCCTTTCCAACAACCACAACAAATCCGATAGCCGGTTCAGATATCTAGGGACCAAACTCCGGATTCTCCCCTGGGCCTTTTCCAGTTTCCAAACCTCCCTCTCGGCCCGCCGGCAGACCGTCCGAGCGAGATCCAAGGCCGCCCCGGCCGTCGATCCTCCCGGGGTGGACCACCCCCTGGCCTTGGGAGCCGCCTTTTCCATCTTCTCAATCTCTCGATCCAAAAGGTCCAGATCCGCATCCTGCAGCCGCGCGTACCCGTCAGCCTCATACCGGTGAAGGTCTTCCGAAGCCACCGCCAATTCCCCCATCAGCCCCACCAAGGCTTTTTGAATCTTTTCCAACAAATCCTTCTGGGTCTTCTGGGCCAATGACCGCGCCAACCCCAGCGCCGCATTCAGTTCATCCACCGATCCGTAAGCCTCCACCCGGGGATGGTCTTTGGCGACCCTCCGGCCGTACATCAGGGAGGTTGACCCCCCGTCCCCTGTCCGCGTGGAAATTGACATTTCTCAGCCTTACCCGAGGGATGCTAGCTTCCAAGTACTTCCATGAACCGGCAAAGACTCGTCTCCTTGGTCGTCCTCGCGGGCGGCGTGGCTCTCCTCGCCCGCCAATCCGGCCTCGTCCACCTCGACTTCTACCTCTTTGGCCTCGACCTCCGTCTACCCCTTGTCCTGCTTGGCTTTCTCCTCGCCGGCTTTCTCGCCGGAGCCCTCCTGAAATCATCCTGACCGTGCCCCGGCCCGCCCGTCTCCTCTTCGGCAACACCGACCGCGTTCCCGACCTCACCTACGCGACCGGTCTTTTTGTCCCCGACGACTTTGCCTGGTTCCGCTCTCCCCTTGGAAAGACCTTCATCCTCCTTGGGCCCCTGGAAATTGACCGGGCCCGGCGCACTGCCACCGTCGATGCCTGTCTCGACCTTGAGGAGGAAAAGAAACGCCTCGGCCTCACCCAAGCCCCCTACCCGAAGGTGCTCTCCGTAATTTTAAGGCGAAACGGGATCCGCTCCGCTGAAGTCCCCGCCAGCTTTCCCGTTGGTCTTTTTCGTGATCTTCGGCGGGCTGGCATCCGTCTTCAGCCCGTTCCCGATCCCTTCTTGCCCGACCGCCTAAAAAAAACTCCTCTGGAAATTCGCCATCTCGCCCAGGCCCTGCGCGCCGCCGAGGCTGGACTCCATCGCGCCGTGGGGATTCTCCGCGCCGCCAAGATTGGCCCCCGCCAACTCCTACGCTGGGGCGGCTCCGTGCTGACCTCGGAACGGCTCCGCATCGAAATGGAAGCCGCCTGCCTCCGCGCTGGCGCCCTCGCCAAAGACACGATCGTGGCCGGCGGCATCCATGCCTGTGATCCCCATGAACGCGGCTCCGGCCCGCTCCGCGCCCATCAGGCCATCATCCTCGACATTTTTCCCCGCGATCCCCGTACCGGTTACTTTGGCGACATCACCCGCACGGTGGTCAAAGGACGGCCTTCGGAAGCCCTTCAGCAAATGCACTCCACAGTCTTCCAAGGCCAGAAACGGATCCTCCGCCGACTTCGACCCGGACTCAACGGCCAGGAAGCCCAGGACGAACTCCGAAACTGGTTCCGGGACCGCGGTTATCCCACCGAAATCCGGCGCGGACGCTGGACCGGCTTTTTCCACGGCGTGGGACACGGCCTCGGCCTGGAAATTCACGAAGCCCCTCGTTTTGCCGTCCCCAAGCTTCCCGCTGGCGCGGTCATCACTGTGGAGCCCGGCCTCTATGTTCCCGGGATCGGAGGCGTTCGCATTGAGGATGTTGTCCACCTCACCGGTCGTAGCCATCGCCGGCTCACCCGCTTCCCAGGTATTTGGCAGATCCGATGAACAAGCTTCTGTTTTGGGTCTTGATGATGGCTGCCGCGATCGCTCCCGCCGCCCAGCCGAAACCCAAGCCCAAACCGCCCACCTTGGAGCAGATCAATGAGCAGCTGTTGGCCCGCGCCGCCCTGATGGTCGATCCGCTTACCGGACAGGTGCTCTACGCCAAGAACGTCGACGATACTTTCCCCCCCGCCAGCACCGTCAAAATGATGACCGCGCTCCTTGCCTATGAAAAAACCGGTGGGATCGGCACGATTACTGTTCAGCCGGAGGATACCCGGGTGGAACCCAGCCATGTTCCCCTGCGTCCGGGCGAACGGGTGGAAATCGCCGATCTCCTGCGCT
>JBILFP010000076.1:0-7783 GCA_044351535.1 Methylacidiphilales bacterium
AACTCCTGCGCCAAGCCGGCACCTTCCGCTCCAATCAGGTCGTGGCCGAACGGATGATGGACTCCATGGATCTCGAGCGGGAACGCGGCATCACCATCCGCGCCAAAAACGCCGCTTTTGAATACGAGGGCACTCGGGTCAACATCGTTGACACTCCGGGTCATGCCGACTTCGGGGGCGAGGTGGAGCGAATTCTCCGCATGATCGATGGGGTTCTCCTCGTGGTGGACGCTGCTGAGGGTCCCCAAGCCCAGACCAAGTTCGTGCTCCGCAAGGCCCTGGCCGTCGGGGCCAAGCCGATCGTCGTCCTCAACAAGATCGACCGCGAGAACGCCGACCCGAAGAAAGTCCTCGACCAGGTTTTTGAGCTCTTTTTGGAACTCGATGCCACGGACGCCCAGCTCGACTTCCCGGCCGTCTATGCATCTGCCAAGGAGGGGTACGCCACCCTGAAGTGGGAAGGGAAGGTTACCCCTGAAATCAAGGCCGCCGGCATGAAGCCGCTCTTTGACACCATCCTGCAGGTGGTTCCCCCTCCCCCGGGCGACTTGGAAGCTCCCTTTGCCATGCTCGTCGCCAACCTCGACCACTCCGACTTTGTCGGACGTATTTCCATCGGCCGAATTGTTTCCGGCACCGTTAAAATGGGGGACCCCGTGGCCTCCCTGAATCCGGAAGGCAAACCGGAAACCGGACGGGTCACCAAGCTTTTCTCCCATCGCGGCCTGGAACGTATTGAAATCGAAAGCGCTTCTGCGGGTGACATCGTCGGGCTGGCCGGCCTGGCCACCCCGGAAATCAGCGTCACCATCGCGGATAAACCGGACCGTACCCCTCTGCCGTTTGTCGCCATCGACCCGCCCACCATCCACATGCAGTTTCTCGTCAACGACTCCCCTCTCGCCGGCCGCGAAGGAAAGTTTCTCACCGCCCGTCACCTGCGGGAGCGCCTGGAGAAGGAAATCCGCACCAACGTCAGCCTCCGCTTTACGGACGGCGGCTCCGCCGGATCCTTCGAAATCAAGGCCCGGGGAGAGATGCAGATCGCCATTCTCCTGGAACAGATGCGTCGCGAGGGATTTGAGGTTCTTGTTTCCCGTCCTGAGGTCATTTTTCAGAAAGCGGCAGACGGATCGGTTCTCGAGCCCATCGAAACTCTTTACGCGGAGATCCCTTCCTTCGCCCTGGGCGACATCATGGGAAATCTTGCCGGCCGCAAGGCCGAGATCGAGGACATGAAACCCCATGGGGACAACACCTCGATCCGGGCCGCTATCCCCACCCGCGGCCTGATCGGCTTTGAAACCGATCTGCAAAACCTCACCAAGGGCATGGGGATCATTTCCCACCTCTTCCGGGAATACGGCCCGTTCCGCGGGGAAATTCCCGCCCGCATCAACGGCGTGCTGGTGGCTCTCGAACCCGGCACCTCCACCGCGTATGCCCTCGACGGCTTGCAGGAGCGCGGAACCCTTTTTGTCGGGCCCCAGGAAGAGATCTACGCCGGCATGGTCGTGGGGGAAAACTCCCGGCCCGCCGACATGGTGGTCAATCCCTGCAAATCCAAACATCTCACCAACATGCGCTCCCAAGGGGACGGCAAGGGCATCCAGCTCAGCCCGCCCCTCAAGCACAGCCTGGAGCGTGGCCTCGAGTATTTGGCCGAGGACGAGTACCTTGAAGTCACCCCCAAAAATCTCCGTTTCCGCAAAAAGATCCTCGATCACACCAAGCGCAAGCGGTCGGAATAACCCTACCGCCGCTGCGGCTCAACTTTTCAGCTTATTTTCAATCCAAGCGCCCGCTTGCCCCGCCGGCACCACTTCCATCGCTCCAGTCCGGCGACACTTAATCTCCACGCCGCCCGCCGCCAGTGACTTTGCCCCCAGCGTGATCCGCCAAGGGAAACCCAGCAGATCCGCATCCTTGAACTTCACTCCCGGCCGCTCGTCCCGGTCATCCCATAGATAATCCACCCCGGCCTTCTCCAGCGAAGCCATCACCTCATCGGCCGCCTTCTTTACTGCCGCGTCCGCCAGATCCAGCGTCACCACCATTGCCGTGTAGGGCGCCACCGCGGCCGGCCACTGGATCCCATCCTTATCGTGATGAACCTCGATCACCGCCTGCAGCGTCCTCGTCACCCCGATCCCATAACAGCCCATCACCGCCGGCTGCTCTTTTCCGTGCGGATCCAGAAACTTCGCCCCCATCGCCGTGCTGTACTTGGTTCCCAAGAGAAAAGCGTGCCCCACCTCGATGCCGCGACTCACCTTGAGTTTCTTGCCACTAGCGGAAAGATCCCCTTCGCGCACCGTGCGGACATCCGCCCACCGGTCGATCCGGAGGTCCCGCTCCACCTCTACTCCCTTGAAATGAAATCCATTGTCATTGGCTCCAGTCGCCATTCCCGCCTGTCCTTTCAAGGCCAGATCGGCCACCACCGTGACTTTTTTTCCAGCCAGGGTGCTACCGACCGCTCCCAAACTCCCCGGGGAAGCTCCCATGGCCTCCTTGATTTCCGCATCGGCAGCCGTGCGGTAACCGGATCCCAGCGCCCGAGCCACCTTCGATTCCTGCGCTTCGTCATCCCCCCGCACCAAAATCAATGCGGTCTCTTTTCCATTGGTAAACACCAACGTCTTCACCTGATCCTGCGCTGCCACCCCGTGTTTCTTGGCGAGATCCTCGATCGTCCTCACCCCGGGAGTCGGAAACTTCTCCAGGCTGCCCGCCACGCCCCTCCGCGCCACCGGTTCCCCCTCGGCCTTCTCAATCGTGGCCACATAGGATCCGCCCTCCTCCGTCACGACCTCTCCCTCCCCGATCTCGGCCGGCACGTTGAACTCATGCGAACTTGCCCCGCCCATCACCCCCGTATCCGCCTCCACCTGGAGGGCCTTTAACCCTGTCCTCTCGAAAATTTTTCGATAGGCCCCCACCATCGCCTCATAGCTCTTCTTGGCCCCCGCCTCGTCCGCATCGAAACTGTAGGCGTCCTTCATCAGAAACTCCTTGGCCCGCATCAGCCCAAACCGCGGCCGGATCTCATCCCGGTACTTGGTCTGGATCTGGTAAAGCGTTCTCGGCAGTTGCCGGTAGCTCTGCACCTCCCCGGCCATTAAATCCGTCACCACCTCCTCATGGGTCGGACCCAGCACCCATCGCCGATCCTGATGATCCTTTACGTGAAAGAGCACGTCCGCTGCCGCCGTGATCCGCCCACTCTTCTCCCAAAGTTCCGGCGGTTGCAGCCCCGGCATCAAAACCTCCAGGGCCCCCGCCCGGTCCATCTCCTCCCGAATGATTTTTTCCACCTTCCGCAGCGCCCGGAGGCCCAGCGGCAAAAACGAGTAAAGCCCCGCCCCCAACTTGCGGATTAAGCCGGCCCGGAGCATCAACCGGTGGCTGGCGATCTCCGCCTCGGACGGGGCTTCCCGGAGGGTGTTCAGCAGGGCTTGGGTCCAGCGCATGGAACCCACACGCTAAGGAAACCCGCCCTGCTTCTCAATCCCCGACCTATCTCGACTCTTTCCAAAATCCCTCAGCCAACTCTGCGGTCAATTTCGGCCCCGCCAGCTTCTTTCCTCTCCATGCCCGTACCGGCTTGATGCCGATCCTGGCATTGGTGAGAAATATTTCTTCGGCCCCATCTAACTCCTCAAGTTTCCATTTTCCTTCTTCCACCCGATGCCCGCTCCGCTCCAGCACCCATCTCCGCACCGTGCCCGCCCGGCAACCACACTCCCTTGCTGGCGTCTTTAGTTTTCCATCCCTTAGCCAAAAAAGGTTCGCTATCGATACCGAGGCCATCTCCCCCTTTTCATTCAGCATCACCCGTTCTTGGTCTGTCGGACCGCCCTCCCGCTTGGCTTGAATCCGGTTGAGGTAACTCAATGTTTTGTAACGCGCCTCCCACGAGGTCGACCAAACCCCGGTCTCCGCCAAATCAAGCTCGTAAGCCGCCGGCGGCAACTCGATCCCCTCGTTCCACCAGGTCCTCGTGCCCGTCTCGGTCACAAACCATCGCCAAATTCCGTGTTCGCCGGGAATTTTAGTCAGCTCCTTTTCCTCGACTTGCAGGCCCAAGGCCTGCGCGGATTCCTGAATCGACTCCAGATGCCACGGTCGCCAGGCAGCCTTTCCGTTCTGCACCCGCAATGTCTCAAAAACCCCCACTCCATGCCTGAATCCAGCATCGGAAACCGGCACCGTTTCCTTGGTGCTCACACCCGCACCGTCCGTGTCGCCAGATAAGCCGCCATCGCTTCCACCAGCACCCGGGCTTTGATCCGGGTCTCCTCATACTCCCCCGCCGGATCGGAGGCCGCCGTGATCCCGCTGCCCACGCCGCAGCGCACGTGGTCGCCCTCCATTTCCGCCATCCGGATGCCCATCGCGAAACGCGCGGTTCCATCATATCCAAAATACCCCACCGCCCCCGTGTAATGACCCCGCGGTTCTGCTTCCAGCCTGCGCAAAATCTCCACCGCGCTTCGTTTTGGCGCTCCGGTGACCGACCCTCCCGGCAAGCACTCCCTCACCGCCTCCACCGGACCGATCCCCGCGCGCACCTTTCCCTCCACCGTGGAGTAGAGATGGTGCACGTGCGAATAGCTGCGCCGCCGAACCAAATCCCGGGCCTGGACCGACCCGTATTCACAGACCGCCCCCAGGTCGTTTCGAAGCAAATCCGTGATCATGATCAACTCGGCTACCTCTTTCGGGTTGGTTCCCAACTCCAACGCCGCCCGCTCATCCCCTTCCCGGCTTGCCTCCCGTCCCCGCGTTCCCTTGATCGGTTGGGTCACGATCCGGTTTCCTTCAATCCCCAGAAAAAGTTCCATGGAGGCTCCGGCGAGGAACTTCTTTCCGGCGTGGTAAAAAAAACTCCTCGGCGCCTGACCTGTCCGCCAAAGCCAACAAAAAAACTCCCAAGGCTCCAAGCCTTCCACTTTCCGGTGCAGGAACCGCGCCAGATTCACCTGATAAATTTGGCCCGCCCGTATTTCCTCCTGGGCCAAACGCACCATCGCCGCATAACCGTCCCGTCCGGTCGAGCAGGTCCAGCCCGCCTCATCCGCCGGACCGTGCTCCGCCGGCCCCGCCTCCGGCCATAGATCGGCGGCCGGCAGAACGGTCAGGTCCCGGAAAAAGGAAAAGTGCCAGTTTCCCTCAAAATCAAAGGCCCCGATCGCGGCACCCGGCGGATGCGGTTGGTCCCAGCCGGCGCGCCCGCGGCTTCGCTCTGCCAAGGCCTGCTCCAGAGTTTGGATCTCCTCCAACGAGCCTGACAGCACCAGTTCCGGTTCGTGACCCAAATAAGCCACCCCGCCCCCGTAATCCCCCCGCACCACCGCCGCCACTGGTTCCGCGTGTCTCATGAAAAATCAGGAGGTGGCACGGCTTGCAAATTTCTCCACCTCCCCCAACCACTTGGCTTTCTCTGCCTCCGTGAGAAAGCTGCCTTCAAACGAGTTCTTCGCCAGCTGCACCACATGCCGCGCCTCCAAGGCCAACGCCCGGATGCATTCGGTCCAGTTTTTGAGGAGATAGCCGCCAAAGTAGGGCGGATCGTCCGCGTTGGCCGTGGCGCTAACTCCGGCATCCAAAAGTTTCTTCAAAGGATGCTCTTCCAATTTTTTGTAAACACACAGTCGCACATTCGACAAAGGACAGGTGGTCAGCGGGATTCTCTTTTTGGCCAGCTCCTTCACCAAGGCCGGATCCTCGACGCAGCGCACCCCATGATCGATGCGAACGGCTTGGAGTTGGTCCAACGCTTCCCGGATGTAAGCCGGCGGGCCCTCTTCTCCAGCATGAGCCACCACCTTCAAACCCGCTTCGCGCACTTTCGCAAACACCCGGGCGAACTTAGAGGGGGGATTCCCATTCTCCGAGGAGTCCAAACCCACTGCGCTGAACAGTTTTTGGAACGGTTGGAGCTCCTCCCAGGTTTTGAGCGCATCCTCCTCGCTCAAGTGACGAAGGAAGCACGGGATCAGCCGCCAGCTGATCCCGTGCCTCTTTTCCGAGTCCCGCAAAGCCCCCGCAATCCCGTCCACCACGGTTTTCACGGAAATTCCCCGCGCCGTGTGGGTCTGCGGGTCAAAAAACGGCTCCACATGCCAAACCCCGTCCCGCCGCGCCTTATCTAGGTAGGCCGCGGTCAGGGAACGGAAATCCTCCTCGTCCCGCAAAACCCCCGCCCCTTCGTAGTAAAGATCCAGGAACGACTGGAGATCCTTGAACTGGTAGGCCTTTCGCAGCGCCTCCGCGTCCGGAAACTTCAGCTTGGCACCGTGTTTTTTCGCCAACGCAAAGACCATCTCCGGTTCCAGCGTTCCCTCCAGATGCAAATGGAGCTCCGCCTTGGGAATCCCGGCGGCCAGACGCTCCAGCGGATTCACGACTCCCCCATCGGCTTCGCCGCCGTGGTTAAACCCTCATTCGTCAATTCCGGGCCAGCCGCCGCCACACAGATCTTGCCGGGCTGGAAAATCTCCTTCGCCACGGCTTGCACCGCCTTGGCATCCACCGCCTTAAACTTTTCCAGACTCTCCGCCGGCTCCACCACCCTGCCCCGCGTCATCAAGGCATCCCCTACCCAGAACATCTGCTGTGTCGTGCCCTCCAAACCAAGGGCAAACTGCCCCATCGCATAATCCTTGGCCCGCTTGAGCTCCGCCGTGCCCGGACCCTTTCTGGCCAGCTCCCTCATCTCCTCCGCGATAATCCCAAGCGCTTTCCCGGTGTTGGCCGGCTCCAGACCCGCGGAAATGTAAAACGCCCCGTCATCCGCCTGCAGATGCGCCCCGCTGGAAACCGAGTACACCAACCCTTCCTCCTCCCGCAGACGCTGAAACAATCTCGAGCTCATCGCTTCCCCGAGAATCACGCTGTAAATGCGCAACGCGTGACGCCGTGGATCCGTTCGCCCAAAGGCATAAGTGCCCACGGTCAGGTTCACCTGTTGCACCGGCTTCGCCACCGCCTTGACCCGCACCTCCCGCGCCGGCACCCGCTTGGCCTTGGCCGGCTTGAGCGGCGCCACCCTACCCACCCTGCTTAAGGCCTTTTTCGCTGTCTCTTTCGCCTCTTTCTCGGAAATTCCCCCCGCCACCACGAGTACCGGCCGCAAACCCTTCACTCTCCTCTTCCAATAATCCATCAGCCCTTGCCGTGGTATCGCCCCCACGGATTGCATGGTTCCAGCAATCGGCCGCCCCACCGCTTGGTTGGGCCACAGGATGGAGTTGAGGGCCTCCCCCGCCACGGCCGCCGGCTGGTCTTCCATCATACGGATCTCCTCCGTGATCACCCCACGCTCCCGCTCCACCTCATCAGGTGGAAAGATTGATTCCAGGGCCATCTCCGCCAGGAGTGAAACCAGCTGGGAGCCGTGGCCCGCCGGCACCCGGCCGTGGAGACACATCGCTTCTTCACTAGTGTACGCGTTCAGATCCCCGCCCCGCCCTTCCACCTCTCGGCTCAGCTCCTTGCAGCTTCTTTTCTTCGTCCCCTTAAAGAGAAGATGCTCCACAAAATGAGCCGCCCCGTGTTCGTTGTCCTGCTCCCAGCGGGAGCCCGCGGCATAAAAAAGACCCGCCGCCACGCCGGGGGCGTCCGTCCCCGCCCGGAACGCTACCGGCACCCCGGCAATGGTTTCCACACGGGCGAAAGGCATCCCTGCAGAATGCCTGGTTTCAGTGGAAGTTTAAGCGGGAAGTTTTGTTTTTAATCCCCGGCGAGCGGCGTTTTCCACCTCTTCACCAAATCATTC
>JBILFP010000001.1:0-52742 GCA_044351535.1 Methylacidiphilales bacterium
TCGCTCCCCCAAGGTGTTTTGTTGGTAGTAACGACCGGCCTTCCCGCGGCCAGCGACTCCGCCACCACCAACCCGAAATTCTCCGAATGGCTCGGCAACACCATGAACTCCGCATGACCCAACAGCGCCTCCCTCACCTCCCCATCCACATGCCCCGTCATCACCACCCCCCCCTCCAACCCCTTCTCCCGGATCATCCTTTTCACTTCCTCCCCGTACCCCACCAGATCCGCCCCCGCGATCACCAGCACCGCCTCCTGCTCCACTTCTTGTCCATTTCGTAAACGTAATCGTAAACGTAAACGACCATCTCTTTGCTGTTGCCTCCACGCCTCCAGCAAGACATCCAGCCCCTTCTTCGGATGTATGCGTGACATAAACAGCACAAACCTCCTCCCCTTCAGCTCCGGGAACTTCTCCTCCACCACCTGCCGCTTCGGAATCCGTTGCGGAATCTCCACCCCGTTCGGCGCCACCACGATTCGAGGTTTCGTTAACGTAAACGTAACCGTAAACGATAAGTTCTTCTCGATACTTTCAGCTTCGGAGACGGAAGTCGCATGGAACAGCTTCGCGCTCCTTAGATTTTCCTTCTCGAACAGCATCCATGCGACGCGCTTCCTCATCTTTGATCGTCCTAACGACCAATCTTCAAGCATCCCCCTCGGCGAAATCACCAGCGGCTTCCCGGCCTTCATCGCCGCCACCCGGGCGTACTTGTTCGGCCACATCCACAATCCGTGGTCGTGCACCACATCCACCCCCCGCGCCAGCTCCTCCAATCTCCGGGCAAAGCGCGGCGACCAGCCCCTCCCGTGCACCGCCAGGAAATTCCCCTTTTGCGAGACCAACCGCACCCCCTCCGGCACCCGCACCTGCGGCCCCAAATGATCGTAATCCAGACACGCCAGCGTCACCTCGTGACCCAGCCTCGCCTGCGCCCCCGCCAGACTTGTCACCGACACCGAAGGCCCGCCCACCGACGCATTGATCAGCGGAACCATGTGGAGGATTCTCATTTCCCCGCTACCGCCGCATTTCTCCGAATGTGTTCTTCCGAAAACATCGTGCATAGCACCACACTCTTCGGAAAATCCCGGAAAAGCCGCCCCAGCATCTCCCCTCGGTCCGCCCCCGGTCCCGCCCCCGCAAACGGCGAAAACAGGATCCTCGCCCAGCCTCCCGCCTCCGCCACCAGCCTTCCGTAATCCTCCGCCGCCGGCGAGGCGTCGAACTGCCGCACGTCACACTCCCGGAGCACCTCTTCTCCCGGATGCTCCCGCCCCCGGTAGTACGCCGCCCCGAACGCCCGGATCTTGCCCGCCTTCTTCAGCCGCTCCGCCGCCGCCCTCAGCTCCCCCCACGCCGGCAGCTTCCCCGGCGGCTCGTGCAACAGCAACACGTCGATCCGGTCCGTCCGCAACGCCCGCAGGCTCCGCTCCACGCTCCGCTCCAGGTTCGCCGCACTCATCTCCACCCTGCGGAAAAACCTCCCCGGCGATCCGCCTCGCGCTGCTTGATTTTCCTCTTCCCGGTTTCCTAAACCTAAACGTAAACGATCCTCTGCCCCGCTTCTCTTTTCTCCCTTGAAAAGTCGAACGACCGGCTTCACCGGCGCCAACAGCCGCGCCCATCCCGTCGCCTCCAGCCCGAACTTCGTCGCCAGCACCACCCCGTCCCGCCGCCCCCGCAGAAACCTCCCCAGCCACCCCTCCGCCTCCCCAAATCCGTACGACGGCGCCACGTCCAGATGCGTCACCCCCAGCTCCAGCGCCAGCCCCAGCGCCGCCTCCGCCCGCCGCCCGCCCACCGACCCCAGGATCGGGGCGCACCCGAACCCCAGCGCCGACGACCTCACCCCCGGCGCCGCCTCAACCGTCCGCATCTTCCCCCGCCAGCCTCCGCGCCAGTCGCACCGCACACACCCCCGTGAAAAACGTCGGGTTCGCCTGCCCCGAGGTCGGAAACGCCGAGCTGCTGCACACGTACACGTTCTCCGTCCCCCACACCTTCAGGTCCGCGTCCACCACCCCCCGCGCCGCCGTCGCCGCGATCCGCGTCGTCCCGTTCTGGTGGATCCCGTCGCACGACATCCGCCGGATCGCCTCCGCCCGCTCCTCCGCCGGGTGCCAGTAGGCCAGCTCCCCGCACCCGCAACGCCGCAGCCACCCGTCCAGGATCTCGTGCGTCCGCAACACCGAGGCCACGTCCTCGTCCCTCAGCCGGTAGCGGATCTCCAGCGTCTCCCCGTCCGCCCCCAGCGTCATCCGGTTTTCCCGGTCCGGCACCTGCTCCGCGTGGAAATGCAACGCGTACTCGTTTCGCGGGTTGTGTAGGAAAATCCCCGGCAACTTCCGCCGCAGGCAGTACCGCCGCACAAAAATCTCCGCCGGCTTCGCCAACGATCCGGGCAACCCCGCCAGCACGTTCCGCAGGTGCGCCCCCACCTCGTTCGCCCGTCCCTTCGTGAACGCCTTCGCCAGCGCCGGCGGCGCCAGCCGCGCCCCCAGCCACGGCGTCACCATCGCCAGGTACATGAAGGACATCGCCCCGTTCCCGTGCACCGGGTCGTGGTACAGCGGGTTGTCCAGCCACACCGCCGCGTTCAGCAGGTTCTCCCGTACGATCGTCTCCCGCGCCAGCTGGAAGCGCCGCCGGGAATACGTCCCGTCCCCGTCGCGACTGAAGAAAAAGTCCGTCTTCCGCGGATCGCCCCGGAACCGCACCGTCGCGATCTTGCCCGAGACGTGGCTCTGGTAGTACCGGCCCAGCGCGTCCGGCATCCCACCCCGCGCCCGGAACATCCCCGGGCTTCGCAACAGCAGCCGCGTCGTCTCCTGCCCCCCCGCCGCCAGCACAAACCGCCCCGCCCGCACCCGCACCGGCGCGCCCGTCCGCGTGTCCCGTGCCGACAACTCCCGCACCCGGCCCCGCCCGTCCGGCTCCCCCAGCTCCCGCGCCTCCAGCCCCTCCGCCAGCGTGACGTTCGGCCGCGTTGCGATCTCCCGCCCGTACCGGCTCCCGAACCGCGTCGGCAGGCTCCACCGTTCCAGCACGTCGTCCGTCACCTCCCCCGGACGGAACCCCTCCGCGATCGGCCGCCGCGCCGCCTCCCCCTCCAGCCGGAATCCCCCGCCCCCGCAGTCGAAATACTCCTGCGCCGCCGCCGTGAACGGCTCCGTCGCCCGCAGAAACGATTCGTCCCACGTGCACTCCCCGCCGTAGACCGGGCGGTCCAGGAAATCCACCCCGTCATACATCACGCACCGGCCGCCCCACGTCGCGCTCGTCCCGCCCAGCCCCTTGTTCGTGCAGTCGTACGGCCCGTGGTGGTTGACCGGGTTGTCGATCCGGATCGAGTCGTCCAACCCGTTCCGCGCCGGCATCCCCGGCCAGCCGTACTCCAGCAACAACACCCGCCGGTCCGGCCTCCGCCGTGCCAGCTCCAGCGCCGCGATGATCCCCGCCGGCCCCGCGCCGATCACGCAAACGTCCGTTGTTAGTTCACTGCTCACGGTTTTATTTAAAGTAGTCTCAGGCTTTGATGAAGGGGCAGGATGAAGATTAAGAGATTCTCGTTTCTCAGTTTAACACTTCTCTCTTCACCTTAATCTTCATCTCTATTCTAGTCCTTCCCTAATCCTAATTCCCCCGCGCAAGCGGAAATCCAAACACGCGGGACGCAGATCCCAGAATGGGCGGGGGCAGGTTTGAGGGGGCCAATCCTTCCACCTAATCGGAATTTTTCCCCACCGCCTGGAAAAATTCCAAATGAAGTTCGGCGATTCTGGCCGGGGAAAAGTTCCCCGCCGTTCTCCTCGCCTCTTCCCTCATCTTCGTCAGATCCGCGCTCAGGGCGTCGGCCAGAACCGCGGCCAGGTTCTCCGCCCCCCGCTCCCGGTGGTTGAACGTCCAGCCGTTCTTCCCCGGCACCAGATACTCCCCGAACACCTTCAGGTCCGAAACCACTGGCACTGCCCCGCAACCCATCGCCTCCACCGGGGCCAAAGGCATGGCTTCACCCGACTCCGCCAGCGAGGGGTACACGAACAGGTCCGCCCCCCGGTACTCCTCCGCCAGCTTCGCCCGGTCAAAGATCGGCTCCCCCCACTCCACCCCCTCCGCCTTCTTCTTCAAGCTCTCCAAGTATTCCGCGCCTCCTCCCCCCTGCTCCTTCCGATAGGGCCCGACGATACGCAGCTTCGCGCCTTTCCAGTTCGCTCCGCTGCCGGATATAGGATTCCGGATATTGGATATAGGAGATTGTCTGCTTTCTATATCCGATTTCCTATATTCCATATCCTTCGTAAGAATCCGCCAGGCTTCGATGAGAATTTCGATGCCCTTCTCCGGGTGTATCCTCCCCGCGTAAAGAACCGTTAATGGACTCCTCTTTTCTTCCTCGTTTCGTAAACGTAATCGTAAACGTAAACGATCGCCCTCATTTTCCAAAAAACAGCTGTCAATCGCATTCGGCACCACCTTGACCCTTCTAGCTAACTTCGGCGCCTGACGCTCAATCTCTGAAGCAACCTCTCCCGATGCCGCGCTGATCCCCGCCACCTTTCCGTACAGCCAGTACTGGTGTTTCGGGTAGCGGTTCGCGTTCAGGAACACCCGGCCGGCATCCGGTCGCAACCGCGGCAGCAGCGCCGGTGTCCAAAAATCGTTCGTCACCACCACGTCCCCCGCCGGCATTCGTCGCACCGCCCCTAGCGCGTAGAAGAAACACTTCACCAGGTCCGCCGCCAGCGAGGTCGTCAGTCCGTACCCGCCCCATCGGACGATTCTGATCCCGTCTCTGTTTTCGGTCTCCGGCTGGCCCGGGAAAGCCTTGGCCAAGATCGTCACCTCATGCCCCCGCTTCACAAACTCTTTCGCCAAACCGTGCCACAAAATCTGCACCGACCCCCCGATCACCGCGGGAACGGGATAGATCGGACCGGTCGCGATAGTAATTTTCATCTTCGATTAGGTGGAAGGATTAGGATTAGGTCTGATCTTTCTCATCTTTCGCTCGTCAACTGAGCGTCCGGTAGGGGCGGTTGTCCCAACCGCCCGATTGAGAGTTTCACGCTGTGAGCTGCCCATCGGACGACTGGGACAGTCGTCCCTACCTAGCTTTGAAACCCCCGTTAACTTTCCCGTTCACTCCAACGGCTGGATGGGCAACAAAGGCTGGTTGCCGGACGCGCGTCTCCAATCCTCCCTCAACTCCTCCAGATGCAGTAACCGCCACTGGTTTACCAAATCCATCGCCTTCGCAGGAAGATAGCCTTGGTGCAATTGGCCGGTCTCAATCTCCACTAGACCCTCGTGTTCGCCGTAAATGGCGTGGAAATGGGTCGGCGGATGGTCCCGGTAATAAAAGCGGATGATGATCCCGTAGAACCGGCTAACTTCAGGCATGTGCCATCTCGCGCCGCACCCTGCCGGTGATTTCCAGATAGGCGGCGTCCGGACAGATCTCCATCTCTTCCGACCAGGCAATCTGCCCGTACGGCCCAAGATGCACCTTCTGGAAAACCTTTTTGTCCTTCAGCGGCGCAAACACCCCTTTCCCCACCTGGTCGGACAGATCCAAAACCCCCTGCTTCCCGTCCGCATAGGATAGACGGATCTTGTAACCCTCCAGCGCCTCTACCTGAATCGGCCGATTCATAAGATTACTTTATCCCCCACCTCTCGCCCGTCAATTGACGGCTTGGTAGGGGCGGTTGTCCCCAACCGCCCGATTGAAAGATTTCCCGCTGTCCACTGACCATCGGTCGACCCTACCGAACGTTTCGGCTCCAAGCTTTCGTTCACCTTCACGTTCACATTCACGAACAACGCGCCGCCATCGCGCGTGCCAGACCTTCGGTCGCCTTCTCGATCGAGAACTGACTGATCTTAGCGCGAACGTTCCCACTCCAATCTTGATCCTTTTTTGTCACAAAGCGGCGCAAGCACTCCGCTAACCCTTGAACATCGCCAAGTCGGAAACTGTAACCAGTTTCGCCCTGAACAATCAGATCCGGCTCACACCCGCACGCGGTGCTCACGATCGCCGGTGTGCTGCACGCCATCGCCTCGTTCACGATCAGTCCCCACGTCTCCGTCCCGTCGGACGGCAACACCAGGCAGTCCGCCCCCGCCAGATACGCAGGCAGCTCCTGCTGATTCTTGAACCCCGCAAACTCCACCCTTCCCTTCAGATCCGGTCTGCGCGCTCTCTCTTCCAACTGGGGACGAAGCGGCCCATCGCCCACCAGCACCACCTTCGCCTCCGGCACCCCCGCCGCCGCCTCTAACAGATCGCTGACGCGTTTTTTCGGGATGAACTTACCTGCGAACAAAAACTCCACGCTTTTTTCCGCTTTCCGCCTTCCGCTTTCCGCTTTTTCGCCACCCGTTACCAGGGACTCGCCACGCGCCACATCGCTTTCCTTAATCCTCATCCTCATCCTAATCGCGTCGGCCGCCGCCGCGCGGCTACTCCACCATTCATTGTCCACAAAGTGCGGACTGAAAAACAGCCGCGCGTCCTTCACGCCATAATGTTTTAAGTATTCCCGGTTCCTGCGGCCGACGTACAGATGCGCATCGAATCTCGGCAGCAGAAACCTGTAAGCGACGAACTTCACCGCGCGCTTCAGCGGCGAGTTCGTGATCTCCAGCTGGGAATCTCCCCGACTGAGGAGCCTGATCCCCGCCTTTTTCGCCGCCCAGAACGCCTGCCAGAAAACCTTCTTGTGCCAGCCGATCAGCAGGACGTGCGTGAAACCTTCCCGCACCAGAATCTCCCCGATCTCCGGGCAGTCGCATCCCCCAAACCAGTCGAGTCCCGGCCGTTGGCTGACATTTTTCAAGAACCGATAGGGGTACCCCTCCAGCACCGGCACATCCCACTCAAACTCAACCCCAAACCCCGCCTCCGCCTGCCCCTTCGCCGTCTGCCTGTGCGCATAAAACACTTCAAAGCTGAACTCTGTCGGTTCCTCGTCCCTTAATCTTAATCGAGGAGCTTGCTCCGCAAGGTAACGAAACCACGGACTGTAGTACTGAATCGGATGAGTGCTAACAATTGCCAGCTTCGTCTTCATGATTTCGTAAACGTAAACCTAAACGTAAACGACAATTTACAACCTTAAGGCGTTTACCTCTCGACTTTGAGTTACAAAGGGTGCGTAGAAACGATCGCCAGCCGCAGTCCCTGCCTCACTTATTTTTGACCGTAGCGAAAAAGAATGTTGCCGTAAGGCTGGATCAGCTTGCTTTGCAGAGGTCGGCCTTGCCATGTAGTCGGCTGATAGCCGAAGGCTCCAAGATACTTAACTAACTCCTGGAATCTGTTTCCATCCGTCTCCACGACCAAAGCCTCGATCAATCCGTTCTTTAATAACCTGGCGGCGCCTCGCAAGGCGCGCTCCTCGCTACCCTCCATGTCCAGCTTCCAAAGCCGAATTCTCCCCAGTGAGTTTTTTTCCGCATAATCATCCAGGGTCGTGATCCGAATGTCCCCCGCCCCTATTTTCAGCTCGGTATGGCTGCCGACAGCTTCCTCCCCTCCCCATTGACCCTCCAGGGAAGCGGTGCCGGTTTTTTCACCTAAGCCGAACTCTTCCACTGCTACAGGCCACCGAGGGTATCCTTGCAGGCATTCGAGCAACCACTGCCGAGCGGGAAAAAATGGCTCAAAGGCCAGATATTTGCCGGTTTTGATTCTAGGGGCCAAGTAGAGCAGGACTTGTCCGATATTCGCCCCCGAATCCACCACCACGGAATCACTCTGCACCCACCTCTTGGCCCACGACACAAACCCCGGACCTTCATAATCACCGTAAACAATCCATCGATGGGTGCTATTGCGTAAGTCCAGTTTCCAAACTGGACCAGCGCTGGTTTTCACCCAAACCACCCCTTTTCGATCGAGGATCGCCCCGTACATCTTTCCCAAAAGGCCCAGTTTTTTAGGAAACGGCAAACGGCGCAACAACCGCAAGCCAAACGGCAAACGAAAATCAGCTGTTTTGTTTTTGTCCGTAAACAAACCTCGTCGGCCGCTCATGCCGCACCGCTGCTGTCGCGGCGGGATCCGGGATCGGGGATTGGGGATTGGGGGATATTCCTAATGCTAATCCTGCCTCCTCCTTCTTTTCTTCCCTTAACCCCTTAACCCCTGAATCCCTTTCGATATCCGATATCCTATATCCGATATCCTTCTCCCGCTCATCCTGCGCCAGCACCGAGCTTACCTCGTCGAGCGTCTTGGCCAGCTTCGGATCCGGCCTCAGCCGGAGTTTTTCCGCCAGCTTCACCGCGTAATACTTCCACACCGGATTGTTCTCTTTGCTCATCAACACCAATGACAGCGCTGCCAGGGCCAAAAAGCTCTGCCAAGTGGACGTCACGTAGACCCCCATGGTGTTGAAGCTGCTGATGGCGGTCCCGATGATCAAAACTCCGAACATGAAGCCGAAGGAGAGCATTGGAACATGGATCGTTAACCGTGTCGCCCAACCCAGAAAAAATCCGATGATCACGGCCAGGACCAGGACGCCCAGGTAGCCGTAGTTCGCATACGCCTCCATCACCGGGTCAAAGCCCACGGAGGTCTTCCAGATTCCCTCCTCGCTGAGGATTCCGTAATGCAGGCTCAACATCATGTTTCCGGTGTGCGACCAGGCCTTTCCCGGGCTCAAAATCCTTGGAATCAGCAGCGCGGGGATGAACTTGTAGCTCTCACCCTCCAGGAAGGGAACCTTGGCCGGGGTCATCGTCTGGATCATCACCATCAGGTGAATCAGCGATCCCCGCTCCTTCACGGAGCTCACCTCCCTTCTTTCCTCCCCGGGCTTGCCCATCCCCAGATTCCGTACGCCGTGTTCCACCCATTCGGTAAAATAGGCTGGGTACTCATGCCACGCCGCCTGCCTGGCGTCCTCGCTAAAGAGATACTTTTCCCGCATCTCAAACTTTCCCGCATGCAGCACTGTCAGGACCGCCAGCGTCCCCGCCATCACTTTCCAGGGAACCTTTCCGGAACCCAGCACGTAGGCCGCAAAGGCCAGCCCTACCGTGGGAATCACCGTGGCCAGCACCAGGGAGGCCGTCTCCTGGACCACGATGACACTAAGCATGAGCAGGAACACGGTTTTCTTGAATGGGGAAATTTCCCCCTGCCCGATCTGGTAGCAGAAAACAAAAATCCCCATCCGGCCGGCCGCCGTCGCAAAACCCCGGATCGCCGAAAAGCCACCCGACCCAAACTGGTACAAGAGGAGCATTAGGCTTTCAAAAAGGAGCTCCCCAAATACGCACCACAGAAGGATGTTTTCGGCACGCTTCAAGTTGATCATCCGCACCGCCTGTGGCACTCCCACCGACCTCACTGCCATCTGCTGCCAGAACAACATGCCGATGAGCAGGCATCCCGCCACCGTCCACGCGGCGGTGGCGATCTCCAGTAGGGTGTACTGTACCAGCAGCGTATGCCCCTGCCACAGCGGGGTCAGATACTTGGGCAGAAAGCTGATCGCAAAGATCGGATAGATGGGCAGCCCCTGGATCCTGCCCGTGCACCAGAACCAGGCTGGCAACAGGCAGGCTAGGTAAAGCACCATGCCGGAAAAAAAGAGCTCGAAGCTCAGGTCCTGCCGCGCCGACCAAAGGGTGTAGATGGGATAGAAGATCGCGAAAGCCCAAAAGACCTTCAAAAGGGTATTGCGGCTAAACGGCAGCGTCACCCCGCCGATATCCGGGCTCCCCTCCATCCGGGCCCTCTTCTCCGCCTCCCGCTTGTCCCGCTCCTCCTTCGTCACTTCTCGATTCTCACTCCCAGTTCCTCATCCACAACCCAAAGCTTTCGTAAACGTAAACATAATCGTAAACGAACACTTCCTATAGCCTGTAGCCTGTAGCCTGTAGTCTTTCTTCATCTTAAACTACCCGCCACCAGCGACCCGCTACCCGTTACACTTTTCTTAATCTTCATCTTCATCTTCATCCTAATCCTCATCCCAAAAAGCCCTCCGACCTCAGGCCACCGTCTGCTGCCAATCTTGTTTCCGAATTCCGCATTCCGAAATCCGAATTAACAACTCCCATCTACGATCTTCGAAGAATTCTTCATCTTAAACTAACAAAACGGCCTGACCGCGTCCCGAATCCCTTCCCGGAACTTTTCCCATGTGAACTCCGCCGCCCTCCTTCGCGCGGCCTCTGCTCGCGAACGGAAAATGCCCGGCACCACCGACACCCGGCTGATCAAGGTTGCCAATGCCTCCACATTCCCAGCCGGTACCACAAACACTCCTTCCTTCTCCCCGCCCAGATCCGGCAGGGCACTGTGGCCGGTCCCGACGGCCGCACAGCCGTGGCCCATCGCCTCCAGATACACATGGCCGAATCCCTCGCACAGGCTGGGCACCACCAAGGCATCAGCCTCCCGGTACAGGCGGTTTAGCTCCTCCCCGCTCACGGAATCCCTCCACACCACGCCCCTTTGGTCGGCTCCCAACTCCCGCACCGCCCGGTCCTGGGCCACACACACCACCGTCAGCCTATCGCCCTCCTTTTTGACCGCCTGCCGCCAAGCCAACAGCAAGTGGTGCAGCCCCTTGCGGAGCGGGTTCCGACCCACAAACAGCAGCTTCAAAGGCCCTTTTCGCGCCACGCCTCCCTCCGCTGGGGGCAGCTTCACCCCATAGGGAACTACCCGGCAGATATCAGGCCGCATACCCGCCGCCACCAGGCTGTCCCGGGTGAAGGAGCTGGCGCACAACACCATGTCCGCCTGCCGCCAGGCATCGATAGTTCTTTTTCTCCAGGGGGACTCCGTCACCTTCGCCTGCCCGTAAAACTCCGGAAAGCGACGCTGGTCCTCTGCATAAATTTTGTCTTCCTGGTCCACATGGGGATGGAAATGAAAAAGAATCTGTTTTCGTCCTCCTGCAAACCCATCGGCGGGCCGAGGCACCGCGTAAGGTTCGTAGGTAAATATGTTCGCTTTTCTTCGACCGGCCTCTTTTTCAATCCATCTGGAAAGCAGCCGGTCCGTCAGATGGTTTTGCAGCTCGGGGTCTAGTATCACTTTTCCGGCGATTTGTGTGGCCGCCATCAACCACCAAGATCCCGACACTCTTTTTCCCGGAAGTTCGGGATGGGTCCGCGAGGCCCGAAACAGCCCCATTTTTTTGAATATTTTGGCCTCCCCGTAGAAATCCGTCAGAAGGCGCCGTAAAAGCCCCGCTTTCTCCAACGCCGCGGCAATCTCGTAGCCGTCCCTTGCCCCGTAAAAACCGCAGACAAATCCGGTCTTCAAGGCCCCCTCCGCAGCGTCCGCTGAAACAGCGAGACTATCTTTCGGGTCATTTCCCGGGCGGAATTTTCCTCCAGGAACGGCTCCCTTTTCGTAGGTCCCTCCCCCCAGGTATCTGTGGCGAGGCTTTCCAAAGTTTCACCCAGGGATTTCAAGCAGGCTGGCTCCTGTGGACTCTGCTCAAACCGGATGCATCGGCACCAATTTAACTCGGCCAAATACTTGGCCGGCAGGCTTTGTTCGTGAAGAATAGCCAAAACCCGCGGGGCAACCGCCGCGCAAAGGAGCGCCTTGGAAGCCGTGTAGTCCGGCTGGGGAGAGCCCAACACCAGTGCGACATCCGCCTGACGGATTCCCTGAAGCACCTCAAAGTAAGAAGCGCGCTGGGGCTCTTCCTTCACCAAATCTCCCACTCCGTGGCTCTCCGCGATCGGCACCACTTGCCTTCTTCCCTTGCCGCCCGGGTCATAGCTGGTCCCCACAAGGACAAACCGCAGCTTCCCGGCCGCAGCAGGGTTTTTCTTTTTTAATTCCGCCGCCGCGGAAAAGAGGGCGTGCAGGGCCGGATGCAGGTCCGGGCCCCCACGTCCGGCGTAGAAAAGAATTCTTCCTTCCCCCTGTTTCGTAAAAAGCCTGTTCCGGAGGTTCAGGCCTTTGAGGATGTCCAAATCCCTGTAAGGAACCCCGAACGGGACGGCCTCCATCGGGATATCGCGGAGACGTGGATACCGTTCTTTTAGGGTCTCCAAATAGTGCCGACTGGTGGCAATGACTCCTGTCACCCGGGAAAACGCTTTTTTTTCGATCCATGCGTTCAGCAGGTTGGCCAGCCGGTACTTCCAATACCCGCCCGGTGCATTGTGCGTCTGGTAAGAGCCCCCTGGCACATGAATCGGATCGTGTAGATCGATCACATAAGGCACACCCGTTTTCCGAAACCAGTACGGCCCATGAGCCATCACCGTGAAGGCAGTGGTGGAAAAAAAGACCAAATCATATTTTTTTTCCCGTAGTAGTTGTAGAACCGTGCGCCTCCACGGCCAAAAAATGCGGTTGGAAAGATGCCCAAAACCTAATTTACGGCACCATTTTTCGTCCCAAGCCCAAAGGTGCCTCACCTCCGTGTCGGCTGGGACGGTCTTCAAAAGCATCGGATCCTTTTGATTAGGATTTTGTTCTGGTCTCATCGTCGCCACCGTTGCTTCCCAGCCCAGCTCCCTTAGGTAAGGCAACATCATCCGTGCCCGCGCCCCGTCAGCCATATTCACCGGCGCGAAATTCGGGCAGACGATCAGGACCCGCTTGCTTGCGGGACAACTCGCTTGGGAACTTATCTATGCTCCTTCATTTTCTATCCTTGGGGGAGGCCACCAAATGGCCCACCGCCTCTTCGCCCAGCGCCTCTGGTCGGTCGGTCTCCAGCCATTCGATTTGGTAACCCAGCCCCTCCAAAATCGCGGCACACTCCCGGGCCAGCGGCCCGGAGTGGTACTCCAGAAGAACCGTCGGACGTTTGGCCCTCAGGCTGGTCATCGCACCCTCCAGAAACATCCTCTCCGCCCCTTCCACATCCACTTTTACCAGATCCGGCAGGGGCACCTCCCCCCGCTCCACCAAGGTGTCCAACCGGGCCAACCGCACTGGAAAACGGGCGCCGCTCTCCCGTTCGTGCTGGAAACTGCTCTTGGCCAGTTTGCCCATGGTGTCCTCCGCCATCAGCACAAACTCCGTCTCCCCGTCCCGGTCCCCCAGCGCCAGCGGATGGATCCGCAGCGGCAGGCCCGGATTCAACTTTTTTAGCTTCTCCAGCTTGGCGATGTTTTCCGGGTTGGGCTCAAAGCAGTGCACCACCCCCGCCCCGTTGACTCCCATCAGCCCGCTGAAGTAACCGCGGTAGGCCCCCACGTCCAGGCAAACAGTTCCGGGCCGGGTGGCCGTCGCCAGTCTTTCGGAAAACTCTTTTTCCCAGAGCCCGGTCCAGAACAGCTTGTCCTCCGGCAGTTTCAGGGGAAAGACCAGCCCCTTGGCGGGTCCTTCCTTCATTTTGAAATCCATCTCCCCTCGGAAGGCGGCCTGAAAAATCCGGCGCTGCAGGGGACCCACCAGCGGGAGGTCTTTGATCTTGTTCCGAATTCCGTAGGGAATCAGGTGGATCAGTTGGGCCAACATGGCGTTGTTAGCGGGGTACCGCGCCATGTCGCGTTTGTCCAATTGGTGCCATTACTTCCCTCACGGCTTCCACCAGCAGGGGCGCCTCGGTTTCCCAGCAAAGCTTCTCCCCTGCCTCCCACGCTGCCCGTCTCATTGCCGTCAACTGGCTTCGATCGCTGATCAGCCCCAGCAAAATCCCGCGCAGCTGGTTCACATCCCCGGCAGGGTAAAGCCGCATCGCACCCGGGGCGGAATCGGCCGCCTCCTTTTGGCCGGCCGTGTCGCTCGCCACCACCGCCAGGCCGGATTGCAGATACTGGAACACCTTGTTGGTGATCGTCAGATTCCGGCTGGCTGGGGTTTTCTGCTCACAAGCCAGCCCGATATCGTGTTCGGCAATCCGCGAAGGCAACTCGTCCGGCCCGACCAGCCGATGAATTTTCGTCCTTTGCCTCACCGCGTTTGGGCACGCCTGCTCCAGCCAAGGCCCGTACTTCCAAAGCCCTCCGCGCAGGTGCAGTTCCCAGTTTCCCTCGAGGCCAGCCAAGGCCTCAAAAACGCTCTCCAGCCCCCGCCCGGGTCCGATCGTCTGGGAAAACCAGTGGATGGCGACCGGTAGGTCCTCGGGCCGCTCTTCGGTGGGGTCATTTCTTTTCAACCATGGGGCCATTTTGGGCCGGTCTTTCCACTGGCCGTCGATCTGTTGCCTGCATCGCCGGGGAAAGGTGTTCCGGATCACCAGGGGTTGGCTCGTGCCGTATCGCCCAGCCAGGGCCGTTGCCATGGCCTTGGAAGTGCACCAACAGGCCCTTGCCGATCGTAGCGCTGCTCTCTCCGCATCTTGGAGAACTTGCGTTAGCTTGGGGGTCCTACTTCCGGGCAACAGATCCTCCGAATACCAGTCTTCAAAGTCCACCGCCGCTTTGGGCAAATGCCCTGCCGCATGCCCCGCCAAGAGGGCCGGCTCGAGGTGAAGGATAGTGAAATCCGCCTCTTTCGCCGTCTTCAAGTGCCGATAGAGGTCGTAAAAAAGGGAGCCGTAACCTTGGATCTGCGGGCGGATGGCCCTTGGCCACAGTTGGGATGTCTTTTGCAGGATTCGGTGCCGCCACAAGGCCCAGGGCCGATTTCTCTGGTTGAGGAGCCGCACACGGCAGAACAGCGGATCTCGTTTAGGGATGGCTTGAGGGACGGGCAAAACGCTGGTCACAATCTCCACATCGAATCCGGCCAGGGAGAGCGCTTCAGCATCCTTGGGCACCCTTGGATTATTGGAAGGCTCAAGGTGGCTAAGAATTTGAACTCTTGGTGAAATTAGATTCATTATTGTGGTAAAAGATCCAATTTTCTACCGTCACCGACCCACCGCGCGCTGGAGCCGGCGTGCCAGTTTCCAACCGATCCATGGCCGCAACATCTGAAAATACCTCCCGCCTGAGGGCTCGATTTGCGCGCCCCCGCACTCCTCCACCCGTCTCCTTAAGCGCTCCCGCAAGTCAGGGTGCTTCGGATACAGGTCGTAAATCAAGTGCTGGCAAACGTTCGCACAGGCCAACCTGGCTTCGGCATCCTGCCGCTTCCTTAGGATATGTCCTGTACCCAGCAGCAGGGACTCGCACTCCGACTCCCTCGCCTGCCGACTTTTTTGTGTGCTCAAGGAGTTCTGGATTGCCGACCGGTAATAAAGGGTCGTTTCCGGCACAAACAGGATCTCCTTCGCCTCGCAAAAAAGGCGGCAGAAATATTCGAAGTCATCGATCAGCGTCAGCTCTTCGTTCCAAGGCCCGGCTTTTTCAGCGAGAGACTTGGGGATCAGGAACATTCCCGCCTGCATCATTGGCTGGGCGTCTCTGATCGCTTTCACCAACCACTCCACTCCGCCCATATCGCGCCACACGCTCTGCGGGTTGGGGCGGAAGGTCTTTATATCATCGTTATAAAACCTTCCCCATTCGGACATCGCCACGGCATCCTGTCTCCCCGCCAGCCTTCCCACCTGCCTCTCCACCATCTCCGGTGAAAGAATGTCATCCGCATCAAAGAACTTCACATACTCCCCCTTGGCCTCCCGAAACGCTCGGTTCCTTGCCCTGCTGGCGTTTCCACACTTTTCCGTCACCACCTTCACCCCCTTCGCCTTGCACCTTTCCAGAACCTCTCCACTTCGGTCGGTCGAGCCGTCATTCACCACGATCAGTTCGATGTTCTTGTACGTCTGGTACAGGACCGACTCAATCGCCGCCCCCACGTACTTCTCCGCGTTGTGACAAGGCATGCATACGGAGACGAGGGGTTGGCTCAAACTCCGGCCAGCTCCAGCGCCTTTTTCCATCCTTGTCCGAAGTACCACGGCTTGCTGTCCGCCACATAGTGGCCGCACACAGGCAACGGTTCATTACTTTTAGGATTGTGGGGGTAAACCTTGTATTTCTCTCCGTCCATTTTGTTGAATTCTTTTCCGGCCAAAATCATCGCAAAGGTTCCTTGGGTAATGTTGTAGGCTTTTCCATGGTGCTGCTCCAGCTCTCCAACCCAGTGCTCCACCTTTTCCCAATCTATGAATTTTCCGCTGAAATTCAGAATCCCGATGTTGATCGCCTCGGGGAGCTTAGCGCCGGCAAGGCTTTCCATGAAGGAGCGGGGATAACCGTACGATTCCCAGCAGTCCTTCTGGCTGAAGATTCCCGGAGTCTCACTTATGAGATCCTCTAATTCTTTTGGACGAGAGAAGAAAAGTATGTCGGAATCGAGCAAAAGGCGCCACTCCTTTGAACGTCCGTATACATCAGTTAGCTTCCGGAAAAGAATTTGCCTGTCTCTCCAATTATGCAGATTCGGATAATTCTTCGCTGGAAACATCTGGCTAAAAACGAGATCGCATTCCCCTTTCTCCCAAAGCTCAAAATTGGGAAAGGTTTTTGATAGATTGTTTCGGGCTTCACCATCAAAACTGCCGTCATCCACGATCACGGGGGCAATCCTGAAGCGGGCGTGCCTCTGAAGAGTCCATGCGCAAAAAGCGGTTTGATACCAATGTTTTTTCCCGGAAAGAAACCATACTTTATGGATGGCTCCTTTGTTTTGAATATCGGGGGCCGTTAACCTTTTTGCTGCCTCTTCCATCTGCTTTTCCCATTCGGGTGTTCGGCAGTAAGCCCTGGGACCCCATCGAACCATTCTTTGAAACTCAGCCTTGGGTTTACGATAAAACGCAGTTTTTAAGAAACCTAAAGATCTTTTGAGGCCCTTGGGTATCATCGCCAAATGTCGGCTCGGCCGAGGAACTGTCCACTTGAGTTTGCGAACCTCAATATTCTTTGTTCTCCCTTCCACGGCTTGTCCCGCCACCAGGCACGTGCCACCCGTAACGGCACGGTCCAACTGGCAATTGGAGCCCACGGTTGAATCCCATGCTGATCCAACATCACAACGAAGCTTCTCATGGAGTCCCTCGCCATCCGGTTCTGGTACTCCAGAGTCATTCTCTCCTTGGGAATCAGGTGCGTCAGCTCCAACTCCGGGAAATAACCCACCCCCCAGCCGTGCTCCAGGGCCGTCAGGCAGATGTCGTTGTCCCCGCCCGAGGCCAGGCTCTTTCCCTTCCGATCCGTCACAACCGTATCCCTTCTCTTCAAAGCCTCCACATACTCCAACGCCGCTTCCCTCCGGATCACCATCCCCGCCCCAATCGGCGCACACTCTGGAAACTCCGTCACTTTGATCTTTCTTCCCGCTTGCCCCCTCCCGCCTTCCACTAGCGGTCGCCTCTCATCCGGATACACAATCTTTGAATCTCCAAGATCCCTCAACCCCAGCCCGGAGCTCCTCCCCTTCAACCACTCCGGCGGCTCGATCTCAAACTCCGGCAACGCCTTTCCCCCAATCGCTCCCAGTTGCGGATTTTTCTTTAGGATCTTGATCGCCCGCTCCAAATAGTCCGGCTTCAGCACATTGTCATCATCCACCATCACCATAATTTCCCCCTTCGCCTCTTGAAACCCCCTCACCCTCGCATGCGTCAGCCCCAACTTATCCTCGCGTACGACGCGTGCGCTCGGGGTAGATGGCAGATCTAAGATCGCAGATGGGGTTTTTTCCGCTTTCCGCTTTCCGCTTTCCGCTTTTCCTAATCGATCCCTTACAATATCCGATATGCTATATCCGATATCCTCAGACTTGTTGTCTACAACGACAACTTCCCACTTCGAACGATCCAACGTCTGTCCCACTAATGCTTGTATAACTCTGTTTAGATACTCCCGCCTCGGGTTGTGAGTTGGAATAATTACACTAATCAACAAGTTATTTTTTCTCAAAGGTTTTGGACACCTGCGGAACGAGTTTTTTGCCTACTTAGGGTTTAGGATTTGGATTACTTTTTGAACTTCTAGTTTTCTTGAGGGGTTTTGTGGTACGGCAATTAAGTTATAGAATTTTGCATCTGAAAAGGTCTCTTGTTCTGAAGAACATCTTGGAAGATCTTCTTGTTTAGGGTCATTAGAATATTTTGGAATGAGCCAAAGATGATGGGTTCCGTTAGTGAACCATTGCAGGATCTGCTGGGGAGTCGCTCGAAACTTTTTCAAAGCCATCGGGTTTATCTCCACAATCCATAGAGGGCCGTTCACCCCAAACCACGTTGGTGGACAGCCCCGCATGGCCATCTCTTCGGCCCCTTCGATATCCATTTTGATCAAATCCGGTTGACTTAAAAAGGGGTAGCTTTGAACCATTTCTTCAAGGCGCCTCAACGGTACTTTTACCAATCGAGAGGAGGCTTCTAGTTTTGTCCTGTCGGAAAGCAGTGATTGTTCGCTTGTGTGAGTCCCTGGCTTACTCAGGACAAAAGTAGCCTCTCCATTTCTATCTCCGGCGGCGATGCACTCAATCCACAGGCATTTTGCCTGCAGAAGTTCTTTTCCCAGCTCTAATTTTTCCGTAAGGCTGGGTGAAGCCTCGACAGCAAAAACGCCTCCTTCATCTCCTACTTTTTTGGCGGCTATTAGCGCGTACAGTCCAATGTTCGCTCCAACATCCACCATAACATCCCCCTTACGTAGCCATGTTTCAACAATTTTCGTTTCCTTCTCGTCGATTTTGCGGTGAAGAAAAAGATCCTCGGAATCAGCCAGGCCCGGCACGCAAAAGAAATCCCGTCCCTTTAACTTATAACGGAACGCTGAGCCTTTTCCTTTTCGAATGCGAAGTTTTCTAGAAGTGATAACGCAGTGCACCCAAAACTGCCGCCAACTTCCACGAATCACCAGATTCCACGCGGTTTTTATTTTACTCACTTTTTACGCTACCCGCGGGCCGGTCGTGAGACAGCAAGTCCTGAATTTTTTTTCCTTGTGGCAACGTGCGGCAGGTCTGGTAGCGAGGCCGCTGCCATTTCCGCAAAATCCATCCTGCCGCCACCGGCCCTAGGATCCTGGCCAACATTTGGAATCCCTTTCCTCCCAGCTTTTCCAGGTCACCTAGGGGGGCCTGCCGCCAGATTTCCAGTTTCCTTCTGCGGTATTTGGCGTCCACATCGTGTGGCAACGTCCGCCAAGAAACGAATGTCACCTCGCCCACCACCCTCCGCGCCGTCTCCGTCTCCGGCGTCTTTGGACAGGCCCGGAAAAACTCCTCCTCAATCAGCAGGGAGGCGGCTCCCAGCTTCTCCCAACACAGGCTGTATCGGTGCTCTTCATGCGGCCCGATGGCAGTGAACGCCCCTTCCACCTTCTTCACCTTGGCAGGATGCAGGATCAGGTTCCGGTACAGCCAGATGTCCCCGGATGGATCAAACGCCCTTTTTTGGGGAACCACAGGTTTCACCAGGGCCTTTTGCAGGTATTCTCGGCGGTAAATCGGCCCGTGTGGGGCCGGTTGAATCCTCCCAAACAGCTCCACCGAATCTTCCGTTGGGCTTACCTTGGGGCCGGCGGAAAAGGTCGCTTCATATTTTTCCCCCAGCCGTGCCTCGGCCATGTCGCTGTAACTCACCTCCGCCCCGCTCTCCTTCATCGCCTCGGTCTGAACCCGGATTTTGTCCAGATGGATCAGGTCGTCGGAATCCAGGAACAGCACATATTCCCCCTGCGCCACTGCCAGCCCGGTCATCCGGGCCACGATCGATCCCTGGTTTTTCTGCCGCAGGAACCTCACCGGATGCCCCGCCTCAAAGCCCTGGAGCTGTTCCTCCAGCGGGGGCTCCGAGCCGTCATCCACCACCAGGATCTCCCCCCCGCCCCAGACCTCACGCAACGCCCGGGCCGCGCTCCTCAGCGTGTACTTCAGTGGCTCCACCCGGCCGTATGCCGGGATCACCACGCTGGTTTCGCTGCTCAGCTCCGTCTCCTACTCAGAATTCAACTTAAACTAAAACCTTCCGCTCACCTTAACCTTCACGTTCACGAATCCCCCCGCGTAAGCGGATTTCCATCAACTCGCGGAGCGACTGGATCGGATGGGCGGGGGGAGGTCTGAGGGGGCCAACTCCCCCCAATCCTCAATCCCCAATTCTTTTCGCATAAGCGAATTTCCCGCAATGCCCAAGCTTATTTTCGAAATCCGAAATCCGAATTCCGAATTAAAAACCCATCTGCCATCTGCCATCTTCGCAGATTTCCTCATCTTCATCCTAATCCTAATCCTATTCCTATTCCTCATCAAACCTGTCGCTTTAAACTTTAGGCCCGAGACCTGACAACTTTTGCCGGAACACCGACTGCGATCGAATACGCCGGCAGATCCTTCGTCACCACGGAGCCGGCCCCGATCACACATCCGTCCCCGATCGTCACCCCACCGAGGATAACCGCATTCGCCCCGATCCACACGTCCTTGCCGATCCGGGTGGGAAGAAGGTCGTTTTCCTCCCAGCGGATGTGCCGGTTACTTCCGGGAATCCTGTGGTTCGACGAGAGGATCGTAACTTTCATGGAAATCAAAGCATCGTCTCCTATCTCCACGCCTCCGTGGCCGTAGATGGTGACGTAGGGGCCGAGGAAAGCGTTCGCCCCCATGCAGATTGATCCGTCAAAGGCCCAGAGGACCGCCCCTTTCTCGATCCAGCCCTGGTCGCCGATCTGGATCCGTCCTTTGGAACCGGCCGGCCTTAAGGTGTTCCGGTAGCATCCGCCCAGGTTGAAATCCACGCCCGGTCCGAGTCGCACGCTTTGCCCCAGCTCCGCTCCCTTGCTCCCGGCCAGAAAGCGGCGCCACGCCAGCTTTAGCTTGTACACCTGGTTCAGAAAAACGTTCATGCAAGAGATTCTAGAAATATCCTGCCCGGCCTAAGATTCAGTTCTTTTTTTATCTTTTCGTGGGCTTTGCGCCCCATCTCCTGCCATTTCTCCCTTTGCCGGATGGCTCGCCGCAAGGTCTCGGTTAACGCGTCTGGGGTTGCTTCCGGGCAGATCCAGCCGTTCACGCCTTCCTCCACCCACTCCTCCGCTCCCCCAAACGGCGTCCGGATCACCGGGCGCCCGAATCCCATCGCCTCCACCATCGCCACCGCCAAGCCCTCAAGACGCGAAGGCAGGAGGAACAGCTCCTTATCCTTCCAGAAATCCGCCAAGTTTTCCGTGTAAGGCTCCACCTTGACCTCCGCCTCCACCCCGTGCCGCCGGATTAGTTCCCGGAGCCTCACTTCTCCATCCCCCCGTCCGGCGATCGTCAGTTCTGCATTGATTCCTTCCCTTTTCAGCTTTGCGATCCCCTCCACCGCCAGATCCAGGCCTTTGTGGTGGATGTCGATTCGATTGACCATCCCGATCCTCGGCACCGGGTTTTTTGGCCAAGGAAGCGACCGCTCGAAGGTAAAACGGACGGGGTATTGAAAAAACCGGCTGTTTGCAATCGTTGCCCCGATCTGCTCCTCCCCGGTTTTTTTCGTCCAGCGGGAGTTGAAATACACCATTTTCGCCCCGCTCATCAGTCGCCCCCCTTCTTTCTCATCCACCCCCTGGGGATACCCGTTGGGCCGGCCCAGATGACAGATCAGGGAATACCGCCCGCGTCTCGGCTCCAACACCTCCCGGATCTCCCTTTGCAGGGAACACCAGGTGGCACCCTGGTTCACGAAGATGTGATCCGGCCGGAACCGGCCGACCGCCTTTCTTAAGGTCCCCGCCCCGGCCATCTCCCGCAATTTCCAGCGCAGCTCCGGAAGGCGGACGTATCCCGGTCGCTCGTCAGGCAAACGCTCCACCTTCGCCCCCATCCGCTGGAGCCTTGCCACCTCAGGATGATCTAAATCAATTGGAGCCACCAGCCACTGCACCTCGTGGCCCGCCCCAAGGAGCTCCTCCACCAGCGCCCCCATGCAGTGCCCCGGTGCTCCCCAAGGGAAAAACCGGATAGTGGGTAAAAGGGTAATCTTCAAACGATTTAGGACGAGCTAAAAAAAGATTTCTTTTTAATTATTTTTTTGATTCTGGTGCGAAAGGCTATTCGTTTTGTAATCCGGTTCTTGAGTTTTTCGAAGCGGTAGGTAGGTATTGCGAAAAACCACAAAAGAATTTCAAGTAGCTGTCCGGGGAAATATCGTTTCAAAGTGATGAAGAAAATACGATATGCCTCTCCTATCATCCCATCTACTCCCACACGCTTCGATTCAGAGCGGGCCAGCTTGATTTGAGCCGATCGTATTTGACCCGAGTATTGCCCTGATAAATGCTGATCCAATAAAGACCACGTCTCCTGATTTTTTCTAATCTTTACGGAGGCTTTCGTGCCCGACCAGACGCCCCCGGAATGGACACGGTAAATAGAAAGAATATCCGGACTCATGCGGACAGGCCCCTTCTGGGCCGCAAGCGTCTGCATAATGATATCACCATTCGCCCTTTCACCGGAAAACACCCAATCAGGAAAATGCATGTCCCGGGTCCGGTAAAAATATGTAGAGGTGTGAATTCCTTGGTCGAAAAGCTCCCGGAGCTCAAAGGCCTCCTTGTGCTCCCGGGGGCCAAAAAGATACTCAGGCTTCGATCCGAGGGTTTTGGCAAAACCTCCTGCCAGCACAGAACTTGGAAAATTTTTTAAAAGGTCATGTTGTTTTTGCAGCTTGTTTTTGTCCGTCCAGAAATCGTCACCCTCACATAAAGAGGTATATTCACCCCGCATTCCTTGCAGCAAATCGTACAAAGCCCCCGTTCCACGGGTAGACCACTGGTTTTCCTTTTGCAGGATCATGCGAAAGAGGTGGGGATACTTTTCCTGATACTGTTTAAGGATCGCCTGCGTCCCGTCCTTGGAGGCGTCATCATGGACGAAAATTTCTACCGGGAAGGTGGTCTCCTGCATGAGAAACCCCTCAATCGCGTCCCGGATGAACTTTTCATGGTTATAGGTGATGCAAAAGATGCTCACCACCGGCGGGGTGCCTTCGGGCCACCTTTGGTCGCGGAGCGGGATGGGCTGTTCGGTCAACGGGCCGTCTAAAGGTTTCTCTTTTTGATTTCTTTCTCGATCTCCGGTCCGTGCTCGACCGCTGACCGGATGATATCCGCCGCCTTCCGGATCACCTCCCCGTCCACCGTCTGGCCGGTGGGCAGGACCAATATTTTTGCCCCCACCTCCTCCGTCACCGGCAGGGTCAGGTAGGCGTTCGGGAAGAGGGATTTATACGGCTCCATCCGGTGGCATCCGGGCCAGAAGTACTTCCGGACCAGAAAGTTCTCCGCCCACAGCACCTTGATCAGGCTGTCCCGCGAGATCGCACAGCTCTTGTCCACCTCCGCGATCACGTACTGGTAGTTAAACCCGCCCTTAGGTCGGTACTCCATCAGCCGGATCCCGGGGATCCCCGCCAGCTCTTTCCGGTAGGCTTCATAGTTACGGCGGTTGATAGCCACGATCTCTTCCATCGCCTCCAGGTTGGTCAGGCCCAGCGCCGCACTGAATTCGTCCATCTTCCCGTTGGTCCCCACATGAATCACCTCGTCGTAGGTGCGGAAACCGAAGTTTTTCATCAACCTCATCTTCGCGGCCAGCTCATCGTCATTTGTCACCACCGCCCCGCCCTCCCCCGCATTGATGAATTTGGTGGCGTGGAAGCTGAACACCGTGGCCCGCCCCTCCCCGCCGATTGGCCCCTTGGCCGCATCACAACCGAAGGCATGCGACCCGTCGTACATCACCTGCAGGTTCCTTTTTCGGGCAATCGCCTCGATGGCCTCGGTGTCGCAAGCCTGGCCCCATAGGTGCACGCCTAGGATGCCGGTGGTCTTGGGGGTGATGTGTCGCTCGATCTGATCCGGATCCAGGTTGTGGTCGAATGCCCGCACATCAGCGAAGACGGGTTTGATCTCCTGCCACTGCAGGGCGTGGGCCGTGGCGATGAAGGTGAAGGCCGGCACAATGACCTCCCCCTCCAGCTCCAGGGCCCGGCTGGCAATCTCCAGAGCCACCGTTCCGTTGGAACAGGCGATGGCATGCTTGGTTCTTGCCACCTGGGCGATCTTTTTTTCAAACTCCTGCACATAGTGCCCAAAGTTGCTTAGCCACCTCCGGTCCAGGATGTCATTCAGGCGGGACATCAGTCGGCTGCGATCCCCAAGATTAGGACGGCCGACGTGGTATGGATCGGTAAAGGTTTTTTCTGACCCAAAAAGGGCTATTTTGGTCATTAACGTTTTGGGGGTTCCAAAGATTTTTAGCCTATGATTCTAGGCGGGGAGAAAATACATTACTGATTTACTCCAACCCTCAGTATAATGCCGTAAATAATTTTTATACTTTTGGTTCCTTTCGAGAACCATTTTGGGGATCATCCAAAAATCAGATGCACGGTGGTAAACAGCGATGGCCATTTTTGGATGATTTTTTATGATGTGGCGCGTTGCACCGTCAATGGCCTTCATCTCCCAGCCCTCAAGATCCATTTTAATAATTGATACCGATTCTTGAATTTCTTTGTCTAAGGTTGTGACTTTAATAACAGATACCCCCGAATCAGCTACTGAGCTAGCTGAACCAGAGCCAGACCGGAAACTAAGAGACCCTGCTTTGTCTGAAACTCCTTTTTGAATAAATTGAATATCTCGAAAGCCCTGAAGACGATTTTTTGCCTTCACCATGTTGGAATCGTCAGGCTCAAACAGCCATACATTCTTATATTCGGGACACCTTAAAATAAATTCCTCTGTTGTATCGCCATCAAATCCACCACAATCCACGAAACTGTCTCCCCTTATCAATGGCATTTTTGGGTCAAAATATTGCTCTTTTAGACGAACATTGTAATTACCCATATGTGCAAAGGGTCCGCTAATTCTAAACTTAATAATATCCTCTAAGGTTTGCACAGACTCTTCGTCGGCCAGTATTCTCCGAAGTTTCTTCCACTCTGCTCCGTTTTTTTCCTTGTCAGCTTTCATTTCTTTTACGAATGCAGGCAGAAGGTTTTGATCGTTAACAGTTTCACATATTTCGCTAAAAGAAATAAGCACTGCGTTATCTGCAGCCTCCTTTACCCTCTTAGCTGCCGAAATTGGAGAAATAGAACTAACACAGTTTAGTACTGCTGCCTTAGGTGGAATGGAATCTGCTTTTATTAAAGGTATCGCATTCCATTCATCGTTTTCTCTGCTTCTGTCATCGATGATTCCGGCCAATGGAGCGAGCTTGTGCGCTTTGAGTGTCTCTTCGTTTTTTCCAATTGCGTATCTGAGGCTATCAAATTCCTTCGAAAGTACTTTTAAGACTAACTCCTTTTTTGTTGTTGGCATTTACTGGAACTGCTTTTTTATTTGTTACCTAAATTAATCCATTTTTTAGATTTGCTGGATGAAACCATCGCTTCTAGGAACTCTAGGCCGCGGACGGCTAATTTCGCACCAAAAACCTCTTTGGATTCCTGTTTTCCGGTCTTTTTGAAGTCCGTTAGGGATTGGTGAATATCGCAGTAGAGGTTGGCCAAGGCTTCAATAAAACCTGCAGGGTGGCCCGCCTTAAACCTTGTGGATCTTGCCAGTGAAGCAATTGGAAGACCCGCTCCCCGGTCTAAAATTTGTCGGCTCCCGTCTTGGCGACAAACGACCAGTTCCTCCGGGCTTGCCTGGAACCATTCAGCGGATGCCTTGGATCCATAGACACGCAGCCGCAATCCATTTCGATTCCCCATTGCAGACTTGCTAAACCAAATTTGCCCCTGGACTCCTTTTTCATAGCGGCAAAGGCATGTTACGTTGTCGACGACGCCGAACCAACCGTAACTGGATTGGTCTGCCACCACCTCCTGAGGTTCAAGGCCGGTTAGGTAGTAAATCAGTTCGTGCAAATGAACCGCAAGGTCGAGGTGAAGCACTGGAACCGGACCATCTTTAAGGCGCCACCCCTGAACCACCGGCTTTTTCCCAGATTTGTCAGTCCGAAGATAACCCTCTTGGGGCATTTCTGCCTGGAAATGGATGATCTCACCCAGTTCTCCGGCTTCGATCATGCGGCGAAGTTCCCGCACCATAGGATAACCGGAGTAGTTGTAGATGACTGCCAGAAAGCCTTTTGTAGACGCTTGGATTCTTTCTACTTCTTTTGCCTCATTACTGGTCAGACCGAGGGATTTTTCACAAATGACGGCAATGCCCGCTTCCAAGCACCGGATGGTCATCTGGGCGTGCAAGGGAGTGGGAGTAAGAATCGCAACAGCATCGAGTTTTCCTGCTTCCTTTTCGACTAGTTCCTCAAACGTTCGGTAGATGCGGGACTCTTCGACCCCGTAAAGCTGACCCGTTTGTCGGTTAATATCATCCCGGGTACTGAAGGCGCCGGCGGCCAAATCCCAGCCATGATCCATCCGGCTAGCGACAAAGTGGGCGTAGCCGACTGCAGAATTCCGGGCTCCACCGACAAAGCCAAGCTGAAAACGTTTCTTTATCATCGATCAATGACTGGCAGAGAGATAACGAGCAAGAGGGTCATCACCGGAAGTCATACAAGGAGCGGCTTCGCAAGCGTGCATAGAGATCATCCTGCTCTTTTTTGGAATGGCATGCGAGAAACATCAGGGCGGCACGCCCTCGGGTTCCAGCCGGCAGAATCTCCCCGGTCGTAACCAAAGGAACCAGTAAACGAAGGTGAACAGCTTCGTGAAATTGAAGCCCGAGAAACTGTGTCTCTTCTTTTGGACAAGCAGTATGCCGTATCACCAGGTTTGCGGAGGAGATCTGGCCTGCCAGAGCAGCCTTCAACCCGATAAAAGGTGCAGCATAGCTAGCGGCGTAGGGGTAGCCGGTCGAAAGCTCCACAAGAAGGGAGTACAAGTCGCCAGGACAGCGGCGGGTGATTTCAAGAATCCAATATTTCCCGTCCCGTGCAATGAACTGCGTGTGAACCAAACCGTCCGCCAGACCCAGATGGCTGGCAAGGTTTTCTACACTGGAGCAGAGCGAGCTCCTCATCGGCCCAGGAAATTCCCATGACAATCTGCTTGTATCGACGGCGAAAGGATCGCTCACACACTCCTCCTGAACGATAAAGTCCGCTACTACCTTCTTCTGCCGTATAAAAGCCGAGTAGCTGAAAAGCTGCCCCTCCACGAATTCTTCAATGATGCACTTACCCGTAGGTGAGGTCTTTTTTGCCTGCTCCACTGCGCGTTGGAACGAAAGAAGATCTGCAGAAGGCAAAATAGTGACTCCTCGCCCGCTGAAGGAGTCCACCGGCTTTACGATGAGCTTTTCGGCATCCGGCTTTGGGTCTTCAGCAAAAACCCGGGGGACGGAGATTCCAAGGGTTTTTGCAACGATTCTAAATTGGTCTTTGGTATGGATGCTTTGGGTGACCGCAACCTGATCGATGCCGGGAAAACGCCCTCCGTTCACATCGGCACAGGCTTGATAAGAGACGTCCGTGCAACCGGGCACGAGAAAGTCGAACTTGTTCTTTTGAATGAAATCAGCAAGGGCATTTCGGTTTGAATAATCCAGCGTCGTGAATTTCGGACACCTTTTCGCAAGGGGTTCGGAAGGCTGGGACCCCACCACCCAAACCTCGTTTCCCCCTCGGATCAGAGCGTCATAAATCGGCATGGCCGCACGGTTTGTATCTACCAGCAAAATCTTTTTCATCTTATAAACTCTAAGCTAGGTGCCAGGCTTTATTAGTTACTGAAGTTTCCATTGCAACGAAGGCCGCACCGGCCCCGGTTCGCGCCCATGCCAGGAGCCCACTTCTCTTTGGATCAGGTCTTTCACGTCGAAACCAATCACTTCGTCCAGGATAACGCTCGCTCTGGTACCTTCCTCCACCAGCAGTAGTTTTACCGTGTAGTTCCCCTCATTCAGCAGGTGGGCGGGCACTTGGCAGGTTAGCTTGTGTTTCCCGGTCTTCGGCACCGCCTCCCATCCCGGGGCCTGGGTGCACCCGGAGGTGAAAGCCGTCACCCCCTGCTCCGCCATGAAATGCAGGGTCACATGAAACCGGGACGGCTTTAGCACCCGCAGCTCCACCTCGATGTCCACGGGTGTCGCCGTGTCGAACAGCGAAGGATCCTCGCCGTCGCTTCTCCGGGAAACTGCCCGAATCGCCTCAAACACCACCGCCCCGTTGCCCGGTGCCTGCGTGGGATCCTCCCACCGCTTTTCCGTGGGCGAGGCCGATCCGGCCTGCAGATACTGCCGGATACAGCCGTCCGCATTCCCTTCCCCCGTGATTTTCCCCTTTTGCAGCAGGATCGCCCGCGAGCACAGCGAACGCACCGCCGTCATGTTGTGGCTGACGAACAGGACGGTTCGGCCTCCCTTGCCGCTGACTTCCTTCATCTTTCCCAGGCACTTTTTTTGGAACTCCGCATCCCCCACCGCCAGTACCTCGTCCACCACCAAGATCTCGGGCTCGAGGTGCGCCGCCACCGCAAAGGCCAGCCGGACGTACATTCCGCTGCTGTACCTCTTGACCGGCGTGTCCAGGAACCGCTCCACCTCCGCAAAGGCCACGATCTCATCGAACTTCTTCCGGATCTCCGCCTTCGTCATCCCCAAAATCGCCCCGTTCAGGAAGATATTCTCCCTCCCCGTCAGCTCCGGGTGAAACCCCGTCCCCACCTCCAGCAAACTCGCCACCCGCCCCCGCAACGTTACCCTCCCCTCCGTCGGCTCCGTGATGCGGCTCAAAATCTTCAACAGCGTGCTCTTCCCCGCCCCGTTCCGCCCAATGATCCCCACCACCTCGCCACGCTTCACTTCGAAGCTCACATCTTTCAGCGCCCAGAATTCTTCCTTTGAGGAAGGAGATAGCAGATGGGAGTTAGGAGATAGGGGGTTTTGCCTATCTCCTATCTTCTTTCTCCTATCTCCTGCGAGGAAACCGAAAGGTCTTTTCACCCACTCTTCGAGCCGCTCCGAAAACCTCGCATACCCGCGCTCGCCGCCCCCCTGATGGCTCAGGACATACTTCTTCCCCAACCCTTCAACGGAGATGATCGTGTCGCTCATAATTGATCAATCGAACATCGGTAGGCCACTTTTGACAAAAGTGGCTGCCACTTCCATCGGAAGTGGCCTACCTAGCTGCAGCGCGTCCTCTTTCGAGGCCGAGGTGTGGACGTCGCTCATGCGACCTCCGAGATATCCAGGATCAGCACTCTTTTCACCGCATCATCTACGAAATACATGATCAGAAACTCATCAAACTGCTGCAACCGGACCGGGCAGCCGTCCGGATCCTGAAACGCCGACAGCGGCTCTTGCTGGGGATGGATGGAAAGGCTTTCAAAGGCGCGAAAAAGGATCTCCTGTTGCCTCTTCTTATGGCCGAGATACGCGACCGCGGCCTCACCTTTGATCCACCAGGTATAAGAGGAACCGGACAAACGAATTTAAGACTTCTTGGCTTGGAGACGAATCAGCTCTTCCTTGGAAATCAGTCCCCCCTGCCGGGCCTCATGCAGAAGTTTCCCGGCCCGCGCCCGGTATTCCGGGTCCTCCTTCATCCGCAGGGCGGTCAGCTCCCCTGCCAACCGGAGCCTCTGCTCCCTGGGCATTTCCCGGACCGCCTCCAGAACTTCCGCAAAACTCATATCCTTAATTTATCCACCGCTTGCCTGCCGTCAATTCGACCCCTCGGCAGAAGATAGCAGATAGAATATCGGATATAGGGTCATTGTCAGCCTCCCTATCTACTATCTCCTAACTCCTATCTCCTTTCAGATAACGTCTGCAAAGGTTTTCTCCGTCGCTCTGAAGTATCGAACCCCAAACCACAAAAAGAACGCCGTGATCGCCAGCGACGCCGCGAACCCCGGCCAGTAGATCGCAAACTCCCCCCCGCAGATCGCCCACCGGAACCCGTCAATCACCCCCACCATCGGGTTCAGACTGTACAACAGCCGCCACTGCTCCGGCACCACGTCGCTCCGGAACCCCACCGGCGAGATATACAGCCCGAACTGCACCACGAACGGGATCACGTACCGGAAATCCCGGTACTTCACGTTCAGCGCCGTCACGAACAACCCCGGCCCGATCGCCGCCAAAAACGCCAGCCCCACCCAAAGCGGCAACGTCAGAATCTGGATCCCAGGCGCGAACCCGTACCACACCATCAGCGCCGCCAGTATCACAAAGCTGATCAGGAAATCCACAAAGCCCACGATCACCGCACCCGCCGGGATGATCAGCCGGGGGAAATACACCTTGCTGATCAGGTTGGCGTTGCTCACCAGACTGCCGCTCGATTCCGACAGCGCGTTGCTGAAGAACTGCCACGGCAACATCCCCGCAAACACGAGGATCGGGTACGGGATCCCGCCCGAGGGCAACCCCGCGATCTTCCCGAACACCACCGTGAACACCACCATCGTCAGAAACGGCCGGAGCAGCGCCCACACCACCCCGATCACCGTCTGCTTGTACCGCACCAACAGGTCCCGCCACGCCAGGAAGTAGAACAGCTCCCGGTACCGCCACAGATCGCGCCAGTAGTGGCGCTCGGCGCGACCGGGCTCTAGTACAAGGTTCATGGTTTTAGGTCGGTCATAGGTAGGCCACTTCCGATGGAAGTGGCTGCCACTTTTATCAAAAGTGGCCTACCTAGCTTCAAGCTTTTCCTAATCCTAATCCTTCCACCTAATCCAACTTCGCAACGATCGTTGCGAACGTTCTCGCTCCATCCTCGGACTTCCAATCTTTCGTCGGCGCGTTCCCCAGCCTTCCAATCGCCTCCGCCACGGCTTCCCCGCTGCTCCCGGCCGGCAGGGTCTCGCCCCAACCGTGCTTGCGGATCTCGATCGCCGTATCGGCCCGCTCCGGCCCGATGAATAGCACCGGCCGGCCGGTCCGCACACACCCGTACAGTTTGCTGGGCACCACCACCCCCTCCCACCCGGCCGACATTGTGATCAAATGCACCCGGGCGGAACCCAGCAGGCCGGGCGTCTCCTCCTCGCTCGCATACTCGGTCACCTTCACGTTGGCCATCCGGTGGCTCTCCCTCCGCAGCGGCCGCTCCTTTGCCCCGCGCACGGCAAAGCGGACGGTCCAACCTTTCGGCAAATGCGGCGCAGCCGCCAAAATCTCCCGGTAAGAGTGAGCCTCACCGAGGTTCCCCGCATACAGCGCCAGATTGGGGAATTTCCCCTCCTGCGCCCGAACCATCCCTTCGCGGTTGTCCCAGGGCGACACCACCTCGCACCGCACTTTCTTCGCCAACTCCGCACCCAGCAATTCCCTCTGCGTCTCCCCCAGGCACACCAGCAGATCGGCTGCCTCTAGCGACCTCTGCCGGCTTCTCAGGAACGCCCGGTAAAAAACGCACCGCTCGTTCATCCGACCAGAGGCGACCAGCGCCTCGGGGTACAGATCCATCAGCCAGGCCACGATCTTCTTCCCGCTCCCCACCTTCCTCCGGACGCGCCGGACCAGCCACGGTAACAGCGGCGGGTCGGTCATCAAGATGCAGGTGTCCCACTCCATCTGCGGGATCCGTTGCCGCGCCTGCAGGGTGAACAGCAGCCAGGCGGCCGCCCGGGGAATCCCCGACGGCGTCCACAGCCGCACCACTCGGATCCGGTCGTCCCGGGCCGACTGCGCCCCTGCGCCCCCGTACTGCCCGGCCGACGTCAGCGCCGTCACCTCATGCCCTTGCCGGACTAGCTCCCGCGCCGCATCCAGCGCCATCCGCCCGGTCGGGATCTGTGACCCGCCGAAGAACCTGTTCGCTATTAAAATTTTCATCTAACGATTCCGCACTTAAGCTTGCCAGTTGTACGCTCGGTAGGGGCGATGGTCCCTGGCCTTCGTAGTCCCGCCGTGCGGGACGAAGTAGGCCCCATCGCCCGATTGTAAGATGTCCGATTGCCCGCTGACCATCGGTCGACTGGGACAGTCGTCCCTACCAAACATTCCCCTCTCTGTTTTCATTCGTTCTGTAGGGACGCGCTGAATTCTCCGAAGCCCGAACGGCCGAAGGAGAACCGCCGCGTCCACTCGGTAGGGGCGATGGTCCCCATCGCCCGATCGAATGATTTTCGGTTGCTCATCTCACCATCGGACGACTGGGACAGTCGTCCCTACCCAGGTTGAATTTATTCGTAAACGTAATCGTAACCGTAAACGAAGAGTCGTTCATCTGAGTCCGAAGCTTTCCAGCAGTTGCTTCACTTTTGTCCGAAACGCCGCCCGTCCGAAGTACCGGTCGGCGGCCGCGTGCAGTTTGCGGGAATCCGGCGGGGTGTCCGTGAGCAGCCGTTCCAACCCCTGCTCCAGCTCGGCCGGGTTGTCGGGATCGACGAGGATGCCGAGCTCCCCGTGGCGCAACGCGTCCACCGCGGCATCCTTGTTCCCGCCGAGGCACCGCTTCCCGCAACCCATCGCCTCGAGGTAGACGATGCCGAACCCTTCCCGCTTGCTCGGCATGGCGAAGGCGTCGGCCATCCGGTAGTGGTCGGCCAGCTCCTGGCTCGGGACGAAGCCGGCGAGGATCACGCGGTCGGCCAGGCCCAGCCGGTCGATCTGGCGCTCCACGTTGGGGCGGTCGTTGCCGCGGCCGACGAGGAGGAACTTCAGCCCGGGAACCTTGCGGGCGAGCGAGGGCAGGACCTCGAGGATCTGGCGGTAGCCCTTGTACTGCTCCGAGACAACCAGCCGGGAGACGCAGAGGAGCACCTTGTCGGCGGGCCGCAGCCGGTACCGCTCCCGGAGGCCGGCCGGGGCGGGCCCCGGCGAAAAGCGGACGGGATCGAAGGTGTCGGGGATCACCTGGAACCGGTCGTCGGCAAGGTGCAGCTCGTCCTTCAGCCGGTTTTTCGTGTAGTCGCTCACCGGAAGGATCTTCCTCACCTGCCGCAGGGCCTCACGGATCCTCCCGGGGGGCAGATCCCATACCTCGACCCCGTGGGCGCTGACAGCCGCGGGAATGCACCGCCACTTTTGGAGCCAGGTAGCGACCGGGGAAAAGTTCGCGTGGGTGGACAGGATCAGGTCAGGCCCTTCCAGAAAGGCCACGGCCAACAGGAGGAGGGCAAAGGCCGGGGTCCGCAGGACGGCCGGGATGTTCCCGGTGGCGTAGGTCTTCACTTTGCCGCCAAACCGCTCTCGGAGGGCCTTCGGATCGTCCAGCTTGCTCAGGACGGTGACGCGGTCCGGCCCCAAAATCCCCGCCACCGCCTCCACCATTTCGATGGAATAGCTCTGAATCCCCCCTTCCCTCGCGATGAGCTCAGGAACCCAGATTTGGAGCTTTCCGGTTTTCAATTTAAAGCGACCCGTCTTTTCGTGGACGATTACGATTACGTTTACGCCGCTGTGAATTGATCATTTCGTAAACGTAACCAATGCTCTCTGTAGGGCCCCAGGCCCAAGAGCCACAACTCATCAAGCCTCTTCCAGCGTTAGCTCCACATATTGGCCGGCTTGGATGGATGCAATGGCGGCCAGAACCTCGGATGATCTTTTTTCCAAAACACCGATGTCATTGGTCGAGAGCTGGAGAATCGCGATTTTTCGGCCCTTCAAATTCTGTTGGTAACGGATGCCCTGATCGCAGGTCAAAAAGAGGTCAAACTTGGCTTCGGCCAGCTTGAGGAGTTCCCCGTTCTGGATTCCTTGCCAGCCTTCCTTTACGGGGCTCGAACAGGTGTGCCCCTTCAGAAGTTTGCTCAGTGGCCAGGGGGCGCACTCGTCGAACAGGATCCTCACGCCGCCGTCAGGATTTCCTCAGAACGCTCCAGAACCTTGCAAACCATTTCCTTGGTCACGGAAGGGAAGCATTCGACGAACTTTTCCACGGTGTAACCCCTTTCCAGGTACTCAAACAGGCTCTTCACCGGCACTCGGGTCCCCTTGAACACCGGCACCCCACCCAGAATCGCGGGATCTACGGTGATCAGATCACTCGAGCTCATATTTCTAATTTATCCCCCCACATATGCCCGTCAACTGACCGAAGATCTTCCCGTAAACGTAATCGTAACCGTAAACGACCAATTCCATCTCCCATCTCCGATAGAGTTCCGTACAATCTTTTCTATGGGCAACCGAACCTCGTTCCTCCGCACCATCTACGCCGTGGGCGCCGTGCAGCTGGCTGCCATCTTCCTCGCCTGGTACGGCCAGCACGGCCTGATGATGGCGGACAGCATCGCCCTCTTCCTGGCGGACTGGACGGCCTTCACCCTCATGGCCCACCGGCACGCCCGGCTAAGTCCGCTCACGCCCTCCCGCCTGTCCCAGATCCTCGGGACGATCTGCCTCGCCCTGGGTGTCACCCGGCTCTTCACGATCCAGCCCGCCGATTCCGTGGCCATCATCCTCGGTTCCTACCTCTGCCTGGGCGGGACATACCTGCTGTTCACGCGCCTGCGGGACATTCCCTCCTGCTGGCCGGAGATGCTGGTGGCGGCCATCGTCCTGCTTCGCGTCGGCTTCATCGCCGGCACCCTCGATGTCTGGCTGCGCGTGACCCCATGGACCGTGGAAATCGGCAGCTGGTTCCTGTACCTGATGGGCAACGAAACTTTGGTGCAGGGCAAAATCATCGCCACACCCATGGGCGCGGTCATCCTGGAGTGGCCCTGCACGGGACTGATGACCGGCGGCGGCCTGATGGCCATCGCCCTGGCCCTTGCCTTCTCCAAACCCTGGACCCGCGCGGCCAAAGCCTTCATCTTCGCCTCCGGCATCGCTCTCGCGTTTTTGGCTGGTTGCATGCGCGTGGTTGTCATGTCGTATGTGGTGCAGGACATTCCGAAGTTCCAGTTCTGGCACGGCACCGAGGGCTTCCTCATCTTCGCCGCCGTCACCTACTCCCTCTTCGCCCTCTCCATCTTCCTCGCCCCCCGCCTCCTCCCCCCCCTCCCCGCCCTCGTGATTTCGACCTCTGACCCCAACTTTTCGACCTCTGACCCCACTCCCCCCCCCTCAACAGCTTCGGGGACGGGCCTAGGCCCGACCCGGGACGGGCCTAGGCCCGTCCCTCCCCCGCCCCAAGCCGGGCCTACGCCCGTCCCCGAAATCATGGCCGGGAAGGTGTTGGCCGTCAGCATGATCGCGGTGGCGGCGGTCGCCTGGGTCAGGTTGCCGCTGGTGGTGGGCAAACACGGGGACTTCCCGTATCCCGACCTCGCCCCCGCCCTGGAGGCCTCCGCTCCGGAACTGGCCCCGAATCCGGACCCCTACGCGGAAAGTTCCTGGGGTCGCGTGGCCCGCTATCGCCTGCCGCAGGGGGAACTGATGCTGGGCTTTCGGCCGTCGGGCGACTTTGTCGCCATCCGCACCATCTTCCGCAACCTCGCCGACAACACCCCGACGGAATGGGAAACGGTCTCCGTACCGGAAGGCTCGGTGGCTTGGCGAGTTCATGACGGAAAGCTGGAGCTGGCCACGCTCGTTCACGCCGGCGGCAAGCTGACAATCAGCGAGGAGGAGTTCGGCCGCGCCATCGAACGCGCCCGGCTTGATCCGCCCAATCTGGCCCGCTGGTTCATCGGCAAAGCGAAACTTCGCGACCGCCGGGCGGTGCTGGTGCACCTCCAAGTCGCCGGGGCGGGGGCGGATCAGGTTCAAAGTTTTGTGCCGGGGATTGTTCAAGCTGCGAAACTGACTGCCGGAAAGTTTTAGCGGTAGGGGCGTGCAGCTTGCTGCGCGCCCGATTGTTGACTCCAACGATTCGATCCTTCAATCGGACGACCAGACAAGCTGGTCGTCCCTACCGAACCTTTGAGCGGACAACCCTCTTCCGCTCAAAGTCCGAAAACTCATAAAGCTTGGGATCGCGCCTCGGCGGCAGCCGCTTCCTAAGCCGGGTGCGGAGATCTTCCTTCTCCTTTTTATTGCCCTCCAGTCCTTCCATCCCGTCCATCTTCTCCAAAACATCCCCGTATTCGGACTCGAGCTTGTCGGGATCCTCGCCCTTTTCGAGCCGGTTGAGCATCTCGCCCATCTCGCCGGGCAGTTTCTGGCCGCTCACCTCCATCATCCGGCGCATCATCCGGCCGAGCACCTTGGGATCGGGATTGTTCTCGTCCATTTTCGAGAACTCGTCGGCCATTTTCATCATCTCCCGCTCCATCCGGGGATCCATCCCCGGCCCCTCCCCCTCGGGGCCCTCCTTCTTCACCGGTTCCTTGGCCCGGCCCGTGAAGGCAAACTGGGAAATCATCTTCTCCATCTTGTGTTTCGGATTATCCGGGCAGAGCGGCACCTCGCCCTCTTTCAAAGTCCGACGCGCAAAGAAGCTGTAAATGCGATGACTATCGGGAGAGTAGAACTCGTAGATGGGCATGCTGTTCGATTACGTTTACGTTTACGTCACCGCAAATTGTTCATTTCTTAAACGTAATCGTAAACGTAAACGGGCTCACGAAGAGCGTTTCTTCCAAGCCTCCACAATCTCACCAAAAATATCATCCAAGCTCTTCGTGAGTTTCCATCCCGGATAATGCTCCTTCATCTTCCTCAGATCCGAGATGTAACAGATGTGGTCCCCTTCCCGATTCTTGTCCACGTACTCCCACTGCATCTTCTTGCCGGTGAGTTTCTCACTGGCCGCAAAGGCCTCAAGGATCGAGCAGCTGTTTTGACGACCGCCTCCCAAATTGTAGATCTCGCCGCTGCGCGGCTTTTCCAGAAACGCAGCGATGAACTTGGCCACATCGAGCGAGTGAATGTTGTCTCGCACCTGCTTGCCCTTGTAGCCGAAAACCTTGTACGTCTTGCCCTCGAGGTTGCATTTCACGAGGTAGGAGAGAAACCCGTGCAGCTCGACGCCGCTGTGGTTCGGCCCCGTCAGACAGCCGCCACGTAGACAGCAGGTCTTCATCCCAAAATACCGCCCGTACTCCTGCACCATCACATCCGCAGCCACCTTGGAGGCACCGAATAGGGAGTGCTTGCTGGCATCAATGGAAAAAGTCTCCGCGATCCCCTCTTGATAGGCCGGGTCGTCGTAATCCCACCGGGTCTCCAGCTCCTTCAGTTTGATCAAGTTGGGTCGGTCTCCGTACACCTTGTTGGTCGACATATGGGCAAAGGGACTTTCCGGGCAGGCCCGCCGGGCGGCCTCGAGCAGATTGAGGGTGCCGACGGCGTTGACGTCGAAATCGTCGAAGGGACGGGAGGCGGCGAGGTCATGGCTGGGCTGGGCGGCGGTGTGGACGATGGCGGTGGGCTTGAGCTTGGCGATAAACTGCAGGACTTTCTCGCGATCACGGATGTCGAGCTCGTGGTGCTTGAAGCCTTTAAACTGCTTTTCCAACCGCTGCTGGTTCCACCGCGTGTCACCGCCCGGACCGAAGAAGTCGGCCCGCTGGTTGTTGTCCACCCCGTGTACCTCCGCACCTTGTTCGGCGAAGAAGCTGACAACTTCCGAACCAATCAGGCCGGAAGAGCCGGTGACGAGAAGCTTCATAACTTAGACTTCGGCGGTGAGCGTTGTATTTTGGTAGGCCCCTTTTGACAAAAGGGGCGCCACTTCTATCAGAAGTGGCCTACCAAATTTTGACCTTTTGATCCTCAAACTTTCGTAAACGTAAACGACAAGTCTTATGCCGGCTTGCCGATCGCAAACACCTTGAACCCAATTTCCCGTAGCTTCGCATGCGGGAGGATGTTGCGGCCGTCGAAAACAAACGCGGGTTTGTACATCCCGTCATGGATTTTTTTGAAATCAAGGGCCTTAAATTCATCCCACTCGGTGAGAACCGCCACGCCGTGGGCCCCCTGGCAAGCTTCGGCGGCGCTTTTCACCACGACCAGATTCGTGTTTTTCTCTGAACCGAGAACATCGGTGCGGATTTGCGCCTCCGGCACGCGGGGGTCGTACACGACGACCTTAGCGCCCTCCTTGAGGAGGTCCCGGCACACGGCGATGGCGGCGGTCTCGCGGGTGTCGTTGGTGTCCTTCTTGAAGGCGAAGCCGAGGACGGCGATGTGCTTGCCGGTAACGGTGCTGAAGAGATCATTCACGATCCGGGCCGAGAAGCGGGACTTCTGCCAGTCGTTCATCTTAACCACGGATTCCCAATACGCGGCGACCTCGGGCAGGCCAAAATGTTCGCAGAGATAAACGAGGTCGAGAATATCCTTCTGGAAGCAGGAGCCGCCGAATCCGACGGAGGCCTTGAGAAACTTTGGGCCGATCCGGGAGTCGGAGCCGATAGCGCGGGCCACCTCGTCCACATCCGCCCCGGTCGCCTCACAGAGACCCGAGATGGCATTGATAGAAGAAATCCGTTGGGCGAGAAAGGCATTGGCCACCAGTTTGGAGAGCTCGGACGACCAGAGGTTGGTGGTGAGGATCTTGTTGCGCGGAACCCAGCGGGCGTAGATGGAGGCCAACTTCTCCACGGCAGCCAGGCCCTCGGGGGTTTGTTCCCCGCCGATCAGGATGCGGTCCGGATTTTCCAGGTCGGCCACGGCGGTTCCTTCCGCCAGAAACTCCGGATTAGACAGCACTTGAAAGGTTCCGTTCTTCGAATTGGAGCGGAGGATGGTGAGCATCGAGGATGCGGTCCGCACGGGAATCGTGCTTTTTTCCACGATGATCTTCGGCCCTTCGGCCACTTCGGCGATCATCCGGGCGGCAGACTCCACATAGGTGAGGTCGGCCGCACGGCCGGCACCGACCCCGTGAGTCTTGGTAGGCGTGCCGACACAGACAAAAATGATATCCGCCGCCTTCACCGCTCCCTTCACATCCGTGGTGAAATGGAGATTTTTCCCGCGGGCTTTTTTGACGACATCCTCTAGGCCGGGCTCGTAGACCGGCAGCGGCCCCTCATTCCAGGCGCGGATGCGGGGCTCACTCATGTCCGTGACGGTGACCTGGATGTCCGGGCACTTGGCCGCGATCATGGCCATGGTGGGTCCGCCGACGTAGCCGGCGCCGAGGCAGCAGATGCGGGTTTGGGACATCGGAAGATTAAAGCAAAAAGGGCGGTTTTCGGCTAGGAGCCCGCGGCGATCTGCCGGAGGGCCTCCGCGTAGCCGTTCTTGCCGATCGCTTCCGCCAAGGAGCGGAGTTGGGCGGCCTGAATCCAGCCTTTGCGGAAAGCGACCTCCTCGGGCGAGCCGATGAGCATCCCGGTCCGGGTCTGGACCGTCTGAACGAACTGGGCGGCCTGGAGGAGTCCCTCCGCCGTGCCGGTGTCGAGCCAGGCGGAGCCACGGCCAAACCGTTCGCCATGCAGGGAACCATCCTTGAGGTAGCAGCGGCTGAGCTCGGTGATCTCCAGCTCGCCGCGGGCGGAGGGCTTGATCGTCTTGGCGAATTCCACAGCGCGGCCGTCGTAGAAGTAGAGGCCGCAGTTGGCCCAGTGGGACTTGGGTTTCGCGGGCTTCTCCTCAATTGAGGTGACCTTGTTGTGGTCGTCGAAGGTGAGCACGCCATAGGAGGAAGGATCGGCCACCTGGTAGGCGAAGATGGTGGCACCCTTGTCCCGGGAGGTGGCGGAGGCGAGAAGTTTTCCGAGTTCCGCCCCGTAGAAGAAGTTGTCACCGAGGATCAGGCAAGAGGGCGAGGTGCCGACGAACTTGGCACCGATGTGGTAGGCCTGAGCCAGGCCCTCGGGCTTGGGTTGCTCGGCGTAGGATATGGAAAGGCCGATCGATTGGCCGTCGCCGAGGAGGGTTTTGAAAAGAGGCAAGTCCTGCGGGGTGCTAATGATCAGGATTTCGCGGATCCCCGCCAGCATCAGGACAGAGAGTGGGTAGTAGATCATTGGCTTGTCGTAGAGCGGGAGGAGTTGCTTGGAGACGGCCCGGGTCAGCGGCCAGAGCCGCGTCCCCGTCCCACCGGCCAGAATAATGCCTTTCCTCGTCACTTCGTTCCTCGGAAGTAGATCGTAGATAGAAGATAGGAGATAGGAAACCGTACGTTTTTCATAAATTTTTCCATCGGTAGGCCACTTTTGATAAAAGTGGCGCCACTTCCATCGGAAGTGGCCTACCTAGTTTAAATCCCGGCCGCGGGCACGCTGCCGCCCGTGGCCGTTTCCTCCGTTTTTCCCGGAGGAAGACCTTGGTCTCCCCTGCTCTCTCTTTTGTTCCGCAATCCAACTGCGGCCCGCGCCGGCCTTACCGTCTGCCTTTGCGAGCCTCCTCCGGCACCCCTTCCAGCGGATGCCGCGCCGTGGGCAACACCGTCGCCACCGGCACTTCCGTCTCCGACAACCTCCCAAGAAACTCGAGCAACACCGCCACGCGCTGCCGGGCCGGCATAATTCGCGTGACTACCGCCTTCAGCCCGGCGAAGGCCCCCTCCACCACCTGGACTTCTTCTCCCGTACGGACCTCGGGCGTGATGGTGATCATCTCCTTCTCCCCCGTGGGCACGGCCGCCTGGAGATCCCGCACGGCCGGATCCGGAATCGGGATGATCTTGGTGCCAAAGTGGACGATCGTGCTGACACCGGCGCAGTACTGCACCCCACGGTGATGGGTCAGGTAGTCGAACCGGGCAAAAATGTAGGACGGAAAGAGCGCCTCCACATACCAACGCCGGCCGGTTCGCGTGGCTTTCTGATAGCGAAGTCGCGGACAAAAAACTTCGATCGCAAAAATCTTCCGCAGGTGGGTGATGGCGATGTGCTCCTGCTTGGGAGCAATCCGCAGGCAGAACCATTTGAGATCGGGTGCGCCCCCCTCCTGCAACTTGGCCGGCTCGAAATGCAGGAACTCCTCGGAAGGCGGTGCGGACATAGGGATGGGATCGGAATCCATGGTTCAGCCTTTCAGGAATTTCAGGGCAAACGGGATGATCCTTTGGCCTGCTTTCTGCCAGGAGCGGATGCGGCCGACCCGGTTTTCGTGAACTTTTCGCAGGTTGGGACTTTCCCGGGCGATGATCTGCTCCAGCTGGGCCAGCTTCTGGGATCCCTCCACCAAACGAGGGCCGATCTTTTCCTTGAGGAACCCGGCAGCCAGGTTTCGCAAGCCCAGCTCCGGCTCATAAAAGTCACGCCGGTCGCCCACGCGGTACACGGTACGCACGGCTTGGGCGGAACGGAGAAATCGAAGCCCTTGGCTGGCGGAACCCTTGCTCAGGCCGAGCCGCGCGATGATCTCATCCATGGCCAGCGGCTCCTCGGAGGAGAATAGAAGGCCGTAGATCTCGCCCACCGACTTGGGCATGCCGGCAATGTCGGCCAGCGACACAAAGAACTCCACCAGAGCAACTTCCACCGGCGAGAGACCCTGGTGGGATCCCCCATTTCTCACCCTTTTGCCGTTCCTGCCGGCGGACTGGGCCATAATCCAAAAACTACGCTGGAATCTCATTTTGTTCAATATTTTTTGAACTTCCCGCGCCGTGGGAAAAGTAGGGATGTCGTCGGGCTAAAACCTGGTAGGCCACTTCTGACAGAAGTGGCGCCACTTTTATCAAAAGTGGCCTACCTAACTCGTTGCCTTGAGCTTTGATCATTTCGTAAACGTAAACCTAAACGTAAACGAAGAGCCCTACCGGATGGACATTCTCCATCTCCAGATTTACAACTCCCCCATGCCCCTAATGCTCTCCAACAACCGCATGGTCGGCGGGGTTTGCGGCGGCCTCGCCGAATGGCTCGGCTGGGATCCCACGCTGGTTCGGATCCTTTACACCATTCTGACCATCTTCACCGCCTTCTCCGGCGTGATCGTCTATCTGATTCTTTGGATCATCATGCCCCGGAAATCCTGAAAGGATTTCCGGGATGGGGTCAGGCAGGAGGAGATAGGTTGAATTTGTAGTCGGCAATCATTTTTCCACCTTTCACCTAAATCCTGTCCCAACCGACAATTCTCACCGCACCGCTGCTAATCGAAAAACAGGCTCTCGACCTTCCGCCAGCTCCAACCACGCGAACGACCGCGGCGCACCCTTGTTGGCCAAACCGGCCGGACCAGGATTCAGAAACCGCGTCCCCTCCACTTTTTGATCCCGCGGCACGTGCGTGTGGCCATGCAGGAGGAATTCCGTCCCGCTGGGGGCATGGCCGGGCGGGATGTGAATGAGATGAAACCGATGTCCGAAACGTTCCAGTTCCAGGCTCATCGGCCAATCGGGCTGGTTATCCTGATTCCCGCGGACCACAAAAACCTTGGGCCCCAGATCCTGAATCGTCTTTAGCGTCGCCTTCTCACAGACATCGCCGAGATGCCAGATCTCATCCGCTTCGCGGATGGAGTCGAGCAAAGAAGGAACCAGGCGGTCGTGAGTATCCGCGATAACGGCGATGCGGAGCGGGCCAGCCACCTAGCGGACGGGGGCGACGGAAAGAACCGGCCGGACCTTCCCCGGATGGCGCCGGGCCGACCATTCAATCCCGGCCACGAAGAGCGCCGTGAACAACAGATCCGAGATCACCGAGGCACGCAAGAAGGTCCAAGTCGGAGGGAAACCAGGCAACCCGACCGTCAGCGCCTGCCACCAACCGGCAAAACTTTTGTCGTACCCCACATTGGTCCACCACGATACCGAGTTGGTCACGAGGTAGAAGATCAGCGAGGAGGCCAAGGCACCCGCCAGCCAAGTGCCCCAGGAAGGACGCGAGGCCACCCAGCGACCCAGCTCCACAATCAGCAGGTAGGCTCCCGCCGCCGCAATCGTATTCATGGTGAAGAGAGCCTGTCCGAAGTGTAGATTCAGCACGGCATCGGAAATCAGCAGGGCGAGCAGGGGCCCGGCCCAGTTCCAGGGTTTTTGGAAATAGAAGGCGCCGCAAAGGGCCAGGGCGGCGAGCGGGGCAAAGTTCTCTGGGCCCCCTACCCAAGGACGCAGACAACGAAATAGCGCAACCCCGCCGATCAGTAAAATCGCCCAACGCATCTTCCGATCTTGGGCGTTCCGTCTTTGAAATCAACCCGCGTTGTTAAATTTTCACCTAAACTTAAACTTAAACCTTAACCAACCGAACCTTGACCCTCGGCGCCGGTTCGCCCACGCTTCGTCGATGGGCAAGCAGTACAACAAAGGCATCAAGAAGCGTCGTCGCCTCCGCTATCTGAAGCGGAAGAAGGAAGCCAAGAAGGCCGGTGGCGCCAAACCCGCCGCGGGATGAGCCCCGCTGCGCGGCCCGAATCGGAAGCCGCGCCCCGTTATCTTTTGGTCGACGGCCACAGCGTCATTCACTCTTGGCCTGAACTTCGCTCCCTCCACACCCGCCAGACGGGTCATGCTCGCCGCGAGCTGATCCAGCAAATGTCCGATCTCCACGATTCCGGCCGCTGGCGAGTCACCCTGGTCTTTGACGGCCGGGCGGGCGGCAAGGAAGAGACCCCCAAGGATTCCTTGGCCGTCCTTTACGCCTCAGGGGAGCAGACCGCCGACAGCATCATCGAAAGGATCGTCCAAGCCCATGCTGGCAAGGGAGAGATCGGCGTAGTCACCGCCGACCATGCGGAAATCACTGCCGTGGAGTCGTTTGGGGCATACGGTTTCAGCCCGGATTGGTTGCGGGACGAACTCCGGGTGGCGGGGCAGGAGGTGGCTGATTCCCTCGAAACTTACCGCCGAAAGAAACTCACATGAATTCGCAGTGCCGCCAATAAGTCCCGAATAAAAAAATCAAAAGCCCTTGGGAATCAAGGGGTGGGGCGGAGACTTTGCCCCAAGCCAAATTATGACGATTGCCGGAAAAATCAGCCTGGGCGGCTCCGTGGCCCTGTCGCTTGCGACAGCCGTGCTGGCTTTCATGGTGAGCGGCACCAAAAACCAGTTCGCCAGCCAGTTGCGCGCGGTGGAGGAATCCCTGCGCGGCGGAAAATTCCCAACCCTGGGTCTTCAATACACCGGTGACTTCATGACGGACACGGCCCAACCCGCCGTGTCGGTAAGCCAAGCGGGCGAAAAATGGGGCTCCACCAACGACGAGCTCATCAGCAACCAAGGCAAATTAAAAACATCAGAGGAAAACCTGACGGAACAAAAAGCCAAAAACCAGGACCTGACGCTGCAGGCCGATAAACTTTCCAAGGACCTGGAGACCACCAAATCGGATCTGGAGTCCACCAACTCAAAACTCAAAATCACCTCCGAACAGTTGCAGGCCTTCGAAGAGGGCCTCAAGGGCAAGAAACCCGACGAGCTTTTCCAGGAGATCAATGACCTTTCCGAAAAAGTGAAAGTGGCGGAAGGTGAGCAAAAGATGCTCTCCGCCGCCAAGGAGAAAACGGAAACGGAGTTAAAAAAACTCCGCGAGCAGATTGAGATGATCAAACCGGGCGGGACCAAATCGATGTCCCTCTCCGGCCGGATCCTGGCGGTCAACCCCACCTGGAACTTCGTGATCCTGGATCTCGGCAAGAATGACCAGGTCGTGGAGGGGCTGACCATGGTGATTTACCGAGGGGAAAAGATGATTGGAAGGATCAAGACCGTCACCGTCGACGCCCAAACCTCCGTGGCTGACGTCCTACCCGGTACCCCGGCCACCGCCATTGAAGTGGGCGATCAGGTGGTGTATTAATTCCGGATGATCCGGAAACTCCTCCCCCATCTTTTGGCCGTCCTAACTGCGGGTATCCTGGCCTCCTGCGCCTCCAGTGGCAGCGGAACCAATCCCGACGGCACGCCCAAGGATGAACACAGTGTCAACACCCTGCCCTGGAACAAACCCGCCTCTTGGGAAGGTGGCGGCGCGATTCCGGGAATGGGCGGCGCGCGGTAGCCAGCTGCATAACTCGAAAGCCGGCTCTTGAGGTGGTCGTGGACGATTACGTTTACGTTTAGGAAGCAGAAACGTCTCCCCCACCCCTTCGTAAACGTAAAGGTAAACGTAAACGAAGAGTCGGTGATTTAAGCTTTTGAGCTGATCAATCGTTCCGCGATTTGCACTGCGTTCCAGGCTGCGCCCTTGAGCAGCTGATCCCCACTGACAAAAAAGGCCAGCGAGTTCGGGTCGCCCGGGACTTCCCGAATCCGCCCCACCAAAACGTCCAGCTCCCCGGAAGCGTGCTTGGGCATCGGAAAGAGATTCTTCTCTGGTTCGTCCACCACCCGAACGCCCTCCGCCTTGGCCAAGAGGGCCTTGGCCTCCTTCGCCGAAAGCGGCTTGATAAAGCGGGCGACCACCGCCTCGGAATGGGCTCGCGGCACCGGTACCCGCACGCAGGTTGGAACCATTCTTAAATCGGGGAGACCAAAAATCTTACGCGTTTCCTCCACCATTTTATTCTCTTCCTCGTTGTAACCGTTTTTGGCCACCGGGCTGTTATGGGAAAAGAGATTGAAGGCCAGCACGTGCGGAAACACCTCGGCTCGCGGTTCCTGGCCAGCGGCATGATCCTGAACCTGCTTTTCCAACTCGGCCATCGCCTTGGCTCCTGCACCGCTCGCCGATTGATACGTCGCCACCACCACACTTTCCAAGCCGGCCGCCCGGTGCAGAGGCGCCAGGGCCACCGCCAAAATGGCGGCCGAGCAGTTGGGATTTGCGATCAGCTTGGGATGCTTTTGCAGAAGCTCCCCGTTGACCTCGGGAACCACGAGTGGCACCTCTGGATCCATTCGGTAGGCGGAGGAGTTGTCGATCACGACCGCCCCGGCCTTCAGAGCCGCGGGGACGAATTCCCGCGAACGGGTCGCCCCAGCGCTAAAAAAGGCAAAATCGACACCGGAAAAAGCGGATCCCTCAAGCTTGCGCACCTTATGCTTTTTCCCGGCAAAGACGGTTTCCGCGCCGGCGGAACGCTCACTGGCCAACGGCACCAGTTCCCCCACGGGAAATTTTCTACGTTCGAGAACGCGGAGAATTTCCTGTCCGACCGCACCGGTCACGCCGACCACCGCCACATTGTAGGTTTTTCCGGCCATCTCGAAAGAATGCCCGATTTAAGTTTAAGTTTAAGTCGGAAGTTTAAGTGACCTCCCGCGGGAAATCTCGAGCCTCAATTTGGCCGTAAACGTAATCGTAAACATAAACGGCCGTAGCCCCTTCGAAATTACCGGAAACCTCCGTGTCATGGGATTGACCCTTCCAATCTTTCCCTCAAGATCGGATTAGTTCTTTCCCCCGGAGGATCCAGGGAAGGCCGTGTGAACCGGCCACAGTTGCGCTGCGGTATCGGGTGACAAATCCCCATGCGAAAGCGGCCAATCCGGAAGTTTTGTTGAAACACAAAACGGAAGGGTGAAGGCGGGGAGGAGGCAAGCAGCCCGGAGTCCGAATATCTGCCCGCCGGGGCTCATCGCGTCCCTTCCGCAAGGAAGGGGGAAACCCTCATCGCAAAAATGAAGGGCGAGAGTCCGGATCCCCGCATCCCGTGCGGCTCTTTCTGGCTCGCGCCGGAAAGGAAATCGGATGAAAGGCTCACTCTGGCAGGGCATCATTTTCGCCGCCGCCTTGTGGATCGGATGGATTGCCTTGGTTCCGGCTTCGGCGGCCGCCCAGGCAACCTTTCTACAAACCGGAGCTGGAACCAATAGCTGCCGCTTGATTCTTAACTTTCCCACAGGCGAGATGGTGGTTTTTCAGCACCGATGGGACGGGGACTCCTTGAACGCCAAAACCCTGCTTGAGTCGGTCATCGAGGCCACCGGCGGGGAGTTGGTCGTGACAGCGGGATATCTGACGCCCTTTACCTTCGCGATGGAGGGAATGACCAACCCGACAACCACCGGACTGGTGGTCCATTACCAAAATTCCTACACGGCTCCTTATCTCAACGGAATCCGCTGGAACGGCCCGGGCGGACCCACCGGGGCAGACTATCAATACCCGGAGAACTGGTGGCACCTTTGGGTTCAGGGCCCCGCCCATGTGGACCAGTCGTTTGCCTGGCCGGATCCGCTGCCTCCGGTGGATCTGCAACCTGGCTCCGCCTGGTTTTTCGGCGAGTTTTCAGGTTTGGCCGACCTAACGCTATCAAACGGCGCATCCATTGGTTTGGTTTATGGCACGGCCGGCCAACCCGCTCTCCCCGTCCCGGCCGTGCAGTCCATGGTCCCGGCATCTGGGAACACCTTCCAAATCCAGTTCTCCTCCGTGCCAGGAGAGAGGTACCAGCTGGAATCCCGCTCGGATCTTACCGCAGGAAATTGGACGCCCTTGGGCGATCCGATCATGGCCACGGCCGGCAGCACGACGACTTCGGTCCCGGCCAACTCCCCCGGCGGCCGCGGATTTTATCGCATCGGGCTTCTGCCATGAAAGGATCCTGCGGCTTCACCCTGATCGAACTTTTGGCGGCCGTGGTCATCCTGGGCGTCCTACTCACCTTATGTGCCCCGGCGGCGACCGCGGTCCGGCGCCAGACCACCCTCGCCGTTTCATCTTCCGCCCTCAGGCAGCTTTCCGTGGCCGCCCAAAATTATCTGGCCGAAAGCCAAGGCCAGTTTTTCAGGGCCCGGGAAAACCTGTCCGACGGCGTCCAATGGTGGTTCGGGTTTGAAAGCTACTCCGGTCCCAAGGCCGAAGGCAAAAGGGTTTTGGACAAATCCCGCGGCCCGCTCGGTCCCTACATCGTCGACTCCGCCGGCCGGGTTCCTGATTTCGCCTTCACCTCCATGGGGGCCAGCTTCAAACCCAAGTTTGCCAACGGCTATTTTGGTTTTGGGGTGAACACAGAGCTCACCGGCGGGCCGTTGGGGCAGGATGCAGGTAAACTCCGGCGGATCAGCCAGCTGGAACGCCCGGGGCGCATCGCCCTCTTTGCCACCTGCGCCCAGATCAATAGCTTCCAAGCTCCCGCGTCGGCCAAGAAACCCATGCTGGAAGAATTTTATTTTTTCAACACCACTGACTGCCGAAACACCGTCCACTTTCGCCACGGACAAAAAGCCCTGGTGGCTTTTACGGATGGCTCCATCCAGGAAGTGCCGGGCGACTCTGCCCGCTGGGATCGGCGCTTGCCCGGAGCCGCCGTTGGCCCTCTCCCCGAATCCATGATTCTCCCTTAAGCTTTTAAGACGACTTTTCCGGCCCTGCTTAGACTTAAACCTAAACTTAAACTTACCATCACCTCCACCACGGTCCGCGGTTGGTCATCCGGCTGAGTGCCGCCTGCTGCACTTGGGAGGAAATTCCCGAGCTTTGCAGCAATTGCACCGCCTGATTGCTGTTTTTGCGGTAAAGATCCACCAAAGCCCCCGCAATCGCCCGTTCCTGCGTCGCCGGATCCGCCACCATCGCCGCCCATTTCAAGCCTGAGGCAGGATCTTCCTGCCCCACCTCCCGCGCCAGCGTTCCGGCCATCATGTCCCGGCTCTCCCCGGGCGGCTGCGAGGAGACATAAGCGGCCGCGCCGCTCGGGTCGGCATCCGCCCAGTTGGAAATCGCGCTGTAAATGGCACCCCGCTTATCCCGCCCCGCCTCCAAGCCCGCCACCCAATCGGCAGCTGCTTTTGGATCCCGCTTGGACCATTCGTCCGCCACGGTGCCGACCAATCCACGCCAGTTGTCAGGATTCCGGTTGGCCACCGCGTAGGAAGCCGCAGCCCCGGGATTCAAATCCGCCCACTGTTGTAACAAATCCCGGCGGATGTCGCCTTGAAGCCCTTCGCTTAGTCCCAAGCTGGCCAACTGGTTCACGGCCGCTTGGGGGTCCTTCTCCGCCCACCCAGCCAGGGCTTCGCGCAGCAAGCTGGCATTGCCCGTTTCGCTGTAAACCTGCGCCGCGTAGGAAGTGGCCCCGGGACCGTCCAGCTCCCCCCACCTTTTCAGAATTTTTTCCAAGGCGGCTTTTTTCATCGGTCCTTCCGGCAGGGCGTTGGCCCACTCCAGCGCCTTTTTCACCTCGGCCAGTGAGGCCCTGGACAGCACATCCTCCAAGGCCCGCTCCCGTTGCCGGGGGCTTCCGGTGGAAGCGGCCGTGACCACATCGCTGGCGGTGACACCTTGAGGCAATGTCTCCACGGTTTGCCAAGCCGGTTCCTGCTTCTCCGCCTCAGCCGCGGATGATTGAGCCACCCCATCCGGCTTTTTCTCGGTTGCCGCCGGGGGAGCGGTCACCCTTCCCAGCCCGAATCCTACCAGCAAGGCTAGGCCAGCCGCCGCCAAGGTGGGAGTCATACCGGCCCACAAACTTCCCGCACCCAGAATCTTCATCTTCACAGTTTAAGACCGGCTTCCCTCCTGTCCAACGGGCCTTGGAACTTACGCCGCCACCTTGAAACAGACCTTGCTGCCGCTCGCCCCACAGCAGTTTTTAAATTTTTTGCCCGGGTCCAGCGGACACGGATCGTTTCTCCCCAGCTTCGGTCCCTGCCGCTTCATGGGAGCCAGCGCATCTTCCACCGAGCCAGCCTGACCTCCGCCCATGCTCAGCGAGCCCTCGGTGGGTTGGGCCTGCGCCTGCACCGGCAACTCGCCCCGACCCGTCCGCTGCGGCAACGCCGCCAGAAAATGTTCGAAGGCCGAAAGGCTGGAGGCCGACCGGAACAGGTTGAGCACCACCTCCCCCTTGATCCTCTCCATCAACTCCTCAAACATCCCGTACGCCTCCCGCTTGTACTCGATCAACGGATCCTTCTGTCCGTACGCCCGCAGATTGATCGAAGTCCGCAACCCGTCCATCGCATAAAGATGCTCCTGCCACAGCCGGTCGATCGCCCCCAAAAGGACATATCTTTCCAAGGCCTTCACCGCCTCCGGATTCTCAAACTTCACCTTCAGCTCATAGGCCTCGCGGACCCTTTTCTTCACCAACTCCTTCCACTGATCCTTGCCCCCCGCGTTCTGCAAATCCTCCTTCTGAAGCCCTAGAGGCATCGCCGTATTCGCCCAGTGCACCAACCCATCCAGATCCACCGGATCGGTGCCTGCCTTCGCCTCCACTTCCGTCCCGATTTTTTCATCCACCGTCTCGAACACCTCCTTGCGCGGATCCTCGGTGGTTAGAATCTCGGTTCGCCAGCTATAGATCACCGTCCGCTGCTGGTTCATCACGTCGTCGTACTGCAAGGTGTGTTTGCGGATCTGGTAATTCCGCTGCTCCACCCGCTTCTGGGCGGTCTCCACCGACCGGTTGAGCCACGGATGCTGCAACCCCTCGTTGTCCTCCATCCCCAGCTTCGTCATCAACCCCGCGATTCGGCGTGAGTCGCCGAAGTTCCGCATCAGATCATCCTCGAAGGAGATATAGAACTGGCTCGAGCCCGGATCGCCCTGCCGCGCACAACGGCCACGCAGCTGCCGATCGATCCGGCGCGACTCGTGCCGCTCGGTTCCCACCACGTGCAGCCCTCCCAGTTCCGGCACCCCGGGTGACAATTTAATGTCCGTGCCCCGCCCCGCCATGTTCGTCGCAATGGTCACCGCCCCGCGCTCGCCCGCCCGCGCCACGATCTCCGCCTCCTGCTGATGATATTTCGCGTTCAGCACGTTGTGCGGGATGTTCTCGCGCCGAAGCATCCGGCTGATGACCTCGGAAGACTCCACCGATGCCGTTCCCACCAACATCGGCTGCCCCGCCGCATTCCGCTTTTTGATCTCCTCGATTAATGCGTTGAGCTTCTCCCGCCGCGTCTTGAAAATCAGGTCGTCCGCGTCTTTCCGCACGCAGGCCCGGTTCGTCGGGATCACCACCACGCCCAGCCGGTAGATATCCTTGAACTCGTTGGCCTCCGTCTCCGCGGTGCCCGTCATCCCCGCCAACTTCTCGTACAAGCGGAAATAGTTCTGGATGGTGATCGTCGCCAAAGTTTGCGTCTCCCGGTCGATCTGCACCCCCTCCTTCGCCTCCACCGCCTGGTGCAGCCCGTCACTCCAGCGCCGGCCGGGCATCAGCCGCCCCGTGTACTCGTCCACGATGATGACCTTGTTCTCCTGGACCACGTAGTGAACGTCCTTTTCAAAAACGCAGTACGCCCGCAGCAGCTGGCTGATGTTATGGATCCGCTGGCTCGCCTCCTCGTAGTTCGCCTGGGCGGCCTGCTTCTGCCTCAGCTTTTCCTCCGCCGAAAAGGCGTGGTTCGCATCAATATCGTGGTTGATCGTAATCAGATCCGGAACGAGGAAGAAGTTTGGGTCGGAGGGGTTTAAGGATTTGCGCCCCATCTCGGACAGGTCCGCCTCGCTGTTCCGTTCGTCGATCGTGAAGTACATCTCCTCCTTGGTCTTGTAGAGCTCGGTCCGCCGGGTGTCCTGGTACATCTCCAATTCCGCGTCGTCGATCGACCGGCGCGTCCCCGGATCCTCCATGAATTTCAACAGTAGTTTGTTCCGGGGCGACCCCAGCTTCACCTTGAACAGTAACCGGCCCGCCCCCTGCAGATCCCCCGCTTCCGCCTTCTCCTTGGCTTGGTTGGCCCAATCGGTGCACAGGCTGTTCTGCTTCCGCACCAGTCCTTCAATCGAGGAGCGATACTTATCGAATTGGTGGGTCGAGACGGTAACCGGGCCGGAAATAATCAGCGGCGTACGCGCCTCGTCGATCAGGATGCTGTCGACCTCGTCGATGATCGAATAAAAGTGGCCGCGCTGAACCTGATCCTCGGGCGTGGTCGCCATGCCGTTGTCGCGCAGGTAATCGAAGCCGAATTCCGAGCAGGTCCCGTAGGTGATGTCGCAGGCGTACTGCGCCCGCCGCTCCGCCTGGCTCTGTCCGTGCTGGATACAACCCACGGTCAGTCCAAGCTCCCGGTACACTTCACCCATCCACTCGGAATCCCGCGCCGCCAGATAGTCGTTCACCGTCACCACGTGCACGCCCTTGCCCGTGAGCGCGTTGAGGTAGGTAGGCAGGGTGGCCACCAGGGTTTTTCCTTCGCCCGTAGCCATTTCCGCGATCCGACCGGAGTGCAGAACCATCCCGCCGATCAGCTGGACATCAAACGGGATCATCTCCCAGGCGATCTCCTGACCCCGTACCCGGATCTTTCTCCTCTCCTCCGTGAAGCGACGGCAGCAGTTTTTCACCACCGCAAAAGCCTCCGGCAGGATGGAGTCGATACTCTCCCCCTTGGCGATTCTTTCCCGGAACGCTTTGGTTTTGGCTCTTAGCTCCTCAAAGGAAAGAGGGCGCAGCTGCTCCTCCCGTTGGTTGATCTGCTGGACCAGAGGCATCATCCGGCGGACTTCCCGCTGGTTTTGCGTGCCCAGAATTTTCTTTAAAACCCAGCCAATCATGAACTTGTCATCCTACCCGAACCCCGCTCCCGCTCCAAGTCCACTCCGCTTCATGCAAACTCCTCATAAACGTCCACGTAAACATAAACGACCATCTTTTGCCTTAGGCCTGAAACCACCGGCTTGAACCTGGTCCCACCCCGAATCGAACGGGGATCCGCGGTTTAGGAAACCGCTGCTCTATCCTTTTGAGCTATGGGACCCGTTGGAAACGTTACGGGATCCAGAAGATCGACGCGAGCCGTCCCCACCGCCAACATCTTCCATGCTTAACACCTTGGCCATCTGCGCCTCCCTGGGCTTTGGGATCTTCGTCAGTCCCGAGATTTTGATCATCGGACTGCTTTTGGCCTCCGACCGCAGCCACCCCCAGGCCAATACCCTGGGCTATTTCCTCGGCTCGGCCGTGGGCATCGCCCTGCTGCTGTGTGCCGGTTATTTCCTTACCCACTCCACCACTCCCACCCACCCGTCCGGCTTTGCCTGGTGGCTACGGGTGATTTTTGGAGGAGGACTCGTCCTTCTGGGGATCCACACCCTTTGGAAACAGCTGTACGGGAAAAAGGGGAAACCCAAGCCAGGCCACAAGGAAGCCGGGCTGGGCGCGAAATTGATGAAGTTTTTGCCCGTCAGCGAAGAATCTCGCCCCGGCGGTCCGCTTCCCTCTTTGGCTATTTGCACGGGCCTGAGCTTCCTCCTCACGGTCGTCCACGTGAAAACCATCGGGCTAGCTACCTCCGCCGGACACGCCCTCCATGCCGCCCCCAATCAAGCCGCCCTGGCGACGGCTTTGGCCGGATTTCTGGGGCTGGC
>JBILFP010000077.1:0-7590 GCA_044351535.1 Methylacidiphilales bacterium
TGTGAAATGGGGGTAGGGGTTTTACCATTGGAATTATGGCGGCGAACCGGACCACGGAATATGCGGTGAGGGCCTTGGTGGTGCTGGCGCTGGAGGGGGGTCAGGGCCGGATCCGGCAGGCGGCTTCTTTGGCGAAAGCCTCGGGTACACCGGGGAAGTTCATGGAGCAGGTGCTGAGGACCCTGAAAAAAGGAGGCTTTGTGGTGAGCCGTCGGGGGGCGGGTGGGGGATACGATTTGGCGCGGCCGCCGGAGCAGATTCGATTGGGAGAGGTGGTGGGTTGGATGGAGGGGGAGGAGGATCGTGAAACCGGATCCGGGCCCCTGGGGGAGGAGTGGGGGCGGCTTTGCCGGGATGCGGACGAGGCGCGACGGTTGGTTCTGGAGAAGGAAAGCCTGCGCGATCTGATGGAGAAGGTGCAGGCACGGATGGCGGGGAAGGGGCGGGGGTCGGAGTACCAGATCTAAGGGCCGGTGCCGGCTTGCCCCCGCGTTGGGGGTGCGGGATACTTTTGTGATGTCCCAATCTTTTTCTTCGGGCACGTGGCATGGGTCGGAAGGGCCGATTTTCACCGTGGGAAGTGTGCGGGTGGATCTGACCCTGCTCCTCATCGGGATCCACACTTTGGCGATGGCGGTGGCGGCCATATTTGCCGCGTCGGGTCTGGGCGACTGGGTCAACCAGCTAGCCTTTTCGGCCGGGGATCTCAAGGCCGGGCAGATTTGGACCCTTTTCACCTACCCGTTCGTCCATGACATCCGGCAGGAGGGGCTGTGGTTTGGCCTGGAGATGCTGATGTTTTTCTGGTTTGGACGGGAGGTGGAGTCGGCGATCGGGCGGCGCTCCTTCGGCCTGCTTTACGGTGCTTTGGCGGTGATTCCCGCGTTGGTGTTGGCAGGAACGGGTCCGCTGTTGGGCACCACGGTCCTGGCGGGGTCGGGCACCATCAGTTTCGCGATCTTCCTGGCGTTTTGCGCACTGCATCCGGGGGCGCAGTTCTTTTTTGCGGGGCTGACGGCCAAATGGGTGGGATGGATCCTGCTGGCGATCTACAGCCTGGCGTCCTTTGCGGGGCGGGACTGGCCGGGGCTGCTGCAGTTGTGGCTTTCCTCGCTGTTTGCGGTCGCCTGGGTACGCCGCGGGAGCATGGAGTGGCCGGCGATCTCCCTGCCAAAGGGACGGAAGAAAAACGCCAAGGGCAAGGCGAGCACGGCGAAAAAGTCGGCCGCGGTGCCGGTCTTGGAAAAGGTGGATGCAATCCTCGACAAGATCTCCAAGGAGGGCATCCATTCGTTGACGGCGGCGGAGAAGAAGCAGCTCGAGGACGCACGGGCCCGGCTTTTGCAAAAGGATCGGCAAGACCGCTAAGGGCGGTACCCTGCGGGGATGTCGGTCACGACGCCACGGGCCCCGGCGGGCCGAACGGACTGGAAAACCTGGATTCCCAAGGAGCGGGGTACGCTCTGCTTTGTTTTGAGGGATCACCAGATCCTGCTGATTGAGAAGAAGCGGGGATTGGGGGCAGGGAAGGTGAACGGACCGGGCGGGCGCATTGAGCCCGGGGAGACCGCAGAGCAGGCCGCAATCCGGGAGACGCAGGAGGAGATCGGGATCACGCCGTTGGGGATCGGCTGGGCGGGGGAGCTGCATTTTCAGTTTCGCGATGGCTATTCGCTGCACTGTTCGGTGTATCGGGCCGGAGAATTTGAGGGCAAGCTGATTGAGACGGCCGAAGCCAAGCCGTTCTGGCATCCGGTGGGAGAGATGCCGTACGACCGGATGTGGGCAGATGATGAGCACTGGATGCCACGGTTGTTGGCGGGGGAGCGGTTCCGCGGCTGGTTTGAATTTGATTCGGACCGGATGGAGTGGTTCCGGATGGAGGCGGCATGAGCCGTAAGATTTTGGTCACCGGGGCGGCCGGCTTCATCGGCTACCATCTTTGCGAAAGGCTGTTGAAACAAGGGGATGAGGTGGTGGGCCTCGATAATCTCAACGACTACTACGATCCCAAGCTCAAGGAGGCGCGGCTGGGGCTGCTCAAGAACAAGAAATCTTTCCGCTTTGTCCGGGCTGATCTCGGCGACCGGACCGGGGTGGAGAAATTATGGAAAGAGGTTCGGCCCGACGTGGTGGTGCATTTGGCGGCGCAGGCGGGCGTGCGTTACAGCCTGACCCATCCGCACGCCTACTCGCGCAGCAACCTGGAAGGGATGATGGACGTGCTGGAAGCCTGCCGGGCGGAGAAGACGGGACACCTGATTTTTGCGAGTTCCAGCTCGGTTTACGGATTGAATCAAAAGATGCCGTTCTCCGAGCGGGACAATGTGGATCACCCCGTTTCCCTCTATGCGGCCACCAAGAAGGCCAACGAGCTGATGGCGCACTGTTACGCCCACTTGTATGGTTTGCCCTGCACGGGGCTGCGGTTTTTCACGGTGTATGGGCCGTGGGGTCGGCCGGACATGGCCTACTACAAGTTTACGCAGTCGATCCTGGCCGGGAAAGAGATCGAGCTGTTTGGCGAGGGGAAATTGAAGCGGGATTTCACCTACGTGGATGACATCGTGGAGGGCGTGGCGCGGCTAACGGAGAAGCCGCCGCAGGGAAATCCAAAGTGGGATGGGGCCCATCCGGATCCGGCGACGAGTCCGGCGCCGTACCGGATCTACAACATCGGCAACAACCGGCCCGTGGAGGTGATCCGGTTGGTGCAGGCGATCGAAGCGGCGACGGGGAAAAAGGCGAAGATTGTTTCCAAACCAATCCCGCCGGGGGACGTAGTGTCGACGGCGGCGGATGTGACGGATTTGGAAAAAGCGGTGGGGTTTCGTCCTAACACGCCGTTGGAGGAGGGAGTGAAAAAATTCGTGGAGTGGTACCGCAGCTTCGCAGCGGTTTAGGCGTTTAGTTTTTAGTCATGGAGGGGACTGTCAGTTGAGGGACTCCCTTCATCACGAATGGCTAAAGGACTAAAAAGCTAAAGAGCCACCGCCTCGTCGATCAGCATGACGGGGATGCCGTCGCGGACGAGGTAGGCGTATTTTCCGTCCTCGCGAACGAGAAGGGCCTCGAAATCGGGCACTACTTTAACGTCTTGGCGATTTTTGAGGCTCCCTGCGCGGGCCTGGTCCTGAAGTCGCCGGAGCACGGAATCCTCAGCCAGCCGGACAGGCTGAAGGGATTCCGGGCAGCGGAGAATCTCTAGGAGCTCCGGATCGACCGCGGTGGCGGTGCTCATCGGGTCAAACCCCGGGAGACTTATTTCTTCTTTTTGAGGAGAGGGAGACCGGTACGGTCGTTCTCGGTAACTTCATAGCCATCGGGAAGCTTGTCCATGGCGCCGGCGCCGGGCTCGGAGGCGAAATAGTAGAGGGTGACGGTTTGGCCGCCCCGGAGGGTCTGTTGGCGACTGTGCAGGTGGTAGGTTTTGCCATTCTTCTTGCTGACCGTGCTGAATGCCATATTCGATATCTCCTTTGGTTGGTTGGAGGCCCGAGAGCCTTCGTATTACTTTGGGGCTCCTTGGCCCTTTGAAAACCCTTAATTTCCACTTCCTCACATCCAAAGCACCGGGGTCGGGGGTACCCCCGACCCCTAGGGAGGGGTCGTACCCACCCCCGACCCCGAAAGCTTGCAAGGGGAGGGGGCAGGAGCACTATGGGGGTATGTTCACGCGGCGTCGGTTTTTGGGGCTGATCCCGGCCCTAGGTGCGGCCAAAGGATTTGCGGCCGCTTCCGGAAAGGTTCCCACCCGGGCGTTTGGTCGCCATGCCGAGCAAGTCAGCGTGATCGGCATGGGGGGGCATACCCTGGCGCTTTCAAAGGACATCCCGGAAGCCACCCGGATTGCCAAGGAAGCGGTCGACCGCGGCATCACCTTTTTCGACAACTCCTGGGATTATCACGGCGGCCGGGCGGAAGAGTGGATGGGTAAGGCGTTGGAGGGAATGCGGGACAAGGTTTTCCTCATGACCAAGGTCTGCACCCACCAAAAGCCCTTACCGGAGGGCGGCAAGGAGGGGGCCATGAAGATGCTCGAGGAATCCCTGCGGCGTTTGAAGACCGACCGGCTCGACCTATGGATGCTCCACGAGATGAAAACCGAGGATGAGGTGAAGAAGTTTTATGGTCCCGGCGGGGCGGCCGAAGCCTTCGACCTAGCCAAGAAACAAGGAAAAGTCCGTTACCTCGGATTCACCGGCCACGATGAACCCGGGGTTCACCTGAAAATGATCGAGGGCGGTTATCCGTTTGACGCTTCCCTCCAGCCGGTTTCGGCCCTAGGCACGCTCCATTCCCGCCGCTTTGAAAGCGAAGTTATCCCGGCGCTGGCCAAGGCGAAGATCGCGGTGATCGGCATGAAAGGTTTCGGCGGCAGCAAGCGAGCCCATGAGAAGGGTCTGATGAATGCGGAGAAGGTGGTGCGGTACGCGCTTAGCTACCCTGAAGTTTGCACGCACCTGATCGGGATCGATCAATTCGATTATGTGGCGGAAGCCGCCTTGGCCGCCACCAAATCCCCGATGAGCGCAGAGGAGCGGAAGACCTTCGCCGCGTGGTGTGATTCGATGGGTGGCGCCGCTTACGCGATGCATGCGCACCCCGGCCACCGCGACGGCGGCGGTTGTGGCTCAGCCGCCTGAACTCCCGGGTCTTTTGAAGTTCGCCCTTTTGGTTTTCGGCTACGCCGTCTCGATGGCGGGCTCCAATCTGATTTTTAAGGTCGCTTCCGAGAAGACCGGCTCGGAATGGTGGCTCTGGTTTCTCCTAGGAAACGTGGTCGGGTTCGGCTGCCCAGTTCTAATCACCTACGCCCTGCGGGAACAAAGCCCACACATGGTCTATGCCTTCACACTGGGAGCGGGGTTTGTCCTGGTGCAGGTGGCAGGCTGGTTTTTCTTCCACGCCCCGATAACGGCGATGCAGGTGGGGGGATTGGGGCTGACGGCGGTGGGGCTGGTGATGTTGCAGTTGGGTCGAGCTTAACAGCGTTCGGCCATCTGCCGGGGGCGGTCGTTTACGTTTAGGAAAAGTTCCAAACCAAGGTTTACAACGAGCCGACGGCGAGGGCGACGGAAGCGAGGAGCAGGGCGGCACCGGTGAGACGGACAGCCAAGACCCGTTTGTCGTGATAGGCGGAGCCACCGCCGAGGGCACCTTCAAGGAGAATGGCCCAGAGTCCGCGCGTGGCGTAGACGACATTGGTGGCGGTGGCATGGCCGAAGAAGCCAATGACAAAGACCACTAGAGAGGTTTGGAAGCCGATGACCACAGAACCCCCCAGCGCACCCGCACGGGCGGAACCGGGCAAGGGGAGCCACAGTTTTCCACGCCGCAAAAATTCAGGTGCAAAAAGCAGGGGAGTAAGCACCACGAGGGTGGCAAACATCAGCGGTTGGAACCAACCCACGCCGAGCATTTTAGCGAAGCGTTGAACCGTCACATCGGTCAGTCCAAAAAAGAAGGCGGCCAGCAGGGCCCAGCCGGCGGTGGCACGGTCGAGGGCCGCACCCTCTTTTTTTCCGTGGAGAATTCCCGGGGAAAGGGAGAGAAGTGCCACGGCTAAGGAAGAGAGGACGGCACCCGCCATCAGGCCAGGACTAACCGTTTCGTCCAAGAGAACGACGGTGAGGAGGGCGACGAAAATGGTTTTCATGCCCAACACGGGAGTGGCCAGGGAAAGGTCTCCCTTGGCCAAGGCCCGGATCGCACAGGCTCTTCCCAAAAAAAGCATGGCCCCGGCCAGCCCGGCCCCCAAAAAGCCGGCGGAATGGGGAGTTCCCGGGAAAAAAAATACTAAGGGAGCGGACCAGCCGGCCATCGCCAGGTTGGAGATGGCATTGACCAGGCGCGGATGGGCTCCGCGGCGTAGGCCTAGTTTCATGCCCCAGGAGCCAAGGGCGTAGAGGAAGGAGGCGATCAGGGGCAGGGCGAGAGGCATGGAAAATAAAAGGATGCCCCAGCGAAGGATTTAAGCCAGCCGTGTCGGCGGCTTGCGGCCAAGGCAAGGTGAGGATAGGAAGAAGGAATGCTGCGTGAATTCATCCCAGTGCTCTTTTCCATTGGCGTGGCCGTGGCCATTGCCGTGGGGGCGATCGTCGTGGCCCTCATCTTGGGCAAAGTGGGCAGCCGGAACCGGGGCAAGGACCTGGCCTATGAGTGCGGCAAGGATCCGATCGGCGGAGGATCGGCAAGGTTCTCCGTGAAGTTCTACCTGGTGGCGATGATTTTCATCCTTTTCGATATCGAGGTCATCTTCATGTATCCGTGGGCGGTCAGCCTGATGGATTTCCACCGCAGCGGACTGGGTTGGCAGGTGTTTGGGTTGATGTTGGTGTTTGTACTGCTGGTGGAGGTGGGGCACTTGTACGCATACAAGAAAGGGGTGTTTGACTGGAATAAGAGGGGGTGAGGGTTTGGATGAGGGGGCAGGATGAAGATTAGGTTGGCCCGCCAGCCAAAAGGTTAAACCTTCATCAAGATCGACGGGGAAAAGGAAGCGGGCAGGAATTTACCTTGGACGAGGATTTGGTGGCTCTGACCGAAGAAAGAGGGATGGGTCAGGTGGCGGAAATTGCGAATCCATGATTCGGATAGGTTGCCATCCTCCCTCAGTAGGGGGGCGGCGAGGGCGGTCAGGCCGCGGGCAAAGTCCGTCAGGCCGTAGTTTTTAAAACCGCGTTCGGCGGCCAAGTCCTCCAGCTCGGTGAAGTTCACATGGGCGGTGAGATCCAGCTGACCGGGATCGATGAGGGGATCCTGAACCCGCTGGTGATTTTGGATGGCGACCAAGGTGCCGGCTGATCGGGCTGGGGAAAAAAGCTGAGCCGCTGGGAATCCGTAATCCAAGGTCAGGACCATCCCGCAGGAAATTTTTTCCGCCCAGCTTTGGACCCACGACCGTACGCCAGGGCGAAGCTCCATCGTATAGCCTTCGATTTCGGGCGGATTCCAGCGTTGGATTTGAGTTCGGGTCTCCGCATCGACCTCCCGTTCGTACCAGACGAACCGGGAGTCCTTCGCGCCGACTTCCTTTTCCCGCCACGACCCTCCGCGGAACTGCAAGATTTTGACCGGAAAGCTGTCCACCAATTCGCAGGAATAGAAAAAACAGGGGGTGCTACCCAAGGGGAATTCATTCCATGAAGTGTGCCATTGAGCCGATTGCTCTAGCCCCGCCTCAAGCAGGGTCTGACGTTGTTTCTGCTCCAAGGAGTTGTGGGGTTCCACCAGATGCAGGCGGGCGCTAGGGGCCAGGCGGGGATGGTTTTTTTGGACGGACAGAAAGAGATCCCGTGCCAACCAACCGGCATCGGCTCCTTGTTCCACGAGATGGAAGACCGGTGGACGATCCAGGGCCGCGTGGAGTTCATCCGCTTGCCGGGCGAGGAGCTCGCCCAAAACCGGGCCCGGTGAGACGGGGGTGAGGAAATCACCGCCTCGCCCGGTTCGGGTCCGGCCGGAGGCATAGAAGCCCAAGGTGGGGTGATACAGGGCTTTTCCCATGAAGTGATCGAAAGGCAGGGGCCCCCGCTGGCGGATTTCGGAGCGTAAAAGTTCGGAAAGGGAAGCATTCAAGGTTTCAGC
>JBILFP010000013.1:0-22558 GCA_044351535.1 Methylacidiphilales bacterium
GCGGCTTTCCAATGGCCTGGTGCATTGGTCCATGCCTGCTCGTTGATCGCCCTACCTGGCTCCGTACCGGCCCTCCCCGCGCCGACATGCTCGCCTTCGGGGACGACGTTGAATTCTCCCTCCGCCTCTCCGCCGCTTCCCCCGCCTGGGCCGAACCCTCCGTCACCGTCATCCACGATCCTCCTTCCACTTCCCGCCTTCCACCTTCCACCGATGACGCACATTACAAAAAATTCGGTATTCTCCTCCAAAATCTCGCCTTCACCTGCGTCGCGTCTCCCCGCCCCCGCCATCTCCCTATTTACCTTCCCGGCAACGCCAAACGCTTCCTTCGCACCTTCGGCTTCACCCCCGGCAACTTTCTCGAAGTTGCCCGCCGTTACCTCAAAGGCTTCCTCGGCATTCCCGGCTCTCGGTAGCGAGTGGCTTGTTGCTGGTTGCGGGTTATTTCGAGGCCGAAGATTTACGCAGGCTTGAAGAAAAGGCCCCAATCGAACGCCCTAAAACCTCATATCTATCTTTAAGTATTTCTGCCTGCCCATGCTCAACATAGCCCAGAGAGTCAGCCAGGCTGAGCATAGACCGCACTTCGCCGGCAGAACCCTTGGCTTGGTCTAGGAATCTTGCGAAATCTTGCTTGGTTCTGCGCTCAAAACCTTCCGCGATATTGTTCATCACAGAGACCGCTGCCCTTTGAATCTGGTCACGAAAGCCAAAATCACGACTGTTTCCGAAATGCCCGTAAATTTCTAAAGACAGTTCTTTGGAGCTTTTCCACACCTCAAGCTCCTCGAATCTATGCGCAAACGCCGTAAATCGATTTTGAGCCTTTCAGCCCCACCCGCAACCCGACACGCGCCAACAGCTACTACTCAACCCGCTACTCGCCACAAACCCACCCGCCACCCGTTACCAGCCACCCGCTACCCTTGAGCGTCAGCGAAAGCGCGTTTCCCACTCAAACGGAATCCCCGGATCATTCCACGGCCGGCGGATCTCATCCGGATTTTTGCGGTCATACGATTCCGACGGCAGATTGATCAGCAACACCTCTTCCGTTGAAATCGCCCTAAATCCGTGGAATACCATCGGCGGAATTTGGATCAGTACTCGGTGATGTTCTCCCACCACGATAGTGTGCGTCTTCCCCTTGGTCGGGCTGTTGGCCCGGTCATCGTAGAAACCAATCTTGCACATTCCGTAAATCACCGAAAGACAGTCCGTCTGTTTTTTGTGGGCGTGCCAGGCCTTGATTACACCCGGGTAGATGGAGCTGAAATAAGCCTGCCCGAACCCTGCAAAGTGCGGGTCATCCTTTCGCAAAATCTCCATCACCCGTCCCCGGTCATCGCAATGCTGCGTCAACGGAATGATCTTCAGCCCCTCGATCATGGACCCATTCTGATCGATCGTTTTAACCCACGCCAGACCCCTTTTTATCCTCCATGCTCAAGCCCGGTAGGCCACTTCTGATAGAAGTGGTCGCCACTTGCATCGCAAGTGGCCTACCAGACTCGCATTCCCGCCACCCGTTACCCGCCACTCGCCACAAACCCCCCCGCCCCAAATCAACCCGCCACCCGCGACTAGCCACCCGCTACAAACGACTCTTTACCCCCACTAACGAACCGAGAATCTTCTCATACTCATCCGCAACTTTTTCCCAACTATAAGAGTCCCTCGCCCTTTCCAGCGCCGCCTTTCTCATTGCCTCGCGCTTTTCCGGATCCCCGATCAATTCGTTGAGCTTTTCCGCCAGACTACTCTCCGCATTAACCGGCCCGAACGGCATCCCCGCTTTCCCAATCACCTCCCGGGTCGCCGCGCAGTCGTGATACAGGATTGCGTTGCCGAATCCCATTTGGTCCAGCAGCACCAACCGCGTCGCCTCCACGATCCCCGGGAGTACAAAAATTCCGCAGTGCAGACTCAGCTCCTTGTACCCCTCCCCGTAAACAGGCCCCACCAACTTCACTCGCCTGCCTGCCATTCTTTCGAGCTCCGCCGCGTACTCCGTCTCATAGCCGGCTCCGCCCACCACCACACACGGCCAATCCCCCTTCACCTTTTCGTAGGCCCGGATGAGCAGGTCCGGGCGGTTTTCCGGCGTCAGCCGCCCCGCATAGAGCACATACTCCCCCGCCTTCAGCCCCAACTTCCGTAACGCTTCCTTGCCTGTTTGCGCCGATCGCTCCGGGGCTCCGTAGGACAGGTAGGTGGTCTTGAACCCATAATCCCGTTCATACCGATCCACCACCGTCCGGTTGTCCGCGATAACCACATTGCTCAACTTGGTCGCCCACTCCTCACTCTGCTTCAGCCACCACCGTGCAAACGGATGCCACTTCAATCTCCGGAAGTCGTCGCCGTCCACATTCACAATCACCCGGCTCCCCGATAGTTTCAAAATCCCCGCCAGCGCCGCGTTGCCCACCCCGCAAAGGTAAACCACGTCGAACTTTCGCACCGCCGCATGGATCACCGCCAGCAGGGTGTGGGTGATCGTTTCAAAGCTTTTCGTGCGGATACTGGGAAGATACGCGATCCGCATGCCGCGGTAAGTGGCCGGCCGTTCGGGATAAAAATGGGATCGGTTGTAGACCGTCACGGCGTGACCCCGCTCCGCCAGCCGCGCCCCCAGCTCCTCCACCAAGGTTTCAAATCCCGAATACCTTGCCGGCACCCCCCGACATCCCAAAAACGCCACCGTCTGTTTCCCCAAACTCGGGGTTCCCACGTCATCACCCCGCACGCCGAAGAGCCGCTCGAGAAAGCTGTAATAGAGAAATAGCGTATTGAATTTGAGGTAACGCGGCAGCAGCCGCCTGGGCTCCTGCAGGAGCCGGTAGAGCCAGGTGAGTCCCGCCTTCTGCATCCAGGCCGGCGCAAACGCCCGCCGCCCGGCCAACAGCTCAAATGCATCCCCCACTGCCAAGAAAACGCCTTTCTCGTGGCGTGGCAGGTTCTTGGCGATCCACCGCTCTTGCCGGTCTCCTCCCAGCGCCACCCAGATGAAATCCGCACCGGACTTACGAATGGTGGCGGCAAACTCCTCCTCGTCCTTCTCTGTCCACGCGCGGAAAGGCGGGGAAAGGGTGCCCACAATATCGACGTTCGGCTGGATCTGCCGGCACGCCTCGGTCAACTGCTGCAGGCAGGTCTCCGTGCCGCCGAAGAAGAAATGTTTCCACGGCCGGGGCAAATGGCGGATCGCCTCCTGCATGAAGTATGGGCCATAGACTCGGTCTTTCAGGTCGGCCCCCTTTTGCCGCATCGCCCAGACCAGCGGCATCCCGTCCGGCAAAAGCACGTCGAACTTCTCCAACGCCGCCCGGAAATCCGGCCTCTGCCTCGCCAGCGCGATGATGTGCGTGTTACACGCCGCCACGGCTGCAGGGCCCCTTTCTTTGGCGAATTTCCGCATGTCATCCACCGCTTGGGCATAATCAGTGGAAGTGAGTCCGATGCCTAAAACATTAATTTTCTCCTTGCCGCTAAGCACGGCCTGAAAATGCCTTGATTAATTATTTTTGCCAGTCTAACCGCAATTTGCCTAAATTGCTCTAAGCGTTGAGCGGGCGATTATCAATAATCTAAAAGAAATGGCTTTGCGCGATTAGCGCCATGACTGAATGCCGAAGCCATGCAATTCATAAGGCACTTCCCCAAAAAGGTGTGCGCGGTCGCCTTAAAGACGGGATTTGATTTTTTGGGCCAAGCGCGCGGGATGAATTATTGCGATTTTGAAAATTTGCCAAAGAGCCGACGAATATTGCCTACTTAAGAAAAGCCCCATGGCTCTTCTTAAATCGCCCTTAAACTTAAGATCTCCTTTCGCCACAGCCGAAAGCCGAAACCTTTTTGAAAATTTCTCAAAGCTAGGCGGGGGCCTTTTCTTTAAGCAAGAAGACAAGGACTGTTTCACAAATTCGGTGACCATGGCTTGGCGAAAAAGCGCTGAAGATGTGGCTCCTTTTGGATTAATTCGGTAGAGGGTCAAGATTTCCGGGAGGCAAGCCAGCTTAAGCCCTTTAATTGCCAGCCTATACCAAAGATCCATATCCTCTGCGGGAAACAAGTTGCGATACGCACCAACACTTCTCACCACATGAGTTCTAAAAGTAGCTGAGGAATGGGGGATTGTCTCACCATCATTTACTGGATCCCAAAAAGGCGAATAATTCATTTTAGGACAAAACGAGGGGATTATTTTTTTCCCAATCGTTTTAATGCTAAAGATATCTCTATTTCCCCAAATATAGCCCATTCTCGATCCTACTACGGCCACCCGTGAGTTTGCTTCAAGAAAATTTATTTGCTTCTCGAGGCGCTTCGGCATTGGAATATCATCTGCATCGAGCCTGGCGGTGTATTCTGTTTTAATTAGAGATAAACCAAGATTAAGGCAGCGAATATAGCCTTGATTTTTTTTGAGATTAATTATCGAGAATCTCGAATCTTTTATTTTGCGAAGCATCTGAGCTGTCTTATCTGATGAACAATCGTTAATGATAAGGACAAAAAAGTTTTTGAAGCTTTGCGAATAAATCCCATCAATACAAGCACCCAAATAATCCTCCACATTGAAGGCAGGAACTAGAAAAGTGACGATCGGTTTTTTATTTTTCATCGATTAGGCTTTAAAAGAAGTTGGGCTTATTTCTTTGACGTTTTACGCTGGCGTTTTGTAAAGCACGTGTGCTGTATTAAAGATGCTCGAAGGTTTTTCTTGCAGGCAGGGTTTTTAGGGCCATGATTTTGTACTTTGGTTTTTGTATGAAGAAGCTCGTAATATCAATAGGTGATTTTCTTACGGTTTTGGGGGAAAGATTTAACGTACGGCTTCTTATTTATAATCCCGTTACGTGGGGTCGCTTTTTTACATCTTCAAGGCATGGCGGTCGTATTTTTGCGCATGTTGTTAAAGAGATGTTTCCTCAAATTCAGACATGTTTGGATGTCGGCTCAGGGGCAGGCGGTTTTGTTGTTTGGCTGAATAAATATGGTTTTCAGGCAATCGGTCTAGAATATTCCATTGTAGGGAGATTTTTAGCTCGAGTTCAAGGCGCTAAAACCCTTCCATTTGATTGCGAGCAAGTTGATTTATGCCCTCAACTTGGTTCTTTTGACCTTGCTCTCTCTATTGAAGTTGTAGAGCACATACCAAAACCCTTGGAAAATATATTTATAAAATATTTGTCCTCACAAAGTAATTTTATAATTTTTTCAGGTGCTCAACCAGGCCAACCTTGACAAGGGCATATTAACTGTCAACCTTTGTATTATTGGCGAAAGGTTTTTTCTAAGAATGGTTTTTACTTTTCTGAAATGGAAACAAATAAATTCAGGTCTCGGCTTGAACATTATGGCTTTAGGGGCTTTTTCCCTAGAAACTGTCAACTTTTTCGGCGATCAACTTTTTAAGTTTTAACAATTTTACTTGGCCAACTAAATGCTCGTTCCTTGATAGTTTTAAACGCCTAAAATATAGATTTTTAAAAAAGTCGATGCTCGGAAAGCCCGTTTTAGTTTTTTTCTTTATTTATCTCGCCGATATTTTTTCATAATAAAAAAGTATGGATATGAAGAGTCTCTTAGAACATTTTAATGATACAAGCACTCGGACTGGGCGCTTTATTCGCACTCTTGGTGGTTCTTATGTGCTCTTAGGGGCGGCGACATTATACTCATTTCTTACTATTCCCATGATTTTACATTTTGGGAATAAGGAGATCTTAGGTTTGTGGCTATTGGTTTCCCAAATCACCGCTTATTTAACAGCTATCGATGCAGGTTTGAGCCATTCGTCGATTCGTCAATTTGTAGGACCAGTAACGGCTGCGGATCCAGCAAGGCTAGCTTCTCGTTTTCAATCTACTTTATTGGTTTCTATAATTCAGGGTTTGGTTATCGCCTGTATTGGGATATTTGGTTCGTGTTTTGTTGCAAAAGTTTGGGAAATCCCTGCGGAGCTAAAGCCCTTGTTTGTCCAACTTTTTTCCGCCCAGTCTGTCTTGATTGGACTGTCATTTCCGTTTAGGCCTTTTTGTTCAATTTTGCTAGCAGCTCAAAAGTTTGCGCAAAATTATGTAATGCATTCGCTTTTCATCGTTATTTCTATTTTTTTGGGCTGGTTTGGGTTTCAAGAAGGCTGGGGAATATGGGGGCTATTTTGGGGGAATGTTTTGGTTGGTGTGGGCCAATTTTTCTTTGCGGTTTTTGGTGTTGCTCGAATGAATTTTTTGGCTCCTCTGTTTTCAAGATGGCAAATCCAAAGAGCCGACTTCGGCCTGATTACCCGGGATAGCCTCTCATTTGCAAGCGGCCCTCTTTTTGGAACGCTCACCGGGCTTTTACAATCAACCGTACTATCCCGCCTTTTCGGCCTGGAAGGGGTCGCGCTTTGGAATGTGGGCGCGAAGGTCACAATGATTCTTACCCAAGTACTCTCCAAATTATTTGAAAGTTCGTTTTCCGGCCTAAGCGAGTTGATCGAGACAGGCCGCCGTGATTTGATGCTGTCCCGCTTTGGGCAACTGTTGGGTTGGGCCTTAACGATCTGCGGAGGTCTGGCTCTTTTGATCCAACTGTTGAACGGGCCTTTCATCACGATCTGGACGGGGGGCAAGGTAATTTGGCCGGCCTGGGGGAACTGGTGGGTTGGGCTGATGCTTTTTGTTGCGATCGGGCACTTGGCTCTCGCTGAAGCCATGAAAATCCTTGTTCTTTGGCGCGGCATTCGGACGACACCGGCTTTCGATTTCCTTTGTTTTGCGAGCGGGATGGGAATCGCATGTGTGACGAGCTCTTTTTCGGCATTTGTCGGCGCCGCTGTTTTGGGGCCGTATCTGATCGGGATTTTGATCAATGCCCAAGTTTTCCGGAAATTCACCGGGCAGGGTATATGGACCTTGGTCCCTGAACGCTTCCGCATGGCTGCAGCCACACTGGCTTTTGTTTATCTCTTACTAGGCCTTTCCTTGTTGTTCAGCCGTTTTTTGCCCATCAATTTTTAAATTTTCGTAAAAACGACCTCTGATCCTGATCAAAACCCAAACCTGGGTTGCAATCATTTGCTAAATATTATGTTGCAGTTCGCCGCGTAACGGCGCGTTCCCGCGAAATTTCTAAATAAAAAGTCATCCGCCAATTCCACTAGCCGGTTAAGACCCGGAACCCGGTCGGAAAACGCCTTCATCGGATATCCAAGCAGGTTGAAAACCTGCACTTCGCAGGCTGAAAATGGGGCGGCCAGTTTTTCAATTTGGGAAAGAAAGAGATTGCTCTCATCCACCATCTCGGCCCAGGACATCCGCATCGCCCGGATGGCCGCCACCAGCAGGTTATGGCCCAAGGGCTCGAAGATGAAGACCAGTCGCCCTCTTGGCTTTAAAACTCTTAAAGCCTCTCTCCCCAAATCTTCTGTGGAATGAGCCAAATGGTGCAAGGCCGCCTGGCCCCAAATCAAATCAAGCGAGTTGGGCGGAAAACGGGATAGGTCAAAGGCGGAACCGGCCACATAAGAAAGATTGGGGCACTGGGTTAACCAGCCCTCCTTGGCTGGCTGCTCCGGTACATAAAGATCCAGCCCGGTGACTTGGGCTTCTGGAAAAGCCTTGGCTAGTTGGAAGGCCAGCTCCCCATGTCCACCGCAGATTTCCAAAGCCGCTTTACCTGCCAAATCAATCCGGCAAAGCTCCCCGTAGCCCGCCTCGAAAAGAGGCGCGTCGGAGAGAGGATATTTTTTGGCCGCCTGTAGGATTGTAGCTCCAGGCAAACTTTGCGGCCTACCGGGATGCGTTAAATTAAGGGTCACGATGACCTTTATACTGCCTGGGGGATGGCAAGCCGATGAAAATGCTGAGGAGTGTAGGCTTACCAAGCCCTGGTAAAAACACCCTCCTGGAGGAAGCGCCCGCCAATCAATTCATTTTTAAGGGCTGTGCTTTAAACTTTTCCTGAGCTTCGATGTGCAGGATTGTTGGGGAATGCCAAGCGGGACGAAAGGAGTGCTAAGTGTTGTGATGCCGGCGTACAACGAGGCCGCCACCATCCAGGCGGTCATGGAGCGCGTCTTGCGCCAACCGGAAGTGGGAGAGCTGATCGTGGTGGATGATGCCTCCGAGGATCGCACGGCAGAGATTGCCACCGGCCAGGCCGCCGGAGACCGGCGCATCCGGGTGATCCGACATCACCAAAACGCCGGCAAGGGCGCCGCCCTCCGCACGGGAACCGCTTCCGCCACACTCCCTTTCATCATCATCCAAGATGCCGACTTGGAATACGACCCGGAAGATTACCCAGCCATGCTGCGCCCCCTCATGGAGGACAAAGCCGATGTGGTGTATGGCTCCCGCTTCCTTGGCGGACAGCCTCACCGCGTCCTCTACTTCTGGCACAGCGTGGGAAATGCCATCCTAACCCTGTTGTCCAATATGTTTACCAACCTCAACCTCACGGATATGGAAACGGGATTCAAGGCATTTCGAAGGGAGCTCATTCAAAAAATTGACATTCAGGAGCAGCGTTTCGGTTTTGAGCCCGAAATCACCGCCAAACTGGCGCGGCTTGGGGCCCGCTTTTACGAAATTGGCATCTCCTACAGCGGCCGTACATATGCGGAGGGCAAGAAAATCGGATGGCCAGACGGAGTAAGTGCGATCCGTTGCATTCTTAAATATAATCTGACTGGCCGGTGAAAACTTGCTCCCCCGGCCTATTGCTGGTCGCTGGCGTTGTTTGCTGGGGTGCGGCGCTGAACCTCGCGGGCTGGGGACTCTCGCTTTTTCGCAGCTTAAATGGGGTATCTTATGGATTGATCCTTTTTGCGCTTTTGAGCGCTTTTTTTGTCTTTTTCCGAACCCGGTCGTGGCCCGTTTTTTTTCTCAAGACCTGCAAACGTTCCCGGCGCCCACTACCCGCGGTGTTTGCCGGCGCAGTCACTCTTGTTTTCATGGGGGCTGTATTCTATCCACCTTCCAATTACGATGCCTTGACCTACCGGATTCCCCGCATCATGCACTGGCTGGACCAGGGGGGCTGGCATTGGATAACCACGGCTAATGCCCGTCAAAATTACAGCGGCGTGGGACAGGAGTGGCTATTGGCCCCAATTTTGGCCCTAACGAAAACAGATCGGTTTCTTTTTTTGCCTAACTTCCTCTGTTTTCTCCTCCTGCCTTCAGTTCTGTTCCGGGTCTTCCGCAGCCTTGGTTTTTCTGGCCGGGCGGCAAGGACCTGGATGTGGCTCTTGCCCTTCGCGCCCGTTTATTTGCTGCAAGCTGGAGGCATCGCCAACGATCTTTTGGGGGCGTTCTGGTTTCTCTCCTCCCTCGCCCTGCTCCCCGGTCGGCTGATTTTAGGCAGTTCTCCAGCCGGATCTATTCTTGCCGTGGCCTTGGCGACTGGAGTCAAAGCATCCAACCTAGTTCTGTTGCTTCCTTGGCTTGTAAAATTTCTATGCGAAGCTTTCCGGCGTAATTCTCTTTGGCGGCCCGCGCTTGCAACCGCGCCCTTGGCTTTTTTGGTCTCCTTCGCACCGGTGGCTTGCCTGAATCAACACCATACCGGGGACTGGTCTGGGGATCCGTTGAACGAAGGCGGAATGAAGACGGAATCCCCGACGTTGACACTAGCTGGCAACACCGCCCTTGTCCTGACTGCAAGCTTCCAACAGCCAATTGATTTTGGCGGTTATTATATTTTGAAGGAGGCGGCTCGCTTTGTTCCACAGCAGGCAAAAGATAAATTTTTAGCCGCCTACCCCCGCTGGGGCCTGGAAAAAGCCGAATTCGCCATCGAGGAAGGTGCCGCCTGGAGCTGGCTGCTGATTGCCTTGGCGATGGCTGGCCGCGTCTTGCCGGGCCCTGACCCAAGGGGCCTGACCCGCTGGTTGTTTATGGCATCTTGGATTTCCGCACTTACCCTGATGGGGAAGCTGGCTTCGGAATCGGTGCCCAGATTACTTGCCCCATTGTATCCTCTTCTCTTTATGCCTGCCGGCTTCGGAAGCCGGCTGCCCAGGCGCTTTCTTCATTTTTCAACTTTTGCCGTGGTGTTTTTGCTAAGTGTGCCGCTTTTCCTCGCTCCTAGCCGACCACTAGTCCCTTGGAGCCTAATCGGCCAAACCATGGATGCTTTGTGCCCCACCTCAAAATTTTCATCCCGGATTAATCAGGTTCAGCAGGTGTATCAACGGAGAGTTCGCGGCCTTCAGCCGCTAATTCCGATCGATCTCAAGAAAAACCACTTGAAGATTCTTCTCATCTCGAATGGAAACGATACGGAAGGCCCGCTCTGGTGGCCTTACGGCAAACGATCCGTCGAAAGTCGTCGTAAGGACGGTCTGCCGCCAGCTCTTTCACCGGATCTGATCCTGATTCGTGAAAAAGACTGGGCGGCTTGGCAAGGTCGCTGGGGCGTAAATGCAGAGGTGAAAAGCATGAAATCCTTGTCGCTTTTAGCAAGAACGGGGCCGGAGAATTGGCTCTGTCTGCAGCCGACTTCCTGGCCATATCAACCGTGAAAATTCTCTCATTCACGCCCTTGCCCTACGGGGACGGCTCGGGCTGGTGGGGGAGAGATCTGGCGTTGACCACCCTAGGATTTCGCGCCCTTGGCCACGATGCATCCCTTGTTTGCTTGCGCACCACCCATCCGCGCGATCCATACGGTCGTCCCGTTCTTCTTATCACGCCCCAAGAAGCAAAATCGCCATTGTGGTGGCAAAGCCAAAAACCGGATTTTGTCATTCTCGGCCTCTGGACCCGTCCCAAATACGACCCTATCCGCCGTGCTGCCCTTTCGGCCACTCCTCACGTCATCGAGCGGGCTGACAGCGATGGTATGCGTACCGCCTCCTGTGGACTCCACACCTATGCGAAAAGACGCTACGATTACTTCAGAGATCACACTTATCGATGGCCCGCCCTTGTCTCTATTCCAATCTCTCTTTTCTACTCTCTTTTTTCCATCCTCGCTACTCCCCGGATTGAATTCCGCTTAGCCAGAACCTTGAGGCTTTTGCCCGCCTTGACCGTGGAAACCCCCCACGCCACGCAGCTTTGGAAAAAGTTGTCCACCAAACTAGGAGCAGATTCGAAACGAATTCATTGCATCCCCCATCCCATCAAAACAGACATTTTCCACCCGGATTCATCCGTCCCCCCAAAAAAACAGATCATCTCCGTGGGACGCTGGGACTCTTACCAAAAGAATTTACCCCTCCTTCTGAAGACTCTTCGGTCTTTCTTGGAACGAAATCCATGCTGGACGGCTTTAGTGGTCGGATCAGGCTTGCCCGAAACCTCTTCACAGCCCAGAATGATATTCTCCGCGTCCCTCTCACCCCGAAAACTCGCCCGACGGATGCAGGAGTCAAGGGTGTTTCTTTCCTCTTCGCGATTTGAAAGTTTTGGGTTGGCCGCGGCGGAAGCTGTGGCTTGTGGATGCCGCCTCGTGTCCACCTGGAATCACTGGGAGAGTCATCTAGCCGAGCCGGCAGGACGCAAATGTAATCTGGCAACAAAACTTTCCACGGCCACAACAAAATCAAGGCTGGTAAAAAATAGGGCTGCGTGGATCCAGCGTGCATCTCCCGAAAAAGTTGCCTTACAATTTTTAGCGGTTCTTGGAAAGCGTCGATAATATTTCGGATGGCTTTGCTAGAATCGCAGATTGGTAGATATCCTCTATTTGTTGAGCAAATCGAGCAAAGGAGTGGTTTGCTGTAACTTTTTCTTGTGCCGCTTGCCCCATTTTTTGAAGTAAGGGACGGTTGCGATCCAGTTGAATCAGGACCCTTGCGAGGTGCGCGACCAACTCGCGCCGGGAGCCGATGGGGGCGGCGAACCCCACCTTTTCATCAACAATTTCGCCCTGTGCACTTGCGCGGCAGACCACGGGAACCGCGCCAGCCAGCATGGCTTCGAGGATTGTGCGCGGGGATCCTTCCCGAAAGCTCGGCATGAGGAAAATATGGCTTTTACCCAAAATATCTACGTAAGCCTTTCCACGAAAACCGGGGTGAAATCGCACCTGCTCCTGAAGCTTGAGTTTCTCGGTGGTTTGTTGCAAATGGGCAAGTTCGGGTCCAAAACTTGCAATGGTATAGTCAATTTTAACACCTGCTTGCCGGGCGAGTGCTATAGCCTCAAGGGCAAATTGCATCCCCTTCGACCCGATGCAAATCCCTCCGGCGAAAGCCTGGAGGGTGGCATTAGGCTCTTTCTGGAGCCCACCAACCCTAAATTGGTCCATTTCACCTTCGGAAAAATATGCCGAGCTCAGAACATGCACACCGGAGTTTCGTTTTCGTATTTTTTTGATGAAGGAAGCATCCGCTTCGTTGCCGCAAATGATGGCCGCAGCCCGACGGCAGCTCCTGACCACGCTTGGCAGGTAACGGCCAAATTCATTCCCCAGATTCCGGACAATTTCAAAGGCCGCGCCAGAAATGGACAATCCTGATAGAAACTGCGCAGGAAACCTAGCCGCACCTCCAAGCGGACCCCAGACGACGGGGACTCCAAAGCCAAAAAAGGGAATCCCTATTCTCCATGTGGCAATGGTTGCGTGGTGGATCAAAGCCGGTTCTTCTTTTTGAACAATGGGGCCCAGAGCTCTACCAACTTCACGTAACCATCGTAGGTAATGCACCCAGCTCATGATTCTGGCGATCATTCGGTTGGAATGCTTCTTGTAAAAGGGGCCCAGGAAAGAGAAAGTGATTTTACCGCTTGTTTGAGGATCAAATTGATAATTCTCGATGGCCGAACGGTTCTCGTTTTGAGTGAGAACATGGACACGATGATTACGAGCCAAAAGAAGTGCGAGTTTCCAGCCAGCCGCTGATTCCGAGCCCAAGACCGGATGACAAGCGAAAGCGCTCAGTAAAACTTTCAATGACTTATCCTGAGGCGAACATAGCTTTCATTCCTTGACGGCTTTTCGAAAGAAAAGCTATTGCATTATTTTCTGCCAGCCAGGATTTAAGCAACAAATTCATCCTCCTGAGGTTTTTATCGAAAGAGATTAAGGACATCACGGTCAGTTGCCGGTGAAATCAGGCTTGCTTGCCTTGGAACTGCGGTCTGCGCCGATTTTTTGAGGAAAGCTTATCTTGGCGATAAGTTTGAGCGAGTTTTCGGAAACTCGCGAGGCAGGAATATCCCCAATGCAAATCGCTGATGGCTGGATACAGACCCAGTTACAGCCGTAACAATCAATCCGATTCTCGACCCATTCAACCGGGGCAATCTTTTTACCCCACGGCGCAAAAAGGCCATAGTGACCTCCGCCCAAAATCACGACGGCCGGCCTTCTAAGCGCGACCGCCATATGGGCCAAGGCCGACTCCGTCGCGAATACCATTTCGGCTTCCAGCAGAAGCCCCGCGGTTTCCGCTAAGCCTAGGCTTCCACACAGATTTTCCACGGGTAACGACTCCTTGAGTGTCGCCCTGAAAACCTCTGCGGCTGCATGTTGGGAGGCAGCTCCGCAAATCAGCAAGCGGTCGGGGGGCGGAACTTGGCAGGCCAAGGCCTTTAAAGCCTCCTTCCATTTTGACAAAGGGTAATCACGGATCGAATTTCCGGAAAATGGGCCAATCACCCAAAACCTCTCCCCGCTGGGCAGGGGGGGGCGGGGCCAAACAAAGGAGCGGAGATCGGGAGTCGTGCCGTGTTTCAGAAATTTTCCGAAAAAAGACAAAAGGCCGCCTACCAAACGTAGTTCCTCACAACCAAGCTTTTCCCGCTCCACCGGATCTGAAGGCGGTTGGGGAATTAAAATGTTGAAGAATCTTTTTTCCGGTAGGGGTGTTCCCCGAAAAGTAGACCGGGATCTTTCCAGGCCGATTTTTTGATCCGCCCGCAAAAGGATGACATACAAAAGCTCCCATGAAGCCCGGTGGGGGCGCAGGTCGATAAGCAGCCCGTGCCTTTCGATTCTATAAAGCCTTGGGTTTTTAAGCAGCATCCAGAGGAATGCCGAGATGTTTTTCGGACGCTTGGGAATCTCGATGATTTTCCATTTTGGAAACATGACCCGAGCCAGCTCCCCGGTGGGGGCACAACAGAGCAACGTGACCTTCGCTTGCGGCCAGCCTCGCGCGGCTTCTTGGAGGAGCGCGGTCCATAAAATGTAATCACCGATCCCATCCGGCTTAAACAGCAGAATGCTTTTGGCTCTTAGAGGCTCTGGTCTTGGTTCAGCCGGCGGTCGGCCCACCACCCATGCAAGCGCATCAAATAAAAAGCGAATGGCCACAGATCGAATCATGGCCGGATAAAAGAGTTCCCAAGCAGGGCCAGCCACCGCGACCCAGCCCAAACCCGCCTAGACGCTTCCCTGCGGTTTAGAGCTTCCCGGATTTTTTCCACCCAAGCCTTCCTAAAGAACCGGCCAATCCTACCAATCAATCCAGCCCCTGATTCCGAATACATTCCGGCACTCTCGCTTCCCGCACTAAAGCGCATAGACACATCTATTTATCTAGCGACTAGATGTGGAAAGAACGAGTGGTTTTGCTCATGCGGAAGCCACAGAGAAACCATCGTTGATGAAACCCTTCATTAATGCAGAATGGAATATGCCGATGGTTAAAAAACTCTATCTCCATCTTTTGCAATGGAGCCCCTTGCGCAGAACCCTCAGGCAGTTGCGCGGCCGGTTTTTGGCCGCTACCGGTCATCCGGATCCTTTTCAGGACCTGGCAGCTCTGGCCCGCAAGGCCCAAGCCGATCTTCTTTTAGACATCGGGTGCCATCATGGGGAAACCCTACTTCGCTTTCTTGAGGCTGGCGTTACCTGTCCGGCGGTTGCCTTTGATCCGGTGGAGGAAAATCTCCAGGTTGCCCGCGCCAAATTAAGCCGCTTCCCCAAAGTTCGCTTTGAGCAGCTGGCTCTTTCGGACCAAGACGGCGCAGCCCGTTTCTTTTTGAATCGCAACGAACAAACCTCTTCTCTTCTTGAGAACGCCTCCGGGAATCTGACCTCATTTCATCGAGATACGGAGCACCTCGCCACATTGGATGTGCCTACTTGTCGCCTCGACACATGGTTTGCCCGCCAGGCGGAATCTCGCGCCCATTCCATTCTGGTGAAATGCGATACCCAAGGCGCCGAAGAAAAGGTCATTCGCGGCGGCATTGATCTTTTTAAGAAACGCGTCGTCGCCATCTACACCGAAGTCATGTTGGGCGAAATGTACCAAGGCCAATCAGATTTCGCCTCTTTGCGGACGCTATTGGAAAAGGAGTGTGGCCTAATGCTCCACAACGTTTACCCCTGCCTTCATGATGCTTCAGGTCGAGCGGTTCAAATGGACGCTCTCTGGATCCGGCCCATTTTGGGACCATCCTATAAACCGCCCTCTTTGCTTTGAAGGAAACAAGGGCTTAAATTTAGCTCAATGCATAATCTTACGGTCCAAAAAGTTTGTATTGGGCTCATTACGCTTATATTTTTTATTCTTTCTCCGTGGATGACTTCGGAATTGCTTGAAGGCAACTCCCTTCCTTTTTTATCCCTTGTAGCTATCGGTTTCTTGCTTCTTTTTCTCTTCGTTCTCAAAGATCGCTGCTGGATGATTATTCCCTTCAGTCTTCCGATCGAAGGCCGCTTCAACTTTCTTCCGCTCAATTTCTCGATGCAAGAAACTGCCGTGATCGCGGTCATGGCCTATATTTTCATTCAGGTTGTCATGGGTCGGCAGATTAATTGGCGTCTTGGCCCAAAATTAATTTGGCTGCCCCTTTCCGGTCTCCTGGCTGTCTTTCTGTATCACTGGATCTCTTCCGGCGATATCGGCATCCGACGCCTTGGTGGCGAGTCTTGGGGGGCCAGAAAATATTTTAGTATTTCGCTTGCAGTTATCACAATCCCTCTCCTCACATCTTTTTCCGGAACCTCCTGGAAAGATTTCCAAAAGATCCCTTTCATTTTCTTTGCTGGGGTTTTCGTGGATCTGATACCTGATACGATTTCAACCCTCGTTCCCGCAACGGCGCCTTATATGTTCCGCTTTTATAGTGCTGTGAATGTTGCCGCGTACGGCCATGAGTTGAGGGGCAACTTTGGGGGCGAGGGGGGCATAGTCCGATTTACTCAGTTTCGCATTCTTGGCCAAGCATTGTGCCTGGTGATCCTTTCGTATTTTCCTTTTTACACCTGGCTGAACCCGAAAAGGCTTTGGGTTTTCCCTGCTCTTATCTTGGCTTTCTTTTCCTGCGCGTTTAGCGGCTTTCGTAGTGCGATGTTCAACTTTGCCGCTGTTTTTGCAGCTGCTTTTTTCGCCACGGCTCGTGCCAAGGCTTTTCTGCTTCTGCCGGCCGCGCTTTTGGTCGTTTTGGTGATCACCTCGACCCAAGGAAATGTTATTAACTACCCCAACAACATTCAGCGCGCCCTGTCTTTTTTGCCAGGAGACTGGGACAAAAAGGCCTCTGATGAGGGATTATACTCCGATAAATGGCGAAGCCGCATTCGGGAGCTTTTCTTTCTCGAGTACTTTCCGAAAGCCCGATGGTTAGGGACCGGTTTTGCCTTCAACCCGGATTATGCAAAGAGGACTACCGAGCTTTTCCTTCGGGTGGCTGTCCTTCAGGAAAATGATCCATGGTTAGACGTCAGATCCTTTATTGAATTAAAGCAGCCCCATGAGGGCGATATCTTCGCCCTGCAGACCTCCGGAATTATTGGCACGGCTTTTTTTATCGCTTTTTGCCTCGCCACCATTGGGTTTGCTGGAAGGTCCCTTCTGAAGTATCCACCACAACAACTATCGCCCGTTCAAATTTGGGCATTTGCCATTCTTTTTCAACAATCCGCGGCTTTCTTCACGGTTTTTGGTGACTATTGGATGACACTTTCTGTGATGTGTCCCGTCATCTCAATTTTAGCCGCCAGCGAGAAAGTGCGTCCCAAAGTAGGAGTGCTGCAACCAGCGCCTGGGCCTCATGCAGATTTTCCGACCGTTTCCAGCCTTCAGCCTCAGGGCATATCCTTAACGGAGGCCCACCATCGTCCTTTCATTTAATAGTGGTGAGTCCGCCCGGGCCAGGTGGTTCGCAAATTACTTGCCATTGTCTCCGCGCGCTCTTTGCCCATTAAATCATGAACCGAAACCCTGACAGTTATTTTTTGATGGCATCCATTCACCCAACGGCGGCCTCTGTGGCATATCACCCACCAAGGGCGCAAAATTTGCATCCACAAAGGTGCGGTATGGTTCAGCCGAATCCGCTCCTCTCGCGCTGCCGCACTCATGCCCAAATTTTCTCCATCCTCGGCGAAGACGGATGTGACCTCACCTAGGGTCTTGGCTCGCAGGCCGGCCCGTAGCAGCCGGACATACCACTCCGCATCCGCTGCCGCCCGATAGCTGGTGTCAAAAAAAAGTCCCTTATCAACAATCGACCGCCGAAAAAATATCCCTGCCGTCAGACCGGCAAAGTGGCACGTCCACGTGTGCGCAAGGGTGGGCGTCACCATTTTCCTTAGACAGATGGGCTCGCCTTTGCCGTCAATCACCACCACGTCCCCGAGAAAAAGTTCCGTTCCCGGAGAGACTTGAAACCTTCTTCGTACCATCTTTAAAACCCCGGGCAAATACTGCTCGTCACAGTTGAGGTATGCGAAGATCCCGCCGCTCGCTTTTTTTAATCCCTTGTTGATGGCGTCGTACATCCCACCATCGGGCTCTGAGACCATGATCCTTCGATACCCCGGCCGATTCGGCCACCGCTCCGCTATCCTCTTGGCGAAGTCCTCAAATCCGTCCGTTCCACCGTCCTGGACGATATGTTCCACCGATACCCCTTCTTGGTCGGCGATGGATGCGATGCAACAACCCAGCTGTTCAAGTTGCCGAAAGCTCGGCGTCACAATCGTGAAGTCCATGTCCCCAGCTTACTTTCGCGGCTTACGGCCTTCAAACCTTCCCACCGAATCTTCCTTACCAGCCACCCGCAACCCGTCACCGGCGGCGAATCTCCCCTTTCTTCAGGACCAGCCCCCGATAAACTCGTATTTATGCGTCGCCTGAAAATCCTTCAAATCTTCAGCCGCTATCTGGAATACGGCGGCGAGGAGGGGTCAGTTTTTCGGATCGGGGACGCGCTGCAGAAGCACTACGATGTGGAGTATTTTATTGGCTCCACCGAGGATCTGCTCGGGGACCGAAGAGCCCCCTCTTTTCTCGTCCCATTTCGGGCCTGGCGGAATCAAAGCGTAGCTCGGCGCCTTCGACGATTTCAGGAAGTCGGTCGTTTTGATTTTTGGCTGATCCATAATGTCCTGCCCGGGCTTTCCCCCTCTGTTTACCAGACCGCTTTTTCCCTGAAGATTCCGGTGATCCATTATCTACATAACTACCGACTAAGCTGCACCAACGGCTTTTTTCTGAATCACGGAGTGCCTTGCGAACGGTGTCTGCACGGCAACTTCTGGCCTGCTTTCCAAACCGCCTGCTGGAAAAACAGCCGCTGGATCAGCGGATTCATGGGACTCATTTTACGCAAGATCCGCCAAATGGATCTTTTTTCCAAAACCGCCGCTTGGATTGCCATCAGCGAGGCCCAGAAACAAAAGCATGTCGCCATGGGCATCCCAGCCGACCGGATCCACATCATCCGTCACTTTTATGAAAGCCGGGAGACTCCTCCGCCGCCTGCCCCCAAGGGGGATTTCCTCTTTCTTGGCCGCCTTTCCCCGGAAAAGGGTGTCGATTGGCTCTTAAGGGCTTGGGCCAAAGTCCACCATCTTGGGCCAAAGTTGGTGATCGCGGGCACCGGGCCCGAGGACTCCCGCCTTCGAAACTTGGCTAAGGAACTGGGACTTCGGAATGTTGTTTTTACGGGATTTGCGGACAAAGCCCGACAGGCAGAGCTTTGGGCGAACTCAGCCGCTTTGGTGATTCCGTCGATCTGGGACGAGCCTTTCGGCATGGTGGTATTGGAGGCCTGGGCCCGCGCCCGCCCGGTCGTGGCCTTTGCGAAGGGGGCGCTTCCGGAGCTCATTCGCCACGATTCGGATGGCCTACTGGCCGAACCTTTTTCGGAGAGTTCCCTCGCCGCCAACATCAAACTCCTCATGGACGATGCCTCCAAGGCAACGGCTATGGGCAGAACGGGGATGCTTCGCCTTCAAAACGAATTCACTCAGCAGAATTGGCTCAAATCAATTCAGGATGTTTATGAAATTGTTTTAGATCAGAGATTGTCCCCTAAGGGATAGATGTCTAAGGGTAAGTCTCTTGAAACAATTTTTTTCAAAATTTTTGATTTTGGTGGCTTTGGCGGCCTCGATCTATGGCATCGATCGGGCGGTGGCCTACTTCTACAGCGAGCAGACGCTCGCCCCGGTGCTGGCCGTTCTCTCTTTCGGCGGCCTGATTTTTGTGGGCTCACCCCGACTCATCCTGGTCGCCATCCCCCTCTTCGCTGCGGAAAGCTATTGGATCATTCGGGACACCTCCATGTACCCCCACATCCGAACCGTTTCCGTGGTCCTGGGCGGCCTGATCGCCTACTGGGCCTGCGTTCAGCGCCGAAGCTTGGAAGCCCGCCTCGCCGAACTGGATCTGATCCTCGCCAAACTCCACGCCCCATGGATCCTTTGCGACCGCTCCGGCAACATCCGCCGCATGAGTACCCCCGCCGCCGAACTCGCCCAGGCCAACTTTAAGGACCTCGAGGGCACCTCCTTTTTCGCCAAGTTCACCGCCGGCCCATCCAAAGGAGAGCTGATTCAGAAATTCCTCCAAACCGCCGACTCCCGCACCCCGGTGGAAAAGTTTGTCCTCTCCACCCCTGAGAATCCCGACCGTCTCTTCGACTCCTCCTTCGTTCCCGTCCAGACCCGCGAAGGCCCCGGCATCCTTGTCGTCCTTTCCAAGTCCAACGCCTGAAGCTTTTCAAAACACCGGCTCCTGCAATGCTGGGCGCATGATCCGGGCCTTGGCGCTGACTTGGTTGACCCTGTGCACAGGGATTCATGCCGCGCCGCCGGTGCCGGTGACCTTTCTGATCCAGCACGACTACGACGCCAACATCGATCTCTTTGGCGGTGGAAACTATATGACACCCGACGACAACCTGATCCTCGACTCCATGACCGCCGCTCAAGGCATGAGCAAGCTCAAGCGCATCGAGATCGCCAAGGAGAACTTGGAAAAGCTTCTCAATCCCACCGCCCTCAACCAGCTCCGCGCCCCCGCCCAGATGCAAAAACAGCTCCTGCTGGTCCTCTACTGGCTTTGCCAAGCCTACGATGCCGAGGCCTCCCCGCAGGAGTTGCTGGAGGAACTCTGCCGCACTGGTGACAGCCCCCCCACGGAACTGCAAACCACCCTCAAGGAAGTGCTCCTTTATAACTTCCACGTCGCCCAGCACCTCGGTGTCACCAGCTTTCAGGCCCAAGTAAAACTCGGCCAAGGCCTCCCCCCCATGATCCCCGAGAACGACCAGAACCCCGACAACCGCCTCGCCCTCCCCATCCCCATCCTGCCGCCCGACCGCTTCCCTCAGGTCGCCCATCAGCTTTTTAACTACGAGCTTTTCGACGGCCCCCTCCCCCAGGCACCCGCCACCACCCTTGCCCCCAGCCAAATCGAATTCGCCCAAAAACTCATCTCCCGCGGCCTCCTCTCCCCCGACTCCCTCCCCTCCCCGCAATAGTATCGGGGACGGGCCTAGGCCCGTCCCTCCCCCGCCCCGGGCCGGGCCTAGGCCCGTCCCCAACATTCCAACATTCCATGGAATGTTTTCTTGTCGCATCATCAGCAGATGCCCGACTTGCCTGAGGCCTACCAGAAACTGCGCGCCCGGGGACGGGAACTCGCCCTCCTCGGCGCCACCGGGGGGCTCCTCGGTTGGGACCAGGAAACCCTCCTCCCGCCCAAATCCCACTCCTTCCGCGCAGAGCAGTCCGCCCAAATCGCCGGCATCGCCCACCGCCTCGCCACCGCCCCGGAAGTCGGCGACTGGCTCTCCGCCTGTGAATCCACCAGCCCCCCCGCCGACAGCCCCGAGGCCGCCTGCCTCGCCCGTTGGCGTCACGACTACGACCGCGCCACCAAAATCCCCACCGACCTCGTCGAGGAAAATGAGCGGGCCAGCGGCCTCGCCCGCTCCGTCTGGGTCGAGGCCCGCAAGAAGTCCGACTTCGCCTCCTTCGCTCCCCACCTCGAAAAACTCCTCACCCTCTCCCGCCGCATGGCCGATCTCTGGGGTTACTCCGACCAACCCTACGACGCCCTTCTTGAAGGTTTCGAGCCCGGCTGGAAGACCAAAGAAGTCACCGCCCTTTTCGCCAAGCTCCAACCCCGCCTCGTCGCCATCGCCGAAAAGGCTTTCACCATTCCGGCCCATCCCTCCCGCAAAAACTTATCCGGTCATTATCCCCGCGCCGACCAGGAAAAGTTTCTTCAAACTCTTCTCCCCAAAATCGGCTTCGACACTGCCGCCGGCCGACTCGACACCAGCACCCACCCCTTCTGCTCCGGTCTCGGCCCCCACGACACCCGCATGACCACCCGTTACGACGAGACGGATTTCATGGTCTCCCTCTATGGCGTTCTCCACGAAGCCGGCCACGGCCTCTACGACCAAGGCCTTCCCGAAAAAGAGCTCGGCACGCCGCTGGGCCAGGCCGCTTCCCTCGGTATCCACGAATCCCAGTCCCGCCTTTGGGAGAACCGGGTGGGCCGCGGGCACGCTTTCTGGAAGGCCTGGTGGCCGGACCTCGTTAGGGCCTTTCCCGACTTAACCGGCCACAACTGGGAGCACTGCTGGCGCGCCGCCAATGCCGTGGAGCGCTCCTTCATCCGCGTCGAGGCCGACGAGGTCACCTACGACCTCCACATCCTTCTCCGTTTCCAGCTCGAAACCCGCCTTATTTCCGGGGATCTCAAAGTCCGCGATCTCCCTGCCGCATGGAACGAGCTCTTCCAAAAACTCCTCGGCCTGAAGGTCCCCGATGACTCCAAGGGCTGTCTTCAGGACATCCACTGGTCACTGGGCGGCTTTGGCTACTTCCCCACCTACACTTTGGGCAACCTCACCGGCTCCCAACTCTGGCAGGCCGCCCACGGGCATCTTCCGAATCTGCAGGCCTCCCTGGACCGACGCGATTACCAGCCCCTGCTCCAATGGTTGCGCCAAAATATCCATGCGCACGGCCGTCGTTTTCTCGCCGGCGATCTGATCCAACGCGCCACCGGCAAACCCCTCGATCCCGAAGCCCATCTCTCCATCCTCGAGCAAAAGGTGAAGGATTTGTCGGGATGAGTGCTTCCTTGAAATATTCAAACCAGGTAGGCCACTTCCGATGGAAGTGGCTGCCACTTTTATCAAAAGTGGCCTACCGAATTTGGAAGTTTGTCGACCGATTCTCCGTGCCATGATTTCTCCCTCCCGCATCACCGTCGTCATCAGCACCTACAACCATCTCCGTCCGCTAGAGCTCTGCCTGGCCGGGTTCCGCAACCAAACCGTTCCGCCCGGCGAGATTCTCATCGCCGATGATGGCTCCGGGCCCGACACCCGCGCCCTGATCG
>JBILFP010000078.1:0-7533 GCA_044351535.1 Methylacidiphilales bacterium
AGCTGGGTTGGAGACCGCCCTTTTCCAACAGGAAGGCCAGCATAGTGGAGGTGGTGGTTTTTCCGTGGGTGCCGGTGACGACAAGGTTCCGGCTACGGTAAAGAAACCAGCCGCGAAGGAGTTCCGGCAGGGAGACGAAGGGAATTCGGTGGGTGAGAATGGCCTCAAGTTCCGGGTTGCCCCGGGAGATAACGTTGCCGACCACGGCGAGGTCGGGCTTAGGGCTAAGGTTTTCCTCGCGGTAACCCTCATGGAAAACGATGCCGCGGTTGCGGAGGAAGTCCGACATGGGGGGGTAGACGGCCTGGTCGGAACCGGTGACCTGCAGGCCAAGTTCGCGGAACATGGCGGCGACCGTGCCCATGCCGGTGCCGGCGATGCCGAGGAAATGGAGGTGCTTAAGCTTGGCGCGGTCGAGCATGGACGACTCTTCGGATGGCGGAGAAGTGCGGGGGAGTCGAGTCGAAAACCTAAAATCGCAGGACCAGATCGGCCGCTTGGGCCAAGGTTTCGGGGTCGGCGACCTTCTCCACCTTGGGACCGCCGGAGGGAAGGGTGGCGTTGCCCGGTACCAGCACCCGGCTGGTAGGGGAGACAAGGGTTTCCCAGGTGGAAGCGGAGCCGCTGAATTCCGGTTCCAGAATGAGAAGGCCGCCGTCTTTTAGAATCAGGTCAACCTGGAGACGGCCCGTGGCGGCCAGACCGGCGGCGAGGCGGACGGCCTCCTCAGCGAGACGGCGTTTCGAGCCCGGGGCGGATTGGCAGATGATCGCGACCTTTTTCATGCCGTGTTGAAGGAGCGGTAGGCAGAAGAGCGTTCGATGAGTTCGGCGAGAAGGCCAGGGCCGCCAAGGGTGGCCTGGTTGGCGGAGGTGCCTGCAAAACTCTCCGCCGCCCGGGGACAGCAGAACAGACGTGCGCCTTTTTGGATCAAATCCGGCAGACGGGGATCCTGGAGGGCGGTGGCACCCTCATGAAAAAAGTAGACCGAAACGTCTTGTCGGGAGGCGAGCGCGGCGGAGGTTTCCGACCAGAAGGCCTCCGCGGACGGGGAGGTGGCAGGAGCCGATACGAAGTGAAGTACGTTCATCCCGGACGCCTCAAGTAGGCGTCCCCACCCAACCTCAGATCACGCCGGCGCGCTTGAGGGTCGAGTAAGCGCCCTTCTTATCGATCGTCTTGAGGGCCCGGGCAGTGAGGCGCACGGTCACGTGACGGCCGAGTTCGGGGACGTAGAGCTTTTTCCGGCGGAGGTTCGGGCGGAACTTCCGCGGGGTGTTAGCGGTGACGTGCATACCGATACCGCCGGACTTCTTTGATTTACCGCTCCGGATGATGCGGTGGCCGAGCGCGGGCACGGCCCCGGTGACTTCGCAGCGACGGCTCATTTGAGGAGGAGGGCGTTACGCGCCCGCTTGATGGCCTGGTTCAACTTGCGGTGCAGACGGGCCGGCATGCCCGTGACGCGCCGGGGAAGGATCTTTCCGCGTTCGGTGATGAACTTGCGGAGCAGCTCCGTGTTACGAAAATCAATAGCGTCCGAGTTGATGTCGATCCGGCGGCGGGGAGCCGACCGGTTCATCCGACGGGGACGACGGGGTTTTTTGATGAGCATGGCGGGTTACTCCTTGGACTTGGTTTTTTCCTCTTCCTCGGATTCCTCGCCACCTTCCTCGTCGGAGGAGTCGGCGGTTTCCAAGAAGGGTTGGGCGCTTTCCCAGCGGTTGCGGCCCTTGTTTTCCTGTTCGAAGCGGGACTGGCAGTCGACGGTGAAACGGGCGAACGGGATGGCTTCCAAGCGGTTCACAGGAATGGGCTGGCCGGACATCTCGCAGACGCCGTAGGTGCCGGCCTCGATCCGCTTAAGGGCCTCCTCAATCTCATAAAGGGCGTCCTGTTCCTGGCTGAGCAGGCTGAGGGCGAAATCCTTCTCGTAGGCGTCGCTGCCGGCATCGGCCTGGTGCATGCCGAAGGCGGAACCTCCGCCCGAAGCGGGCTCACGCAGGCTGTCCTGTGCCACACCCTGCATCTGGTCAAGGATGTGATCGCGCAGTTCGGCCAATTTGGTCTTTTGTTTTTCGAGAAAAGTGGCCGAAAACTTTGGAGGCTTGGCCGGTTTGATGTTTTCCTCAAGGGGACGAAGAAAACGGGCCGGGGTCTTGATCGGGAAAGGAGGGCCGGAGGGCTTTTTTGGTGCAACTACCTTGGCCGCAGGCTTTTTGCTCTTGGAAGAAGAACGCGAAACTGCCTTCTTTTTCGCGGCCTTGGGGGCCTTGCGGGAAGGGGCTTTTGACTTCTTTTTGGCTTTGGACTTCTTGGCCATGAAATTTCAATCCTAGCTGGGCCCCAAGGCCTTGCCAACCGCAAAAGGGGTCGGCTTAGGGGGTTTCGAGGCTGAGATAGGTGGGGTGGGAGAGACCCTTTTCGTAGGCCTCGAGCAGCCCCATGCCCTCGGTGGCCTTTAGCTTGTCGGCCTTGATGGCCTCGTCGATCTGGGCCTTGATCATCCGGGAGAGCTGGGAGGGCTCGTACTGGACGTTGCCCAGCACCCGCCCGATCGAGAACCCGGGGATGGTCTCCTCGATGTAGAACCCATCCGGCTCGTCCGCATCGAGGTACACATGGGCCTCGTTGACCGATCCGAACAGGTTGTGCAGATCCCCCATAACGTCCTGATAAGCGCCCAGGAGAAAGAAGCCGAGGAGATAGGAATGCCCGTTCGGGTCGTGCAGGGGAAGGGTCGAGCGAGTGCCGGTGCCGTTGACGAAGGTGTCGATCTTGCCGTCGGAATCACAGGTAATGTCGACCAGCTTGCCTTGGTGAGTGGGGGCCTCGTGGAGACGCTGGACGGGCACGATGGGGAAGAGCTGTTTCAGGGCCCAGTGATCGATGAGGGACTGAAAGACGCTAAAGTTGCAGAGGTACTGGCGGCCCAACTGGTCGGCGAGCACCTTGACCTCCTCAGGGGGCGGACGGCCGTTGCTGTACATGGCGGTGATCCGGGAGATGAGGTGCCAGAAGTTGTCCTCCACCTTGGCCTTGGTGGCGAGGTCAAGCAGGCCGAGGTCAAAACGTGCGGCAGCCTCCTCCTTCACCGCCAGACCGTCGTGGAGGGATTCGCGACGGTTTTTACGGGTTAGATTCACGACCAACTCGGAGAGCTGTTGGACAAATTCCGGGTCGCTCTCCTTGGCCGGGGTGAATTCCTGGAGGGTTTTGGTGATGGTACCGAAGACCTCGACCAGCAGGACCGAGTGGTGGGCCACGGTGGCGCGGCCGCTTTCGCTGACCAGGGTGGGGTGGGGAACTTTTTCCTGTTTGCAAACCTCGGAGACGGAGCGGACTACATCGCGCGCGTATTCGGCCAGCGTGTAGTTCATCGAGCTCTCCGAGTCGGACCGGGAGCCGTCATAGTCGATGGCGAGCCCCCCGCCGACATCGAGATAGGCCGGTTTTAGGCCCATCTTATGGAGCTGGCAGAAATAGCGCGTGGCCTCGCGGACCGCACGGCGCAGGGCGAGGATGTCGGGAATCTGGGAGCCGACATGGAAGTGGAGCATTTGCAGGCTGTCGGCAAATCCTTCCTTCTGCAGGTATCCGATCGCCTGAAGGAGTTCGCCGGTGGAGAGGCCGAACTTGGCTCCTTCGCCGCCAGAGAGAGCCCATTTACCGACACCGCGGGCGGATAGGCGTACCCGGATCCCAATGAGAGGCTGAATCTGCATGGTGCGGGCCGTCTCGATGGCCGTGCGGAGTTCTTCGACCTTTTCAATAACGAGGATGACCTTTTTTCCGAGCTTGCGACCGAGCAGGGCGGTACGGATGAACTCCACGTCCTTGTACCCGTTGCAAACAAGGAGGCTCTCGGGATCGCGGTGGTGGGCAAGAGCGGCGAACAGCTCCGGTTTGCTGCCGACTTCCAGGCCGTAGTGGTACGGCTCCCCGGCGTCGAGAATCTCTTCCACCACCTCCCGCATCTGGTTCACCTTGATGGGAAAGACGCCGCGGTATTCGCCTTTGTAACGGGCGGATTTAATGGCCTCGGCAAAGGCTTCGTTGATGGCGCGGACACGGTGACGCAGGAGATCGTGAAACCGGATCAACAGGGGATAGTGGAGTCCACGTTCGCGGGCGCGTTCCGCCACTTTGATGAGGTCGATGGCCGTTCCGGTTTCTCCCTCAGGATAGACGGTGACGTGGCCTGCGGGATTGACGCCGAAATATCCGCTGCCCCAACGGTGAATCCCGTACATACGCACGGCATCCTCGATTTTCCACTTTTCGGGCGAATCCGACACGAACGCATTCTTACACGGAATCGGAAGGAAAAAGCAACGATTGTCGTAAGGGAGGGATCCTTGCGGGCGCGGTGGCCGACCTTAGGATCATAAGGTGGCTACGGACGCGATCCAGGTACAGATCCTTGGGCTTATGCCAGCCGCAAGTGGCATGGCGGTGTTCCTAGGGAATGAGACCAAGACGTTCAGCATCCATGTCGACCACGGCGTAGGAACCTCCATTGCACTTTTGTTGAAGGGAGAGAAGCGGGAGCGGCCGCTGACCCACGACCTGATCCACCTCATCCTGAAAGGATTCGGGATCACCGTGGACAAGGTGATCATCAATGACCTGCGGAATGACACGTATTTTGCCCGGCTGACCCTGCGGCAAATCGGGCCGGGCGGAACGTCCATCACCGAGATCGACGCAAGGCCTAGTGACTGCGTCGCCGTTGCCCTGGAGACGGGGAAGCCGATCTACGTGTCCAAGGAGGTCTGGGACAAGGTTTCCGACATGACATCCTTCCTGCAGGAGCTGAAGAAGAAGTTTGCCTCTGGGGAGTCAGTGGAGGAAGACGGAGAGGATAAAGATGAGGGTGAAGGAGAGGCAGGAAACGGGGGTAAGAAGGGTGGGGACAAGCCGCCGAGGGAGGGTGGCGGGAAGAAAAAAAGCAGTTAAGACGCCTGACGGGGAAGATTGATCTCGTCGTTTACGCTTACGGTGACGCTTAAGTGGTTTTAGGACTTTCCGTCGGCAGGTGGGTCCAGTTCGGACATGATCTGAAGGATCCGATCGCCGCGCTTCTGGGCCTCGTCGAACTTAAAGTGGAGTTTAGGAGTGTACTTAATGTGCAGGGCCTTGTTGATCTCTGACTGCCACTCCTCCTTGAGTGCGTTGAGATCGTGGAGGATCTGCTCGTCGGGGGTGCGCCCGTCCAGATGGGAGACAAACACCGTGGCGTGACGGAGATCAGGACTGACATCGACCCCGGTGATGGTCAGGAGCATGCCCTCCAGGGTGCGCTCCCGGCTGACGAGGCGGGCGAGAACCCCGCGAATCGATTCGGAGACACGGACTAGTCGGCGGGAAGACATGGTGGTTGGCGGGAGGTGGAAGGATTAGGTGGAAGGGAAGTACCAACGAACGATTACAAGGTTTGGGGGACTTTTTCGAGCTGGTAGCACTCGATGATGTCGCCTTCCTCGTACTCGTCGAAATTGCCCAGCCGGATACCGCACTCGAGCCCCTGGCGCACCTCGTTGACGTCCTCCTGGAAGCGCTTGAGGGTGACCACCCCGCCGTCGTAAATCGGCTGCTTTTTGCGGATGACGCGGGCGCGGCCGCTCTTGGTGATCCGGCCGCTCTGCACCTGGGAGCCGGCGACCATGAATTTGGAGAGCTCGAACACCTTTTTAACGATTGCGGTGCCCAGCGGGGTCTCGCGCAGTTCGGGATCGAGCATGCCGGTCATGGCTTCCTTCACTTGGTCGACCAACTCGTAAATGATGCTGAACAGCTTGATCTGGATTCCCTCGCGCTTGGCGGCGTTGGCGGCGGAGTTGTCGGTCTTGGTGTTGAAGCCGATGACGACGGCGCCGGACGCCTTGGCAAGAAGGATGTCGGATTCGGAAATCGGGCCGATCGCGGAGAGGACGATATCGAGGTCAATCTTCTGGCTCTGGATCTTTCGGAGCGATTCGGTGATGGCCTCGACCGATCCCTGCACGTCTCCCTTGAGGATGATCTTGAGGCATTTCTTCTGGCCCTCGGCGATGCTGGCGAAGAGGTTCTCCAAGGTGACGTTACCGGGGGTGCCGGTGGGGCCGGCGGCGAGACGGGTGGTGCGGTCAGCCTCCTGCCGCTCCTCCATGATGGAGCGAGCCTCGCGTTCCGAACCGACGACGACGACCTCCTCACCAGGAGCGGGGGCGCCGGTGATGCCGATGATGCGGGCAGGTGTGGACGGACCGGCTTCCTTGATATTCTCGCCGTTGTCGCTGAGGAGGGCCTTCACCTTGCCCATGTGCGGCCCGCAGACGAAGGAGTCACCGACCTTCAGGTTGCCCTGTTGCACAAGGACGGTGGAGGTGGGGCCGCGGCCGGTCTCGATCTGGGTTTCGATGACGCGGGCGCGTGCATGGCCTGTGGGGTCGGCGCGTAGCTCGAGCACTTCGGCCTGTAGACCGATCATCTCGAGAAGCTTTTCGATCCCGGTACCCTTGGTGGCGGACACCTCGCAAACAACGGTTTGGCCGCCCCACTCCTCGGGGGCGAGGCCTTGTTCCTGCAGCTGGCCTTTCACGCGGTCAACGTTGGCCCCGGGGAGGTCAACTTTGTTGATCGCGACCATCACGGTGACCTTGGCGGCTTGGGCGTGCTTGAGGGCCTCGAGGGTCTGGGGCTTGATGCCGTCATCCGCGGCGACAACGAGGACAACAATGTCCGTGACGGTGGCTCCGCGGGCGCGCATGGCGGTGAAGGCCTCGTGGCCGGGGGTGTCGAGAAAGGTGATGCTCTGCTGGCCGCGCTTCACGGAGTAGGCGCCGATATGCTGGGTGATGCCGCCGGCCTCGCCTGCGGCCACCTTGGTGCGACGGATGGCATCCAGCAGGGAGGTTTTGCCATGGTCGACGTGACCCATAAAGGTAACGACGGGCGGACGGGGCTTGAGGTTGGCGGAAAGGACGGGCTTGGGTTTGGGCGGTTCGACGACGGGGGCGACCTTGTGCACGCCGCCGCCCTCCTTGCGCTTTTCCGCCATGAAGACGAAGCCGCGCTTTTCACAGATCTTCTTGGCGACGGGCTCCTCGAGCGTCTGGTTGAGGGTGGCGAAGACATTCATCTCCATCAGCTCGTGAATGAGCTGGAACGGTTTCAGGTTGAGCCGGGTGGCCAGGTCGCGGACCTGGATCGGCGGCTTCATCTGGATGATTTTCGATTCGTCGACAGGGCCCTCGGCGGTCGGAGCTTCCGAGGAAGTCACAGGAGTTGGGGTGGGTTCGGGAGCGGTGTTGGCGACGGTAGCGACAGCCGCGGGTTCTACCGTTGCGGAAGGGGTCTTGGACTTGGCGGTGGTTTTCTTGGCCGGCGCTTCCTTGTCGGCAGTGGCCTTGGGGGCGCGGGGCTTTTTGGGCGCGGCGGTAGCCCCTTCCGTGGCTGGCGTCTTTTTGGCGGACGAGGTGGCCATGCCGGCAGGGGGAGGGACTTAGGACTTGGCGGCTGCGAGGGCCGCCTGGGCCTTAGTCAGGATCT
>JBILFP010000079.1:0-7485 GCA_044351535.1 Methylacidiphilales bacterium
GGAAAAAAGCGGATAAGGAAGAATAACTTCCACACTCCGGGCGTGCCTCTTCCCGAAGGCGGGGGCAGGGTCGTGGGGTGCGACTGATCCTCGCGTCCACCTCGCCGCGACGGGCGGACCTGCTCAGGGAGTCCGGCGTGTCCTTCCGGGTGGAGGCGCCGCAGGTGGAGGAGTGGTCGGCGCAGGACTTTCCTGAAATTCAGCCCGGCGAGCTGGCGCGGGGCAATGCTCGCCGGAAGGCGCGGGCCGTGGCGGAGCGACATCCCGGCCAACCGGTCCTGGCGGCCGACACCATTGTGGTCTGTGAAGGTCGCGTGCTCGGCAAGCCGGCGGATGAGGAGGTGGCCAGGCAGATGTTGTCGTGGCTCAGCGGCCGGACCCATGAAGTGGTCACAGCGGCGGTCTTGGTCCTGCCGGACGGCAAAAAGATTCGGGAGAGCGTGGTCCGGACCCGGGTGAAGTTTCGGGAGCTCTCGGCCGATGAGGTGGAGGCTTATGTCCGGGAGATCGACGTGTTGGACAAGGCCGGGGCCTACGCCTTGCAGGACGGCGGCGACCGCTTGGTGGAGCGGGTGGAGGGATCGCGGAGCAACGTTGTTGGTCTGCCGATGGAGACCGTGCTGCCTTGGTGCGAGGATTTGGTGGCTGAGACCGGCGTCTAAAGGTTTTTTTCGATCGCTTCGCGGAGGTCGCGGGGTTTGAAGGGCGCCCGGAAACGGGCGACGATTTTTCCGTCGTTGTCGATGAGCACAGTGTAGGGAATGGTTTCGAGGGGCTGAATGGTGTCGAGGAGAGTCTGACCCGGCCAAATCAACGGATAGCGCACCCCTTGCCGCTCGGCAAAAACCAGCAGTTCCGCAGCCGGGGCATCATCCAGGCACACCCCGTAAACGAGGAGCCCCTTTGGACCAAAGGCCTTGGCCAACTCCGCCAGCTCAGGCAATTCCTTGATGCTGGCGGGGCTCCAGGCGGCCCAGAAATTCAAAAGGAGAAGATTGCCGCGAAGAGATGAGACATCGTACGGCTGGCCGGTGACGAGGTCCTGGAAGCTCATCCCTTCCGGGAGACGAAAGGGTTTGAGCGTCGGCTGGCAGGCGACCAGAGCCCATGCCATCCAAAGTCCAAGGAAAAGCATTCGGGTGTGATGCATCGCCCTTCTTGAATAAAAGACCCGCGGGATAGGCTCAACGTCCAAAGCGGGTCCCGCGGACTTGCCCGCAGGAACCCAAACCCCCATCTTGATCCTTCATGTCCAACCATGCCGTTTTTCAGCCGGGGCAGGTGGTCTTCCGGGAGGGGGAAAACAGCCAGGAGGCTTACCGTATCCTGCGGGGCCGTGTGGAAATTAGCATCGTGGCAGACGGAAAGCCGGTGATCCTCGCCCAGCTTGGGGAGGGAGACATCTTTGGGGAGATGGCCATGGTGGACGAACGTCCCCGTTCGGCCTCCGCCCAGGCACTCGAAGTGACCGAATGTGAGGTGCTGACACCGGAAAACTTCAACGAACTGGTGCTATCGCGTCCGGAAGTTCTCATCCCATACATGGCTTCCTTTTTCGAGCGGTTGCGTACGGCCAACGACCGGCTCCGGCTGGAAATGCGTCTTCGCAGCAAAGCCGAGCAGGCCTTGGCTTCCGGTGCCGCGGCTGCGGCTCTGACGGCCGCGCCGGTCCCGCGCGTGGTGGCACCGGTGTCCGCCCCGATCGCGCCGCCTCCTTCGCTTGAATTAACCCGGACGGTTGCTCCTGTGGCGACTCCCGCCCCGGGGGCTCCGGTGGCCGCTGCCAAGCCGGCTCCGCCACCTCCTCCGGCCGGCGGTTATACCTCCGTAGTTTTGGAGGCGCTTACGGAACACGCCAAGGCACGCTTGCCTGAGCCGGTGATCACCATCACCAAGTTCCCTTTCCGCATCGGCCGCAAACATGAGGTCCAAGGCAAAGGAGCCACGGTCTTTGCTGCCAACGACCTGGCCATCGCTGATGACAAACCGTACCAGATCTCCCGGAATCACTGTTCCATCGAGCGGGAGGGCGACCATTTTTTTGTGCGGGATCGGGGCAGTACGCTGGGAACCATGGTGGGGGACAAGCCCATTGGCCTGGCGGAAGACACCCTGACCGCGGATTTGCACGGGGGAACGAACGAGATTCTGATCGGTTCCGACGACAGTCCTTTCAAGCTCAAGGTCACCCTCAGCTGATTTCTCCGCGCTTGGGGTGGAAGGGGCGATTGCCCATAGTTTTGCCATGGCCTCCGCTGGCAATGTCGTCGCCTCGCTGCAGGCAGAATGCAGCGGATTGGAGGTGCGGGACCGTCCGGAAGAACTGATTCCTTACTCCTTTGACGGAACGGCTGCCCTCCAACAACTGCCTGTCGCGGTGGTTTTTCCCAGAACCACAGCAGAAGTATCCAAAATTCTGCGTTGGTCTTCGGAAAATAAAATCGTGGTGGTAACCCGGGGATCGGGCACAGGGCTCAGCGGGGGCAGCGTGCCGGTGGCAGGGGGAATCGTCCTCTGTCTCACCCGGATGGATAAGATTCTCGAAGTGGATTCGGCCAACCTGACGTTGCGGGCGGAGAGCGGTGCGATCACCAGCGCGATCACCGAGGCGGCGGAAAAAGTCGGGCTTTTTTATCCCCCGGATCCTGGTTCGATGAAGATCTCCACGATCGGCGGAAACGTAGCGGAGAATTCCGGCGGACTGCGAGGGCTGAAATACGGGGTGACCCGGGATTATGTGATGGGTCTCGAGGTGGTTTTGCCTGGAGGCGAAGTGATCTGGACGGGAAACAAGTGCGTCAAGGATGTGGCCGGCTACACCCTGCGCGATCTCTTTATCGGTTCCGAGGGAACCTTGGGGGTAATCACGCAGGTTTTGCTGAAATTGATCCCGCCACCGGCGGCACGGAAAACCATGCTGGCAGTGTACGATGATATGGAGCAAGCGGCTCGGACGGTCTCGGCCATCATCGCCGCTAAAATCATTCCCTGTACCCTGGAGTTTTTGGACCGAGTCACGATCCACTGCGTAGAGGACTATGCCAAAATCGGCCTACCTCGGGATGCGGAGGCAATTTTGTTGATGGAGACGGATGGGCATCCCGTGGCGGTGGAGGCGGAGGCGTCGGCCATGGAGAAGATCGCGCGGGAAAACGGGGCCCGTTCCCTCAAGACTGCGGCCAACTCGGCTGAAGCCGCCTCGTTGGCGGCCGCGCGCCGAACCGCCTTCTCGGCTTTAGCCCGGGTGGGTCCCACCACCATCCTGGAAGATGCGACGGTGCCGCGGGATCGCTTACCGGAGATGATCCGCTTCATTCAGGACGTCAGCCGGAGGCATCGTCTCAAAATCGGTACCTTCGGACACATGGGGGATGGAAACCTGCATCCGACCTTTCTCACGGATGAGAAAAACCGGGAGGAGATGGATAGGGTAGAGTCAGCCATGAAGGAGATTTTTCAGAAGGCCGTGGAATTGGGTGGCACGATCACCGGGGAGCACGGCGTGGGGCTGGCCAAGAAAGAGTTTTTACAAAACGCCGTGGGCAAAATGAATGTGGAGATCATGCGCCGGATCAAGCAAGCCATCGACCCGGATGGATTGCTCAATCCCGGGAAAATTTTCGACCTCTCTTGATGAGTTCCACAGAGACGCTGGCGTCGCTCGACTACTCCATCCTTCAGCAGTGCATGCACTGCGGCATGTGCCTACCGGCCTGCCCGACCTACGACGCGACCAAGGAGGAGCAACATAGTCCGCGGGGGCGGATTTCACTAATGCGTGCGATTGCGGACGGCCAGCTCACGCCCACCCGGGGTTTTGGAGACGAGATGTCATACTGTCTCGGCTGCCTGGCCTGCGAAACCGCCTGCCCGGCGGGCGTGGATTACACCCATCTCTTTGAAACTGCCCGGGCGGAAGTCGAGCGGGCCGGCGCCTTGGCCAATCCCTTCCGCACGACCGTTCGTTTTCTGACCCTGAAGTTTCTGTTTACGCACCCCCGGCTTCTTCGCTGGGTGGGTAGGCTGTTTTGGCTCTATCAGATCAGCGGAGCACAAACTCTGCTCCGTGGTTTGGGGTTAAACTGTTTGCTTCCGGAGCGGTTACGGGAGCTGGAACCCATGACTCCAGTCATTCAGAAAAGGTTTTCCCCGCAACTGATCCAATTGCTCGAGAAACCAAAGGGGTCCGTCCGCTTTCGAGTGGCCCTGCTCACCGGGTGCGTGCAGGACTTGGCCTTTAGTCACATTAACCGCGATACCGCAGACGTTTTATTGGCGAACGGCTGTGAGGTGGTCACCCCTGCGGTGCAACCCTGTTGCGGATCTCTTCATGCCCATAACGGCGACCCGGAAACCGCGGAGATCCTGGCTCGGAGGATGATCGATCTGCTGGATCCTTTCTCCCTGGATGCGGTCATCAGCAACGCGGCTGGTTGTGGATCCCATTTAAAGAAGTATGGACAACTTCTGCGGGCAGATCCGCGGTACGCCGAGAAGGCGGAGGAGTGGGATCGGAAGGTGAAAGACATTCATGAGTGGTTGGTGGAGGTAGAGTTTCGTGCGCCACGATCCGAGATCCGGGAAAAGGTGACTTATCACGAGGCCTGCCATCTTTGTCATGGGCAAAAGATTGCCCGGCAACCGAGGGAAATCCTCAGGGCCATCCCCGGATTGGAGTTGGTCGAATTGCCCGAATCGACCTGGTGTTGCGGCAGCGCGGGAATTTACAACATCACCCAGCCAGAAACTGCGGCGGCGCTGCGGGAGAGAAAAGTGGGCCACATCCGGTCCACGGGCGCCGGGACGGTGGCCACTTCCAACCCCGGGTGCCATCTGCAAATCTCCACGGGCCTGCGGCTTCAGGGGTGCGGGGTGCGGGTGTCCCAGCCCGTCAGCCTGCTGGCTCGGGCGTACCGTCAGGAAAAAGCTTAACCTGGAACTTCGGACTGCAGCGGGGCGTCGCCGAGTTGCATCGGTTCGAGGATCATGTCCTTCACGGTGGCGCCGGCCGGAATCATCGGCAAAACGTGCTCGGTATACGGAACCATCACATCGAGGACGTAGGCGGTCTTCGCGGCGAGGAGGCGCTCGAGCGCCGGGCGGATCTGTTCGGGCTTGGTGATACGCTCAGCTGGTACGCCGAAGCCCTGGCAGATGGGGAGATAGTCGGGGAAGATTTTCTCCGTGTTGTTCGGGTCGCCCAGGAAGGTGTGGCCGCGGTTGCTAGAGAAGAAGCGATCCTCCCACTGCACGACCATACCTAGATACTGGTTGTTGATGATGATTGCCTTGGCGGCAATGTTTTCCGCCATAGCGGTGGCCAATTCCTGCACGTTCATGAGGAAAGATCCGTCCCCGTCGATGTCGATGACTTCGCGGTTTGGGCAGGCCACCTTGGCGCCCACGGCGGCCGGATAACCAAAGCCCATCGCACCAAGGCCGGCGGAGGTGAGAAAACTGCGCGGCTGGTGGAAATCGTAAAACTGGCCGGCCCACATCTGATGCTGGCCCACCCCGGTGGTGAGAATGGCTTCGCCCTTGGTCAGACGGCAGAGCTCCTCGATGACCTGCTGGGGCATGATCCGGCCTGGCACCGGGGAGTAAGTAAAAGGATATTTCTTTTTCCAGCCCTCGATCTTTTCCCGCCATTTGGTGAAACGCTTGGGCAGCGAGGCGGTGGAACGCCGGGCGAGCAACTGGTTGAGCTGGCGCAGGGCAGTGCGGACGTCGGCCAGGATCGGCAGTTGCACGGCTTTGTTTTTGTTGAGCTCCGAGTTGTCGATGTCGATGTGAACGATGGTCGCCTTCTTGGCGAACTCCGACACCTTGCCGGTGACGCGGTCGTCAAAACGGACGCCGAAGGCGAGCAGGAGGTCGGCCTCGTCCACCGCGTAGTTGGCGTAAACGGTGCCGTGCATGCCCAGCCATTTCATGGACTGAGGATCGTTCTCCGGGAAGCAGCCGATGCCCATGAGGGTGGTCGTGACGGGAATTCCGGTGGTGCGGGCAAATTTTTGCAATTCCTCCGCCGCACCGGAGGTGATGATGCCTCCTCCCACGTACAGGACAGGGCGTTCGGCCTTGTCGATCAAACCCAGGATTTCATGGAGAGCGTGCTCATCCGCCGCAGGGGGTGTGCGATAGCCGGGGATGTCGAGCATCGGGGGCCAGGAGGTCTGGGCGGTGGCCTTTTGAATGTCTTTAGGAATGTCGATGACCACCGGACCGGGGCGGCCGGTGTTGGCGATGTGAAATGCCTCCGCCACGATCCGCGGAATGTCCGCCGGATTCATCACGAGATAACTGTGTTTGACGATCGGAAGAGTCACTCCGAACACGTCGGTTTCCTGGAACGCACCGCGACCGATGGCCGTCGTGGGCACTTGTCCGGTGATGGCGATGAGTGGGACGGAGTCCATGAAGGCATCGGCGATGCCGGTGACGAGGTTGGTGGCGCCGGGACCGGAGGTGGCCATGACGACGCCCACCTTGCCGGTGGCGCGGGCGTAACCCTCGGCCATAAACACGCCGCCCTGTTCGTGACGGGGGAGAATGGTGCGGATCTGTTTCGAGCGGGTGAGGGACTGGTGGAGCATCATGCTAGCCCCGCCCGGATAAGCGAAGATGGTGTCGACTCCAACTTTCTCCAGGGAGTCCACCAGCAGGTCACAACCCATCCGAGGCGGTTGGAGGCGCGTCTTGGTGGCCTTGGTCTTTTCGGCCAGAGCCTTGGGTTTACGGATGGTTTTCGTTCTGTTCACGAATGATGACTAAAGCACAAAACAGCCAAGAATTTCGAGGTAAATCGAAGAAAAAGTCCTTAAACCTAGGCTAGTCTAGAGGTGTAAAAATATGATAAACAATTACTTATATATATTTAAGTAAAAATTACGATCCGAGAAAAATCCAAAGCCCTTTAAGGCTTAAATATGGCGGGAGTCAGCGTGGTCTTTGACGGCATAACCGGATTCCTGACGCTTGTGGTTCACCTCGTTCTTTTTGATGTAACCGTCGTAGATGTCTTGAGCTGTCATCCCAAGGGTCTGGGCCAAGGAGACGAGGAAGTGGAAAAGGTCGACGACCTCGACCCGGGCATTTTGTTCGTCGATTTTCTGATACTTGGCCCACCACTTCCAAGGAAAGCTGTCGATCAACTCGGCAATCTCCTGGGTCATCGCCCGGGAGTAGTTGAGGGCCCATTTGGTTTTGTCCTCGGGGGAGAGATTGGATAGGTCGACCCCGATCTTTTTGTTCAGGATCTCCTGCATCCGGAAAATCTCGTCGAGTTTGTCGGCTTGGGCCATGGATCCTTCGTAGCGTTTGGGAGGGGAAGCGGGAAACTTTTTTGCCGAAAAGCGGATGAGGAATGTGAAAAAGAACCGAGGGATGTTTGGACGCTCTCCTTGGTCGGCGATATGCATTTTGGATGAGAAATGCGGTGATTCTGGGGAGTGGCTGCGCCGGCTGGACGGCGGCCCTCTATTT